>CAXBSB010000005.1:0-69703 GCA_963977965.1 uncultured Schlesneria sp.
CTACAATACGCAGTTTCACTCGGCAACCTCGACGACTCTTCGCTATCCTCGGCATGGTGAATTAGGCGAAGGCCTTGGATGACGAAGGTCATTAATCGTTCCAGATTGTTACCATGTGCGGGTCGCACTTCCGTGTCGCGTCGGAACGTGGGTGAGTCGCAGCAGTAGGATGCTCGCGGGACACTCCTGAAATTGGATGCGATCCATGTCGGCACGGAGACCGATGAAAGAATTCTGTTAGCCATACGCTCGTTTGAGCGAGAGAAGACTCAAGAAAGCGGGAGAGATTTCGTGGGAACGGATTTTGTCGAAGCGACGATGCGTTTCGAAGCGTGGCTGCGTGGACAGATCGCTCTGCAAGAGAACGAACTGGACTACAAGCACGCTCAAATGGCCGATAAGGACAGCACATTTCCATTTTTTCGTGGAACATATTACCGCTGGGCTGAAGTCTGGCCAGAACTTTGCCCCGAAGTTTCCAAGTCTCCGGCGGTTCTGGGGATTGGTGATCTGCATGTCGAAAACTTCGGGACCTGGCGAGATCAAGATGGACGACTCGTCTGGGGAATCAATGATTTCGACGAAGCGGACGACCTTCCGTTTACGAATGATTTAGTAAGGTTGGCGGCGAGTGCGATCGTCGGCGCGAGCGGTGCGGAGTTTGGATTGAGCCCGAAGAAGACCTGTCGTGCGATCCTGTCAGGTTACGTCGTGCAGCTTGAACGTGGCGGTGAACCGTTTGTTCTGGAAGAAGAGAACCTGGATCTGCGACAACTGGCGACAAACGCTGACCGCGAGCCCGTTCAATTCTGGAAGAAGCTGACAGAACTCTTGAAGGATCCGATTCCGCATGTCCCGACAGATGTGGTGACGGCACTGAATCGAGATTTTCAGCGAAATGACATTCATTTCGAAATTCGTTTGCGACCCAAAGTCGGAATGGGAAGCCTCGGCAAGCCACGGTTCGTAGGGATGGCAAATCTAATGGGGGGATGGATTGCCAGAGAAGCCAAGGCGGTCACTCAACCTGCCACCGCGATGTGGTCAACAGGTCGTGCCAGTTCTTCACGTGTTGAAGAGATTCTGTCACGGGCAACGCGGTGCCCCGATCCGTTCCTGCGAGTTGATGGATCGTGGATCGTTCGTCGTCTTGCTCCACGGTGTTCACGGATTGAACTGGAGCAATTAGATAACATCGAAGACGAACAACTGATGTTTGAATCGATGGGGGCCGAGACCGCCAACATCCATTGCGGTTCCAGGGACGCTCGTGACTCGATCCTGCAGTGGCTCGATGCTCAGGAACCAAACTGGCTGGAAGAGGCAGCGCAAACGATGGTAAAGTCGTGTCGAGACGATTGGAAAACATGGCGGAAGGCCTGGCGTAAAAAGTGAACCTCGCCCGAGCCTGAAAACGCTTCTGCATTACCCGAAAGCTACGATTGGACTTGTTGAAATATGTCTCTTGCTCCCAAATCGCTTCGAGCACTCAAAGATGTCCGAATGCTGGAGATCACGTGGTCTGATGGCAGTGCTTTCCGGCTGCCATTCAAGCTGGTGCGAGTCGAATGCCCCTGCGCGCAGTGTATTCACGAAATCACGGGTGAGCGGATCATCCAGCCTGATTCGGTGCCCGAGGATATTCATCCAATCGAACTCGGGTATTCCGGCAACTACGCATTAAAAGTCGTCTGGAGCGATGGCCACGCATCGGGAATCTTTACGTGGGAGCGACTGCATAGTCTGTGTTCGCACATTGCGGCGGTAAAGGTCTGACCAATCGGAAATCGACAGGAATGATGGGCATCTCATGTGCCCATCATTCCAGCGGCAACCGCGACATCAGGGATTCGTCTTCAGAGCAGGGGCTTCAGGCGGGTTTGGAATCGGTGCTGGTGGCAAGCCAGGTTGAGCGACCTCTGGCAGATCCTGAGTCTGAAAGAATCCGATTCCCTCTTCATTTGAAGTGAACTTGTATCGATCCGCTGAAAGCGAGTAGGTCAGCACGCGTCCCGGCGCGGATTCAAACTGGATTGTCCACTTACGATCGTTCGTAAACCGCTGCTTGGTTCCCGGCGGCATAGTGTACGGCTGACCATTCAGTGTGTATCGGATATTTCCAGTATTGGTGCTGGGGCTGAAAATCAGAATTTCACCGCCGTCTGCAAGTGGGGTCGGGCCGGCAGGGCTCGTTGAATACTGAGGTTGCGTGTAAACGGGACGGGGTTGGACGTACACCGGTTGTGGTTGGACATAAACAGGCTGCGGAACATAGACCGGGACAGAGCGATATCCCGGCCCGTAGTAGCCAGGTCCGTAATATCCGGGCCCGTAGTATCCCGGACCGTATATTGGCCCGTTGCCAATCCCGATTCGGACCCCGCCACCTCCGAATGACACCCCAATTCGTGGATTTGCCTGGGCTTCCGTCCCTGCCACGCAACTCACCACGGTCGCCAGCGCCAGAATCGCATTGGAAAATCTTAGAAACATGATCATTCCCCCGAATTCGTAAGCTTGTTACGTACCAAATGGAACCCTTCCAACCGGAACGATAGGTCGCAAGGCCCCTTTACGGCAAGAGGTGTTTTCAAGCACAATCGTTGGCCAATTACTATCCGTCCCCGGAAAGGTCTGTGCGATGCTTTACGAAGTTGAATTGAAATTTCCGCTCGCTGATCCTGAAGAGATGCAATCGCGTTTGCGTTCCCTCGGCGCAACGGCGGGATCTCTTGTCGAACAGGTTGACCGTTACTTCAATCACCCCGTGCGAGATTTTCGGGAAACGAACGAAGCATTCCGAATTCGCTCGGCCGGAGAAACCAACTGTCTTACCTATAAAGGCCCGGTTCTGGATCGGGCTACGAAAATGCGGCATGAGATCGAGATCCCGATCGCCGATGGGGCTGACGTTTCCTCGCAAATGTCACAAATGCTGACGTTGATTGGGTTTCTATCTGTTAAGGAGGTCCGGAAATGTCGCACTCCCTGGTCGATTGTCTGGGAGGGCCAGGAATACGAACTGGCTGTGGACGTCGTTCCGTCGATCGGGACATATCTGGAGATCGAACTGGTTGTTGACGAAGCGGGTCGGACAGCGGCGCGTGATGCGATTCTCAAGCTGGCAGCATTCTTGAAATTGCCGGAACCTGAACGCAGATCTTATCTTGAGCTCGTTTTGGGAGTCACAGACCCCGCAAACGTCCTTCGGCAAACATAAGTAATCGCCTTGCTGTTCGTTCGCCGACAAAGGTAGTATACGGATCGGAAGTCTCTGATTCTCATTTGGTGTCAGAGGCACGACGATGCTTGCCTGAGGATGTTCCATGCCGATCAACGGACCCGATTTCAATTCCGCCCGGCTGCTCCGTCGTCGGTTCCTGCAGGGCGGGGGAATCGCCGCTGGCAGTCTTGTCGCGGGTTCAGGATCTCTGCCGGGGGCTTCAGTGGTCTCGGCCCCGTCCAACGCTCCAGCCAAACGAGCGATCGTCATTTTGCTGCAAGGGGGATGTTCGCAACTCGATACCTGGGACATGAAGCCTGCGGCCCCCAGCGAATATCGAGGCGAATTCGAGAGTATCGCCACTGCGACTCCTGACTATCGCGTGTGCGAACACCTGCCTCAGTTGGCAACCCGTACCGGCCGATTCAACGTCTTGCGAAGCGTTCATCATGGCACGCCAAGTCATGAGGCGGCCATCCATTGGGTACTGACAGGCTACGATTACCCCGGCGCGAACGTCACGACGAAGAATCGAAATAACCAACCGTCTGTCGGTTCGTTTGTCGCCAGGCTGCGCGGTCCCAATCGGCCCGGATTGCCTGCTTATGTCTGTGTGCCGGACAAAGGGCAGTTAGGTGACCGAGTTCGTTATGCGGGTGCCCATTTCCTCGGAATGGCATTTGACCCGTTCGAGTCAGGCGCGGTTCCGGTTGATGCGACGGCTCCCTACGAAGTTCCACCATACCTGGTAATGTCACCTGCAGTCGATGATGACCGGTTTCAGGAACGACAGGGGTTACTGCATCGACTCGATACCATCTCACGATCGTCTGATACCAGTGGGACCATGACAGGCATCGACCAGTTCCGAAACACGGCGCTGGACATGGTCAGCCATCCTGTTACGCGAGACGCGTTTGATCTTTCTCAGGAATCAGCCGCGACCCGGCTTCGTTATGGTAGTAACAAGATCGGTCAGCGCGCACTTCTGGCGCGTCGACTGGCCGAATCGGGTGTTCCGTTCACCCTGGTCAACTTTTCGGACAATCAGGACTGGGACACACACGTTGGCAACTTTGCTTCGATGAAGAACACGCTGCTGCCTCGCTTCGATCAGGCGGTGGCAACCCTGCTCGACGATCTGACAGAGCGAGGTTTGCTCGATTCCACGCTGGTCGCGATCATTTCAGAATTTGGTCGAACACCAAAAATCAATAAGGATGCTGGTCGAGATCACTGGAGCGATGTCTTTTCCGTTGTAATGGCGGGAGGAGGCTTGAGGTCGGGACTGGTCCTGGGAACCAGTAATCCGCGAGCCGAAATACCTCAGGATCGGCCAATCCATTACAACGACGTCCTGGCCACGATCTATCGCCAACTGGGTGTCCCGACAGACCGGGTTTTCCTGCATGAAGGACGCCCCGTTCCTGTTCTTTATCGTGGAGCACCCATTCCAGAACTGATTTGATCGATTTCCTCGATGACGGAATCTCCATTTTTCAACCACGAAACCTGTTTCAGGCTTGGCCCTCCAGCCGAATTTGGATTAGGATCGAATTTGCCCGATGAGTTTTGCCAAGACGTACCGCTAAATCTGCCTGCCTTTGAAATGGTCCTTTGACCATCCTGCCAACTGACTTTTCATCGTCCCACTTGCTGTAATTGCCTTGAAGGATCTGCACGATGCTGAGTATTTCCGGGATGTCCCATCGATTGTGTGACGGGATGAGTCGGCGTGATGCATTGCGAATCGGGGCTCTGGGGATGGGTGGTCTGACGCTGCCTCAACTGCTGCGAGCGGAACAGGCAGCCGGAATTCAGAAGTCACACAAAGCGATCATCATGATCTACATGGTCGGTGCTCCGCCGCACCAGGACATGTACGATCTGAAGATGGACGCTCCATCCGAGATTCGCGGCGAATTCAAGCCAATTGAAACATCCGTTCCGGGAATCCAGATTTGTGAGCACCTTCCCAAAATCGCATCGATTATGGACAAGGTTGTTCCAGTCAGGTCTGTTTACGGTTCACCGACAGGGGACCACGATTCGTTCATCTGTTACACCGGTCGCAAAGTGCAGGGGCAGCCGCCCGGCGGTTGGCCTTCGATCGGTTCGACGATTTCCAAAGTTCTGGGGCCGGTCAATAAATCGGTTCCCCCATTCTTCGGTCTCGCTCCCAATGCAGGGCATCCCCCTTATGGGTCGCCGGGACACCCGGGATTTCTTGGTGTGGCTCACGCTGCATTTCGGCCATCCGGCCCCGCACGCGACGATATGACACTGAATGGCGTTGATATTGGACGTCTGTCTGATCGCAAGCGGTTGCTGGCGAGCTTCGATGGGTTCCGGCGCGAGGCTGATGCCAGCGGGATGATGGAGGGATGCGATTCTCTCAATCGTCAGGCGCTCGAGATCCTGACCTCAAGTCGACTGGTTGAGGCCCTGGATCTGAGCAAGGAAGACCCGGCCATTCGGGAACGCTACGGCAAAGGGGACCCCAACAATTATGGCGACGGTGCTCCCAGAAACCTGGAGCAATTCCTGATGGCACGTCGACTGGTCGAAGCGGGGGCTCGAGTGGTCACGTTGAACTTCGGTCGCTGGGACTTCCACAGCCAGAACTTCAGCGAGTGCAAGAACACGCACTTCCCGATGTTTGATCGAGGAATTCATGCACTCGTCACCGACTTGCATGAGCGCGGGATGGATAAGGATGTGGCTGTTGTCGCCTGGGGCGAATTCGGCAGAACGCCTCGCATCAATCCAGACGCAGGGCGGGATCACTGGCCACAAGTGGGAGGTGCCTTAATCGCCGGCGGTGGATTCCGCACCGGCCAAGTGATCGGTGCCACCGATCGAGAAGGGGCTCGCATCGCCGATCGCCCTGTTCACTTTGGCGAAGTTCATGCATCGCTCTATCGACACATGGGAATTGACCCGATGTCGATCTACCTGCGAGACTTCGCTGGCCGTCCACATCACCTGGTCGATAACTGGAATCCGTTGCCAGAACTCGTTTGAAAGCCCTCAAAAACAAAGGCACAGAGAACAACACGGGTTCGTGTCAGGTTTCTCTGTGCCTTCTGTCTGACAGTCGCGGCAGATCACTTGATCTCGCGAATCCGGATATTCTTGTATTCAACCCACATCGGTGCACCGGCGTGCAGTTGCAGGGCCAGGATCCCTTCTTTCAAAGCCAGTTCTGGATGATTGTCTGTGAAATCCAGGACCAGCTTGCCATTCATGTAATGCTGGATGTGGTTGCCCTTGCCGATGATGACGACATCGTTCCATTCATCCAGTTTGAAGAGCTTTTCCCAGCCAGCCTGATCGATCAGGTCTGATTTGACGATCTTCTTCCCGTCGGCTTCCCAGGTGGCTTGTTCGCCGACCATGCAGATCCGTCCTCGTTTGCCGCCTTCATCATAGATGAAGGCAGAAATGTTGGGGAATTTGATTTCATTTCGGATCTCATGCTGGTAGCCACGAACGACCCAGTTGTTGCCAACCTTCTCGGTAATGTGTTTTGAGCGATACTGGATTCCCGAGTTGTTGGTGGCGTTGCAGCGAAATGACAGACGAAGTTCAAAATCTTTTGTCGTGCCATCCTTCCAGATGATGAAGGTGTTTCCCTTGGCTGCGTTTTCCTTAGTGGTTTCACCGTGGATCACGCCATCCTTGACGCTCCAAAGTCGCGGATCACCGTCCCAGCCGGTCAGGTCTTTGCCGTTGAAAATCACTTTCATGTCTGCCGCTTCCGGGGGAGCGTCTGCGGCAAATGCGGCAGCGGACATTGTGAGTAGTGAAAGTACGAACACGTTGCGAATCATCAGTCTCTCCAGGAATTGTGAACTCAAACTGTGTCGTCAGTATATCCAGACTGCAGAAGCCTGACTGTACCGACGCCCGATTGGTGGCCGGAAAGACTACCAGATTCCACGTTTTGCAGGGGAAGTCAATGCTGGAGAGGTTTCGTGGGTTGAGTGGCTCACCTCCCACGCGCGTCTACATTGAGTTAATTTCCCGAGCCGACAGTTTGACCAGCCCGATTCGACGGGGTCGGTTTAGAGTCGACTGCGTCCAATCCACCAGTCAGCATCAATCCCTGAACTTCGATGGCTGACGTTCGCAAGTCCGTAAGTGCTTTCACGTACTCGATTCTGGCGTCGAACAAGTCGCGCCGAGCGGTCAGCACTCGAAGGAAATCAATCTCGCCCTCTTCATATCGCTTAAGAGTGAGGGACAGGTTCTTTTCCGCCAATGGAAGAAATGACGTTTGATAAGTTTGAATCTGATTACGAGCAGACAAGTATCGCTGAAACGTCCTTGTCAGGCCGTTCCGAAGCGAGAGTTCGATACGTCCAATGTCCGATTGAGCCGCATGCAACTCCGCAAACGCTGCGGCAATATTTCCCTGATTGCGATTGAATGCGGGCGGCGTAATTGCAACTCGAAATGTGTACATTGGGTATTGTGGTGCGAGGAACTCCCGTCCATAGCCACCGGTCAGATGGAGATTTGGTCTCGGTTGTTGTTCCTCACGACAGACCTGAGCCTGCGCAGCCGCTACGCGGGCACGTGCAACCCGGAGCAACGGATTGTCGCTGAGTAATTGTTGCCACGCGTTTTCCCACTGAAGTTCAGGAACTTCCTCTTCAAGATCACCGGCCAATGGGCCGGGCGGGAGGTCCGGATTTCCGATGACGTTTGCCAACTGTTTCCAGGTCGCAGAAGCCTGAAAACGAGCCTTTCGGAGGACAATCTGAGTTTGACTGAGTTGCAAGCGGGCTTGTAACACATCGACTTCGGAGGCTTGTTCACCTGCGAGGCGTTGTTCAGAAGCGTGTACCCCGTCTTGGGAAATCTTTACCAACTGCTCCGCGACCGCGACTTGATACTGTGCTCCCAGGGCAGCGACATATCGGATCTGAACATCATTGAAAACCCGCAGTTTCTGTGTTTCAACTTCCCAGCGAGCACGTTCGATATCGCACGACGCAACCGCACGGTTTAACTGTAGCTTCTTCGCGGTGACGATTTCTTGCGAGACGAATACGTTGAACATGTCGAACGGCGCATTGTTTGCGCCTCGCTGTGCCTCCACGGTTGGGTTAGGGTAAAGCCCGACCTGAAGCCAGTTTCCGCGAGCCTGTTCCAGCATCGCTTGTGCCTGTTGCAGCGTTGGGTTTAATGCCGCTGCCATTTGCTGGAGTTCATCGAGAGTTATCGTCGTCCCCTCGACGTCCCGAACAGATGGTGCCAACTGAGAGAGAACTCGAGTCGCCTGATCAGAAGTCGTTTCACTGAATTCGGATTCTTTCGGCAGAGCAGGGGGCGGTAACAGAACTTCATCAACACCGTCGAGTTGAGCCGTCCTCGAACCGTCGTTGTCTTCATGCGAGGCGAGAGTCAATTCTGCTGGCTGCGAGTTAGTTGATTCATGGGGAGTGCTCTCGCAAGTTTCGTCGATACGAATCTGCGACTCAATTCGAGAGGAATGGTGAGCATGTGTAATCTTCTTCGCCATTCCGCTGCAGCCGGCGATACCGGCGATACCAGCGCAGCTGATAACGCCAATCAACGGCTTCCACAGGATGACAAGACCTTTCACGCTTAATTCTCCTCAGACATCATCTCACTGACGTCATTCTTAGCGACCCTGATCAGACGTCTGACCAGCAGAGTTCGATGGTGTCGGGTTGTTGAACACCGGGTCGAGGCCCCCGGTCAGCAGCAACCCTTGGATTTCAATCGTTGCGGCGCGCAATTCCGTGAGGCTTGCGACATAGTTGACTCTTGCCTCAAACAAGTCGCGTCGAGCAATCAAGACGCGAAGAAAATCGAATTCACCCTCGTCGTAAGCTTTCTGGCTAAGCGACAAGTTTTTGTCCGCTGTTGGCAGAATCTGTTCCTGATAAATCTCGACCTCGTTTCGCGCAGATTCGTAACGCTGGAATGTATTTGCCAGATCGTCGCGCAACGAAAGTTCGAGGCGAGATACTTCTGCCTGAGCCGCTTGCAGATTTGCCATGGCTGCAGTGACGTTTCCCTGATTTCGATTCCAAACCGGGACTTCTGCACCGAGTGACAGAAAATACATCTGGAATCCTTTTCCTGCGGGAAGGACATCCGGCCCGGTACCACCAGAAACCTGCAGGTTGGGAATCGCCTCGACCTGTTCCCTCTGCACTTGCACTTCTGCAGCCGCCATGCGAGCTCGCGCAGCGTGTAACAATGGGTTACGACTGACCAAATCCTGCCATGCAACATCCCAGTCAAGTTGTGGGATCTCATCTTCGAGTTCACCAGCAAGTGGACGAACCGGCAGATTCGGCCAGCCGATGACATTACTCAACTCCCGCCACGCAGCGGCGGCTCGAATGCGAGCATTACGAAGCAGTATTTGAGTTTGACGCTGCTGTATCTGCGCCTGCAAAACGTCAGCCTCCGAAACTTCTTCCGCTTTCAGCTTCAGTTTCGAAACACGTACCCCCTCGTCAGCGATCTTCAAGATCTGTTCCGCCACCGCAACCTGACGTTGTGCGCCAAGTGCTGCGATATAGTTAATCCGGACAGCGTTGAGGACCCTCAGGTTTTGCGCTTCGGCTTCCCATTGTGCACGCTGGACATCCGCCGATGCGGTCGCACGGTTCAATTTCAGTTTGTCGGCGGTGACAATGTTCTGAGAGACAATTCCGTAGTGTGCGTCAAACGGGGCGTTGTTCGCTTCGTCATGCCACTCCACCTTCGGGTTTGGGTACAGGCCAACTTGTGACCAGTTTCCTTGCGCCTGCTGTACAAACGCGTAAGCCTGTTGAAGTGTCGGGTTGGCTTCGACCGCAAGTTGCATGGATTCATCAAGTGTCAATACCGGTGCATTCGGGACCTGCGATGCGTTATCGACATCCAATTCACTTGGCCCGGGCGGTATCTGCGAAGCTTTCTCCCAAGTGACGGGTATGACTGATTCGGCATCCGCATCGTCGCGAAATGGTAATTTTTTAGCCGTTTTTTGGGGGTCAGTCGCTGACGAAATCGAGATTTGGCCTGGCTCTTCATCAGCAAAGCGTTTAGTCGAGTTAATCGTTCGTGCGCCGAGGTTTATGGATTTCTGTGAACTCCGACAGCCATGTAGAGCGATACACCCGACAACGCCGATGACGTAGATTCTTAAAGCAAACCGGCGTTTCATTACCGTCCCTCCCTGAACTGGCCAATTGCCGCTTTGCGCATGGTGCGGCATGAGAAAGGGGCATCTTGCCCCTGAAAGGCCATACAGGAAAGATCGGCCACGAAGGTGCCGTAACTTAAGTTGAACGCGCAAAATGTTTTATGCGCGATTTCCTGGTGCGCAAACATTACGCCGCGTAAGCGCACTCCCGCTCGATCATTCAGGGCAATGACGACTCAGGACGACTCAGTGGGTCATGTCGCCAGCACCTTCCGGAGGAGTCCGGTGACCATAAAAACTGTACAGCACGGGGACAAGATTCAAACAAACAATTGTGGAAACCATTCCACCAACGACAACGATTGCCAACGGCTTCTGGCTTTCCGATCCCATTTCGGTAGACAATGCTGCGGGTAGCAGGCCAAGCATTGCTGCAAGCGCAGTCATGATAATTGGTCGCACGAGTTGCCCGGTCCCCTGCAACACGGACTCGCGCATGTCCAGACCTTTCGTCCTGAATCCATTGAATGTGGAGACGAGTAGCAGTCCGTTCATGACGGCCACCCCCAATACGGAAATGAATCCGACAGCGGCTGAGACGTTGAAATAAAGCCCCGCAATCTTCAGCGCCCAAACGCCGCCAATTCCCATCGCAAACACATTCGCGAGCACAACACCCGCGTCGAGGAAGGACCGAAATGCCAGGTAAATCATCAAGGTAATCAGAATCATGGAAAGTCCGAACATCCCAGCCAACCGACGCTCTGCTGCTTCCATCTGTTCAAACTCACCACTCCATTTCGCACGGTAAGGAGGATGAATCAGTGGTTCGATCTGGGCTCGTGCATCAGCGACGCCGCTTGCCAGATCACGGCCACGGACTTCAAATTTAATCGCGATGAGACGCTCGCCCTGTTCACGGTAGATAGTCGAAGCGCCTGGTCGAACGAATTTCGCTGATTCGTCGGGTAGTCCCTTGTCGTTCAGCGGAGTAACCAAATCTCCCAGCCGCCGCATCGGCGTCCCAATATTAACCGGGGCTGCGTTCATACTGCTGCCAGTCGGCGAGGGCCGGGGCATCACAGTTCCGACGGGTGAGAGACCAACTGCGCTTCCGCTCACTCGCGTGCTGCTCAGTGCAAGGCGGTCTTCGCCAGTAATATGATTCCCGACAGGAACAGGGATGTTGAGGATCGCCTGTTCATCACTGCGCAGCCGCCGTGGCCATCGAATCGTGACGTCAAACGTCTTTTCCCCTTCAATCATGTTCGTAACCAGTTTTCCCCCCACTGCAGATTGCACAACAGATTGAACAGCAGCAGCGGATACACTCCAACGGGCGCATTTCTGTCTGTCGACGGGGAATTCCAGGTTTGATTGTCCCTGGTTACGGAACACGCCCGCATTTTCAACGCCAGCCACAGTGTTCAACTTGTCCCGCACCTGCATTCCGAGCGTTTCGAGAGTCTCCAGGTCGGGGCCATAGATTTTGATGGAATTCTCGCCTTTAACGCCCGAGAGAGCTTCCAGCACGTTGTCACGTATGATCTGTGAGAAATCCCACTCAACTCCCGGAAAATGCTCTTCCAGAGATTTTGATAGATCCTCAATCAATTCAGCCTTGGTTCGAGGACGTCCCCGGCGCGGATCGGAAGGCCACTCATGCTGATTGCGAAGGGGCAGGTTTGCTTGAAACAGGTAATAGCCGCCAGTGTCCATACCGTCGTTTGGCCGGCCCACAGTAGTTGGGATAACGCTCACTTCAGGGATCTGCTTCATCAGTTGGCGTGCTTGCCGGGCACGCTCCACGACTTCTTCGAGTGAGATATTGATGGGGAAAACTCCGCGTACCAGAATGCTTCCTTCTTCTAATTCTGGCATGAATTCACGACCCATCTTGGTCGCGACGACGCCTGTTACACAGATGACGGCCAGAAATCCGGCAAGTACCAGCCAGCGAATTTTCAGAAGCCCCCGGAGCTGGAAGCAGTACAACCAACGGAGCCCTCGTGCGAGCCAGTTGTCTGGCTTGGCTTTAACGCTTCGCAACAGAAGCAGACAGAGCACGGGCGAGACGGTGATGGATAGAAGCAGTGCTCCGCCCAGAGCGAAGGCATAAGTGTCTGCCATCGGACCGAAAATCTGGCCCTCGGGGCCCGTCATGGTGAACAGTGGCAATAGCGCGCAGACCATCACCGCAGTGGCAAACACAAGGCTGCGCTCGACGCTTCCCGCAGCACGTAGAATCCGCTGAGCGAGCGGCAAGTTCAGATCTTCTCCGAGTGATAACCTCCGATAGATTGCTTCCACAATGATCACCGTGGAGTCCACGATGATTCCGAAATCGACTGCGCCAATCGAAAGCAGATTCGCCGATTTTCCTCGAACAAACAAGACTCCAAAGGCAAACATCAGTGCCAGAGGGATGTTGATTGCAGCAATGAGCGAGGCTTGTACATTGCTCAGAAACATCAACAGAATTGCGGTCACCAGCGCCATGCCGACGACCAGGTTCTCGTGCACAGTCTTCGTCGTTCGATCAATCAACGTCGTCCGGTCGTAATAGGGGACGATTCGCACGCCAGGAAGCAGTTTTCCGCTCTGATGCAATTCATCAATTTTTGCAAACACACGTTTGAGCGCAGGGAGCGATTCCTCGCCCTTGTATAGCAGAACGACGCCCTGCACGACGTCCTCAAGGTCTTGCCAGACGACTCCATCAGCATCGGTCAACAACTCTCCATTCGGCCCGCGCTTGGGATAACTGACGGCAGCGAGACCGAGTCGTGTTTTCTGCCCAACGACGACCCCTCGTGAGACAAGAACCTGATCAGAGACGCGAAGAGTTCCATCGACATTTAATACAGGTCCGCCATCGACGAGTTCGTCGATCCGAACGGGGACGTTGTTCACGGATGTGACGACCACCTGCCGGATTTCCAGACAGCGTCGTGCCTCCTCGGCTCGCAGCGTATTTGCGGCAGCCGTAGGATCGTTGACTCCCAGCGCGAGCTGTTGTGGATCCTGCCCCTGGCCAAATAGACCAAGAGATCGGACCACACTGGTTTGCTCGCCCAGGCTCAAGTTGTCGCCACTGCCGTTGGCATTCGCCTCTGCCAACGCGTCTTCCAGTTGCTTCAGCGTAATTCCGTAGCGACGTAGCCGATCGGGGTCAGGTTGCACTTCGTAGCGTTTGACCGTACCACCGACTCCACTGATTCCAGCCACTCCGGGAACTCGCTTCAATTCTCTTTCTACGACGAAGTCTTGCACAGCTTGCAAGTCGTTGAGCGTATAGACCGGTTGGCCGGTCAGAGGGTCAGTCGGGCTCTCGAGCGTGTAGCGGAGGACTTCGCCGATGATCGACGCCGGGGAAATCCCCGCTTCCACTCCAGGCGGAAATTCGACAGTAGACAACCGATTCAGTACTTCCTGACGTGCCTGCCAATAGTCTTTGCCGAAGGAGAACTGGTTACGCAGAAACGATAAACCAAATTGGGACTGGCTACGCGTCGTCTCCAATCCCGGCATCCCCGCCAGTGCGACTTCCAACGGAATTGTGACCTGTCGCTCAACCTGTTCAGCACCGGCACCAGGCCACTGCGCGACAACGTCAATAATCGCCGGAGTCGGATCTGGATAAGCTTCGATATTCACATGCGTGAACGCATATCCCCCGCCGATGATCAGCGCCGTCATCAGGATCATGACAATCAGAGGATTGGCGACTGCCCAGACGAGCAGTTTACGAATCATCGTATTCCTCCGACATCGGAAAACTGTTCATCTGTCCTGGTTACATCAACGCCCTGTGACGGGTTCGAAAGCGGTAATTGGCTCATTGCATTCTGAAGCATCAGCGCGCCGGATGTCACGACTCGGTCACCCGAGTGCACACCTGTTTCGACATTCTTGATGTAGACGTTTTCTCGAAGTCGACGAATGACGCTGACGGAGCGACGAATAAACTCGCTTTTCTTCGGATCAGGCTGAATAAACACCACGCTCTCACGCCCGTCCTCAACAACCGCGGCGGCAGGCAGTTCCAGTTCGTTGCCTGGAGGGGGCAACTGAACTGTCGCTCCTACGAATTGTCCAATCTTCAGTTTTCCAGAAAGATTATCAACTCGACCTGTCACCAAACCCGTGTGCTGGGTCGGGTCGATGATGGCACCAATTTTATCGAGGGTCCCGGAAAAAGTGGTTCCCGGTGACGATGGCAAATTCAAAGCCCAGGGAATGGGTTTCGGGAGGGACTCCAGTAACGACAAGTCTTCTTCGTAGACGTGCGCCCACACAACCAGTTGCGAGAGGTCTCCGATTTTGAACAAGTCCGTCACTGTATCGATGATGTCCCCGACGACTACGTTCTTTTCGAGAACCACTCCGGAAATCGGTGCTCGAACTTCGACACGCGCCCAGTCGCTCGGCTTTATTGCAGACTTACTCTCTTCGGTGAGGTGTTTGGCTTCTGCGTGGATGTCCTCAATGTCTTCGTCCGTAACGCGCCAGGTACGCAAGGTGCGTTCGAGACTGGCAATCTCAGCATGACGCGCCTGCACATCTTTCTCGGCGTCACGGTAATTCCGCCCCGCTCCTGCACCTTCCTCAAAGAGCTTCTTCAAGCGGTCGCGAAGCTGTTCTTCCGCGTTCGCTTTGACCATGGCATCCACTAATGCACTTTTCTTTTCCCCAAGTTCCGTACTCCAGATTACTGCCAGCAAGTCACCTTGCTGGACGTGTTCTCCGACATGTAAGGTCGGGTCCGATCCGTCTGTGGATCGACCGAGTTCCACGACTTCGCCACCAAATCGCGAGTGAACACGAGACAGACGGTCATTATCCAAGGCCAACACGCCCTGAAAGCCGGGCAGTTTGATGGGGGTTTGAACAACGCTGACATCGGCGGTCTGCAGTCCCATTTTTGCAGCAACCTCTGCAGGGACATGAATCGAATCCCGACCTGATCGAGTGACTCGTTCAGGCTTTGTCGCCACGATTTGTGGAGTGGCCGTGTGCTTCGGGCCCGCGTGTGGCAGCAGCCATGCGATTTGAATCGGTGGCAATAATCCCCAATACGTCGCGATGCTTACAAGGAGAGCAATCGCGGCGCATGCCAAAGCGCACTTCCATTTGAATCCCAGTGCCTTCATGTCAGTCGAGTTCCCTCTGGCGATTTGAAATGTGTCCTAACGCCCGTTGGCAATCCGATGCATGACATTGTCTGCGAACAGTCTCGTGACTCGGCTGGCCCATGCCGCGAAGCTTGTTCCCGGTTCGACATCGTCAGCTTGGTGCCACAATCCTCAACTGGATCGAGATGCTGACGAATTTGTTAAAATGTCACAGTATCGCAACCCAATTATACGATGTTCGCGCGAATCAAAATCTCACGTGACGAACTCGTAAGGCAGTTGTCTCAATTTGTGGTGCGTCGAAATTCGTCAGTATGAGGCCGAATGGCTTCGTCTCGCGACTTTTCATACAGGTCCACTCCCATCTCGTGCTGGCGGCGAGCTACGGCGATTTCGCCAGCAGCGTGCCCTGCGATGGCTCCACCCATCGGCAGCAGCGGCGCGAAGAACATTCCTTCCAGCGGCTCAGTCCCAAGTACCGAGTGCAGCCCACCGCTCGCGAGATGCATGCCAATAAGGGGATAGACAACCCGATATGTCTCTCGTTCCATCTCCCAGTCGTCGTTTTCCCGGGCGTACGCCACCACGTCGTTCACACCTTGAACGTGTCGCCAGAGCGATGCAAAAGGGAGTTCATTGAACGCGGCATAGAATCCTGAAAATCGATGGCGTCTCACATCTTTGGCATAAGCCGCTTCGTGCAAGGCAACGGCGGCGATGTCGGAATTGATGGACAGCGAATTCGTAAACGGATTGTACATGTCGCCGCCGAAAATTCGGCCCGGGACCAGGGTATACCCTGCCAGAGGCAGCAACCCCACCGTGTACTTCCAACCGGGCGAGATCTTCAGATTCTCACGTAGTCGATGCCATTCGCCAACGGGATCGTACTGGTTCACTCGCACGTACACGTCCGCAATTTCGTTATCCTTCAGGTAGGTGACGAGCTGTTGCTTTGTCGTATCAGAGAACTGGTGGTTGCTGACTGCGGGGTGAAGTGTCAACAGTCGGGCTGGCAGACCGACAGCGTATCCAATTCCATCCGCGATTCGATTGGGTTTGCCCTGGACAATCGTGACGTCTGAGACTGCTGGGACTGATCCCATCTGCTGCGGGCCCGATGCACAGCCAATGCAGCAAGACATCATGACACTGATAATCACCCGGAAGTGAGGTTTGTGGCTCACAATATCCTCGATCATCTACGAAAAACACTGGCCCATATCAGCATGTGCCGCAACGTACGTTTGTTCCATACCACCGGCGACCTGACCACGCAACTTGAACTTCAAGCGAGACGACCGATGAATGACGCGATTGAAAGAATCGGAGCGGATCACCGATCGCCAATCGGCAATTAACGCCAAACTGTGCCGGGCCCGATCCTGAGCAAGATGGATAGGCATGGCTTTAACGATGCCCGACCAACAGCGAAAGTCGACCAGACGTCACGTATTACAGGCGAAGTCAATGCTGGCAAGTTTGAAGATCCGATGCCTGCTTGCGAGTTCGAATTGCAATCGAAATACTCGTCGTGATTCCGGATGGCCGCGTCAAACAGATGATGAGACGCGACGCGGAGGTGCCACCCGCACCTGACCGCTTTCGCAATTCTTGCCGGGGAGTAGAACTGATGTTTCGCTGGGTCCTGCTGAGTCTGTGCTGTTTGTCGTTGACTATGAATGCAGCCGTGGCGGCGGACTCGAAACAGACAAATTTCGTTGTCGTACTCTGTGATGATCTTGGATACGGCGACATCGGTTGTTTCGGGCATCCTCATATCAAGACCCCGCATCTGGATCAACTCGCGGTGGACGGGGCTCGTTTGACGGACTGTTATGCCGCGGCGCCGGTCTGTTCTCCCTCCCGGTCAGGATTGCTGACGGGGCGAATTCCGAATCGACTCGGGGTGTACGACTGGATTCCTGCCAACAGTCCAATGCACCTGCAATCGCAAGAAATCACGATTGCCACTCTTCTGAAAAAATCGGGCTACCAGACGTGTCACGTCGGCAAATGGCACTGCAACGGACATTTCAATTCCCCCGAACAGCCACAGCCCAAAGACCACGGTTTCGATCATTGGTTTTCGACACAAAACAACGCGGCTCCCAGCCACAAGAACCCGGTGAACTTTGTTCGCAACGGTAAAAAAGTCGGCCTGATCGAAGGCTATTCCAGCCAGATCATCGTAGATGAAGCCATCAGTTGGCTGGGGCAGCGAGATTCTTCAAAGCCATTTCTGCTGATGGTCTGGCTCCACTCGCCTCATGAACCTATCGCCACGGCGAACAAGTTTTCGGACCAGTATTCAGCAGTGGCCAGCACACCTGAGCAGGCGGAATACTTTGGCAATGTGACCCAACTGGACCACGAAGTGGGGCGGCTGATGAAGTCGCTCGATTCCAGTGGGAATCGTCAGAATACATTGGTCTATTTCAGCAGCGATAACGGCCCGGAGACGTTGCATCGTTACAAGGGTTCAGAACGGAGTTATGGTTCTCCCAGTCCATTGCGTGGAATGAAGCTGCACATGTATGAAGGAGGGATTCGCGTTCCTGGGATCATTCGATGGCCCGAACGCGTCAAGGCAGGTCAGACGATCACTGAACCGGTCGCCAGCTACGATCTGCTGCCGACATTCTGTGCGATCGCCGGCGTGAAACCGCCCAGCGATCGAATTCTCGACGGCACCAGCGTATTGCCGCTGCTTGAAGGTGCCTCGGTCGTTCGAACCCGACCACTTTACTGGCAGTATGATCGAGCGATCGGAGAGAATCGGATTGCTGTTCGCGATGGTGACTGGAAACTGCTATCGAACGCTCAATTAACCAGGTTTGAACTCTATAACCTGCGAACGGACGTTTCCGAGAAAGAAGATCTGTCGAAATCCGATGAAGCACGGTTGAATGAGTTGACCGCAAAGCTGAAGCAGATCCACGCGGAAGTCTTGGCCGAAGGTCCTGAATGGCCAGTGGGGCCGGGTACGGGAAAGCCCGCGAAAAAGTGATGCAGTGAGGGGGGTAGGTGTGAATCAGATTCGAAGCATCAGCGAGAAATATCGCGACGGAAGAATTACGGCTCACGAGCTGGCAAACGCCTTGTTGTTGAGTATTGATCTTAACGGCTCGAGGGATCAATTGGAGGAGCTCAACGGCGAATTGGTTGCGGTGCTCGAATCCTACGTTTACAGCCACGATCAGAATTGCAGGGCCACCGCGGGCCGAACTCCATCATTGGAACAATTCGAGTATGTGAGGCAATGGTTAGAGCGGCGCAAACATCCCGGCTTATGAGGCGGGATTGGACGTTGGAAACCCACCTTACTGCCGAATTTTGAAAAAACACGCGCGCAGTTGCCGCCATGCGCCCCTGTGCGGGTGTGCATCCCATTCGCGATCCTGTACGCACGCTGTACGAACCTGCGTACGCGAAGTATTCTGACTTGATTGGTAAATCCCTAATAAAAAGGATTCGACAATGTCTCGTGACGACAACCCGTATTCCTACGATCCCGACAGTCGCGAACCAGAAAATCCATTCGCGGCGCCGGAATCGGATCTCTCGCCGGTTCAGTTCAACGATGAGATTGGACGCCGAGTGACGTACGGTGGAACGTTGCAGCGATTTGGCGCGGCCTTCATTGATGGGATCATTCTTCGTATCGCGATGTTTGCAATCATCATTTCTTTGAAGGCGATAGATAATTTAGATACTGGTGGCCTGATGCTTTTCGAGAATGCGATAAGTATCGTTTTGATGTGGTTGTACTATGCGATTCAGGAATCATCTGAAGCGCAGGCCACATTGGGAAAACGGATTGCTGGTCTGCGTGTGATCGATGAACACTCGGGGAACCGGCTGACCTTCGGGCAGGCATCCGGCCGTCATTTTGGAAAGATCCTGTCAGCACTGTTGCTCGGTATTGGCTATTTCATGCAACCATTCACGGCCAAGAAGCAGGCGTTACATGACATGATGGCAAAAACGCTGGTTGTGAAAGTCTGACAATGCCCGAACTGAGAAAGTCCCGCCAGGGGGTGCTTGACACGACAATACTCGTGGCAACGCCTGAAAATGTGGCCTTTGACTTTCGACTTGCGGGACCGTTCACGCGAGCCGCGGCTCTGCTTGTTGATCTTGTCTTGATGGCTTTCCTCTTTTTCATGCTGGCGTTTTTCACGGGACTGCTAGGAACCGCTTTCGTCGGAGTTCTGCTGTTCATGGCGTTTGCCATCTGGTGGGGCTACGGCGGTTTGATGGAGGCATTTAACAACGGACAAACGCTTGGCAAGAAGGCGATGGGACTGCGAGTCGTCTCGCAGAACGGATTGGCGATTAACGGTGGTCAGGCGATGCTGCGAAATATTCTTCGCATGGGCGATCTGTTTCCTCCTTTCTTTCCCGGCATCGTCTGCATGCTGTTTAACTCGCGATTTCAGCGACTTGGGGATCTCGCCACGGGAACAGTCGTTGTGCTTGATGGAGCGCGTGTGTCACCTCGCTTGCATGAGTCGGGGGCGATCAGCGAAGAACTTCGCGAACTGATTCCGCCGCGGTATCGACCAGATGCAGCCATGATCGACGTTTTGACCGCCTACGTCGGGCGCCGTGCGGAATTTACTCCTGGTCGACGGCGAGAGCTCGCGGGACACCTGTCCAGGCACTTCATCCGTTCATGGAGTCTTCCCCCAAAGTCGGATCCAGACGTCGTGCTCTGTACAGTCTATGTTCAAGTTGTCGCGAAAGAGGATGGCGCGTTCATTGTACAGAAACGGAAGAATGCGGGTTCGATCTACGAGTCAGAACCGGAACCTGTGAATGAGTTCGATCAGGCACTGGATGCAATCGCTTCCGACTGGAATCGCCAGCGCAGGAGGTTACCGTGAAAGTCGCCGAGGTCATTGATCGACGGACTCCTGAATGGCGTCAACTCGAAGATGACGTGTCGAAGTGCCGAGCCGGGGAATATCGACGGAATCCGGCACGTCTGGCAGCATTTGCCCGGCGTTATCGGGCCGTTTGCGGTGATTTATCGCTCGCCGAATCGATGCGGTTTCCTGCGTCCACGCTGCAATATCTTCATCAATTGGTTGCCGATTCCCACACTCAGCTTTACCGGGCCGAGAACTTTCAGATTCGGAAATGGGGGCGAACAATTCTGGTTGATATCCCTCGCCGAATTCTGCGTGATCCCTGTACGTGGATCGCGTTCGCAGTCTTCTGGGGATTGTTTGGCGGGTCGATGCTGGCGGCGGCGATGCAGGACGGATTTGCGGCGTCCGTCGTCGGTGAAGAGACGTTGCAGGAAATGGAAACCATGTATGCACGTCCCATGGAATCCGATGCCTTCGAGGAATCTCGCACTGTTATGACGGGCTTCTACCTATGGAACAATGCTGGAATTGGACTGCGGTGCTTTGCCAGCGGAATCTTTCTGGGGATCGGCAGCCTGTTCACTCTGGCTTTTAATGCCATCTTCCTCGGGGCGATATTCGGTCACATGACACGCACTTCGTCTTCATCCAATTTTCTCACGTTTGTCACGGCACATGGCCCATTTGAACTCACGGCGGTCGTCCTGTCGGGGGCTGCGGGATTGCGATTGGGATGGTCGCTGATTGACAGCCAGGGGTGGAATCGCGGGGACGCACTGCAGCGAGCGGCTCCGAATGCTCTGGAAATTGCTGGTGTCGCGACAGCGCTGTTTCTGCTGGCCGCGTACATTGAAGGCTATGTCTCACCATCTGAACTTCCGTACGCAGTAAAATTGGCCACGGCAGTTGTCAGTTCGATGCTGTTGCTTGGGTATGTCTTCGGATTCGGCTTGTTCTCTCGAGGGCGTCTCCACGATGGATCTTGACCGAATTCAACTGGCCATTCGGCCTCGGACGATTTTTGAATGCCTTGACGTCGCGTTCCTGTTTTGTGGCAGGCACTGGCTGGGTGTACTTTTGACGTCGGCCGTCGGGGTCATCCCGATTCTGGTTCTCGATTCCTGGTTCAAGGTTTCTGGCAGTGAAGATTCTGACGGGTATCTGTTTTATCTCTTCGTCCCGTTGCAGATCCCCTGGGCAACATCAATCCTGACGCTTTATCTGGGGCAGATTACATTTTCACAAAAGTTCTCACCACGACGAGCCATTCGTGACTTTTTCAAATCAATCATTCCGTTGATTCTGTTTCAAATCGCGTTGAAGGGCCTTTGCCTGGCCATCGTGATTCTTTCACCGGTTGCATTTGTGGGCATGTATTACTTGAACGAAGTCCTGCTGCTGGAACGTCCTGGGCTTGCCAGAGTCTGGAAACGGGTCAACGCCATGAGTTCCAACGCATGGGGAAGGCTGATTTCTCTGGTGGTTGTCGATGGTCTCGTCCTGCTCGCAGGAGTCCCTTTGCTGGCAACATTGATCCGGGCAATTTCGTCGTTGTGGGAGGATCGCTTTCAATGGAGTCCTGGCGAGTTCGCTGACGGTGTGTACAACCCCGACTGGCAGTTGAGCATCGCATTCTGGCTTGTGATCGTTTTTCTGACGGTTTTTCGGTTTGTTACGTATCTCGATGGGCGAATCAGACGCGAAGGCTGGGACGTCGAACTGAAACTCAAGGCGCAGGCAACTCTCCTGGCACAGCGGGAGGGAGCATGACCCTCTCGATGATTTATCCTTGCCAGGTACTCAGCCGGTCGATGCGGCCTGGTATGGCGGCCCTGTTGTTAACCCTATTGGTGATGACCACCGATGCGCATGGACAAGACCCTGCCACGCAGCCGGCTTCGACATCCTCACCAGCACAGACTCGCGTGCAGAAGGTTCTTCAGGATCGCAGCTTCCCTTGGTACGACGCCAAGCAAGATTCCTTTCGACCTTTGAAGCCAGTCGTCGTTGAAAAGCATGAGGATGCTGCAGGTCCATCACCGTCGGCCCAACCGGCGGCTTCGATTCTGATGTGGTGCATGATCGCGGTCATGGCTTTTGTCCTCTTGATGTTGATCCTGCAGTGGACAACCGATCTGACCGCACCCACAGTCCGTTCTCAGGATGTTCAGGCGATAGCGATCGATACAGAACGCCTCGAAGCCTTGCCGCAGGTGACGCATGGTGTCCGTGATCTGCTGGGAGAAGCGACTCGACTTGCCGCCCAGGGAATGTACGGTCAGGCCATGGCGTTTTATGCAAGCTGGCAGCTCGTCAGGCTTGATCAGTCCGGTAATGTCGAACTGCAGAAAGGAAAGACTAACCGCCAGTACCTGCGGGAAGTGGAACGAACTCGCCCCGAGCTTCGTGAATTGCTGCGAGATTCAATGCGCCTCTTTGAAGATGCATTCTTTGGTCACCTGACCGTTTCTGAAGGGGAATTCCTGCGGGTCTGGAATCGTCGCGTCGAATTCGAATCGCTTTCGAGGGGACGTGGCTTATGAACGGGCTCGCGATACGCAGGTTTTGTTATGGGGTGTTGCTGGCAATCAGTGTTGCCGGCTGTCAGCCGGAACTGAAGACCGAGTATGCAACGTCGCGCACAGCCAGCATCAATGGAATCTCGACGTTCATCGAACTGATGAAACAAGACGACCGTCGTGTCGATGTCTGGCCATTTGTCACTTCACGGCTGGCTGACCGATACGACACCCTGGTCGTATTCCACACGACATTTGGGCCACTAAATCCTGATACGAAGCGAGAACTTCGAGAGTTGCTTTCCTATGGAACGATCGACCGGCTGATTCTGGTACTTCGCGATAGCGATGCGGCAATCGACTACTGGGATCAGGTATCGGAACGGAAAGACTTAAAACAGGAAGACATACAGGAGGCTCGTCGGGCGATGCTGCAAACGCTTAACGGCTTCGCCTTCGCCTCCCAAAGTGACGTTGTACGGGAAGAGGAGGATTGGTACGGTCTAAAAACTGTCAAAAGGAATTCCTCAAGCGAGCCCATCGCGGTTCAGTCGACGCTTTCGACGAGTCCCGAAAAGCAGCCGATCAAGGCTCGCTGGCGATTAAACCGTCGGCTTGAAGCACCAGAAGACGGTACAGTTCTCTGGACATCCGGCCCCGATCCGTTGTTGATTCAGCAGTCGTGGTTTGGCATTGACGTCCTGGTCATGGCTTCCGCGGCCCCCCTCGTGAACGGAGGTCTGGTGGATTCGGGAAATCGATCGCTTGCCACAGAAATTGTGGATCTGGTTCCGGTGAAATCGCGGGTGGCAATTGTCACGTCCTCGCGATGGTTCAAAGGGGAAGGGAAGTCCAGTCCGGGAATCATGACGTTCCTTCAGGTCCAGCCGTACCCCTGGATTTTTGGCCAGGCGGTCCTCGCCATGCTGATTTATTGCTGGTATCGGTCGCCCATCTTCGGCTGCCCTCGATCCTTTGATGAATTTGAAACCCTTCGCTTCGGCAAGCACGTGGATGCACTTGGTACTCTGCTTGCGCGGACTGGTGATGTCACGTACGCCAGGCTGCGAGTTCGCGACTGGTTGCAGGGTTCCGGCTCATCTCACTTGAACACAAGTGACAACGATCAACACAAACGTTTGTCCCAGGAAAACTAATAGTGGAAATGCAAGAAGAATTTGCCGCGGTGCGTGACGAAATTGAAGCGGTCCTGGCAGAGATCAGTCAGGTCTATGTTGGACAAGTCGACTTCGTCCGATTAGCCCTGACGGCGTTGCTTGCCGGTGGTCACGTTCTGATTGAGAGCGTTCCCGGCCTGGGCAAGACGCTGCTCGTTCGCCTGCTCGGACAAATTCTCGGCTGTCAATTTGGACGTATTCAGTTCACGGCAGATCTGATGCCATCGGACATCACGGGACAACCCGTGTTTGATTCCCGTATTCAAGATTTTCGCTTCCGGCGTGGTCCCATATTTACTCAGTTGCTGCTGGCGGACGAGATCAATCGCTCACCTGCCAAAACTCATGCAGCACTTCTGGAAATCATGCAGGAAAATCACGTCACGGTGGATGGAGTGACCTATCCGCTGGAACCTCCGTTTCTCGTCATGGCAACGCAGAATCCGATTGAATCCGAAGGGACATACAGCCTTCCCGAAGCACAACTGGATCGATTTCTGTTCAAGCTGGTCGTTGAATACCCGACCGCTGACGAAGAGGATTCGATTCTGCAGCTTCATTGCCGAATCAACTTCGCGGATCAGCCGATTTCTCAACTGGTGCAGCCACGCATGACTCCGGCTCGCATCCTGGAGTTGCAGGGGCTATGCCGAACGGTCGCTGTTGATGACAAGATCGTCAAGTACATCAACCAGATCGTCAGAAAGACTCGCGAGTGGCCGGCATTTTACATGGGGGCCAGCCCGCGAGCCGGGATCGCGCTCCTCGGAGGGGCTCGCGTTCTGGCGGCATTTGCAGGGAGATCCTATGTGACTCCTGACGACGTCAGCGAGTTAGTAATCCCGGCCTTGCGCCATCGTGTCATTCTGTCGCCCGAAGCAGAAGTGGAAGGTGAAACGACGGATCGTTCGTTGCAATTACTTCTCAAGTCGATCGAGGTTCCCCGACTGTGATTGCCCCCGCTCGTCGAATGTGCCTGTTAACCTCGATTCCGGCGGTGATGACACTGCTGCTGTTTCCGTATCCGTTTGCATGGCCATTTTTTGCGGCCATCGACGGCCTGATTCTGTTGATCGCCTTATTGGATTTGCTCAGCCTGCCGCGTAAAAAAGATTTTGTCGCGCGTCGCGAACTCGGCCGAATCGCAACCCGGGGTGAGAATCACCCTGTTGCTGTCATCATCGAGAATCATTCAAGGCGAACGTTTGTTGGCAAGGTGCGAGATGATCGCCCGAATGGACTAACCGATCAAGATCAGGAGTTTGAGCTGACGATTCCAGTCAATTCGCGTGGTCGTCTGCATTATGTTCTGGTCCCCAGACGCCGTGGTGCCTTTCAGTACGAGCACGTACATCTGCAGACGGAAAGCCGCTTTAAACTCTGGAGTCGGATCTGGCGAGTTCCCTCACCGTTTCTATTGCGTGTCTATCCTGCCTTGAAACAGATCAGCCGCTATGCGCTCTACGCGCGACTGAACCGGACGTCGCTGCTGGGGGTTCGGCGGCAACGTCGTATCGGAACGGATAATGAATTTGAGCGATTACGAGATTACACGCCTGATGATCAGTTTCGTGCGATTGACTGGCGAGCCACATCGCGGCGTCTGAAATTGACGGTACGTGATTTTCAGAGCAACCAGAGTCAGCGAGTGGTGTTTCTGGTTGACTGCGGGCGAATGATGGTCAACGAATCCGGTGACCGATCATTTCTCGATGCGGCATTCGATGCCGTGCTGACGTTGGCGTACGTGACGCTGGCACAGAATGATGAAGCGGGTCTTTTGTGTTTTTCAGATGGCATCGTTCGCTGGCTGCCACCAGCACGCGGACGACGGCAACTGAACCGGATGGTGCAGGCTGTCCATGATGTGCATCCGCAGATGGTAGAAAGTCAATTTGACGAAGCGTTTATGCATCTTCAACGCCAGGTGCGAAAGCGAACGTTGGTGGTTCTGGTGACAAATCTGATTGACAGTCAGAATGCCGACCGCATGAAGGCACAGGTCACGAATCTTGTCGGCCGTCATCTGCCATTAACAGTTTTACTTCGCGACCACGAGCTGTTTGATCCTGTCGAGCGCATTACGGTCGACGACCTTCATACCGTGGAATCAGGAAAGTTATTTCGAGCCGCAGCAGCGGCGGATATCCTTTGCTGGCGCCGACAGGTTCTGACGGACTTGCGTCACGCGGGTGTACTGACTCTGGATTGCTTTCCTGAAGATCTCACTGCACCGCTGATCAACGAATACATGCGTATCAAGAGCCAGCATCTCCTTTAGATCACATTCCGTTTCAGTGTGGTGTCCTGCGGACATCAAACTGCAGCGCCTGACCCATGTTTCGACGCGACACACATCCGAAATAACACGGTGACGTGATGGGCGACTTTCTTCAGAGTTGGCGACGAAAAGCTGGAATCGCGCTTCTCGTCATGGCGTGCGCGGTAATGATGGTATGGGTGTGGGGAATGGCGGCAGGCGACTCAATCGGGTTTATTGCAGATGGAGGCATGTATTTTGTCTCTGCAACTGACCATGGTTTTGAATGCCGCAAAAGTTTTGATCCGCCAGCAATTGGTTCGCCGCGGATCTGGTGGCACCATGTTCCAGTCAATTCGGTACCAGTGGGTTTTCTCGACGTGGAAGACACGGTTGCTCAGCCTGCCCTTTGGACCATGTCTCATTGGGCAATCGTTCTTCCGATGGCGATTCTCGCAGCGTATCTGGTTCTTTTGACGCCGCGCAGAACCCCGAAGGTCACTTCGAATCTGGGCAACATGTGAGGTACTACTGCGAGCATCGGTAAGATTGTGAGGAGGACGCTACTTCTCAAAGTCGTTATTGCTTGTCGAGGACCGCTCGCACCGTTCGGACGAGGTTGTCGAGTGAGAATGGCTTTTGCAAGAAATCGACTTGTTCCTGTTCGATCCCATGCCGAAGGACCGCGTCAGAAGTATACCCCGACAGATACAGCACCTTCAGATGTGGTTGACGGTCGGTAAGTTCCCTGGCCAGTTCCATGCCGCTCATGTCAGGCATCACCACACCCAGCACGCCCGGCCAACATTCACCAGGGTTGAAAGTTTGGCCACAGGGCAGTCAAGTCGGTCCCGAACTTGTGAGTGAATGCAGGAATTCCGTACGTTCGAAAAATTCTGGTTTCGGGCCGTGCCTTGGTCTGCAATAATTCTCGTGTGCAGCCATACCCCAGTCACAAAAGAGACAATTCCATGTGCCACAGGACAAGATCAGTTCTTCATTGTCTGGTTGCTCTTTCGAATTTCGGGTTCATGATCAGCGCCAGCTGGGCTGAGGATTCAAAGCCTGCCAGCGATGCAGAGATTCTGGCCGCTGTAGCCAGAAGCCTTCCCTTTCTGGAAAGGGAGGGGGTGGCATGGATGAGTGAGCGAGATTGTATCTCGTGCCATCATGTGCCGTTCCTGCTCTGGTCACATCGCGCGGCCCAGTCGCGTGGACTGACGGTCGATACCGGAAAAGTGGCCGAGTGGGATGAATGGACTCGGAAAGATTCGCTGTCGCATCGCAATCTTTTTCGGTTGCAGAGTTATGAACTCGGCAAAGTCGAAGCAGCGAGACTGCCCGATGTCATCAAAGAGAAAGTCAAGCCTTTGATAGAGCAACCGTTCAAGACCGAAAAAGAGTTCCTCGCCAGGCTGACACCGTTGCTGACGAGCGATGAACTGACTTCCTATCAGGCAATCATTCTCAAAACCGCTGAACGGGCTCCGTTCGCCGTGGATCGCACGGGCGGCGGATTGGATGTCCTGGGCCAATTAATACTCGGCAATCACGGGACATCGAGTGTACTGGTACAGGCAGAGTTTCGAGACGGGGTGATCGATCTGATGCAACAGATTCAATTGAAGGACGGGTCGTGGACCCCGGGAAATCAGTTTGCCACCATGCGCCGCTGGTCACTGCCAACGGCAAATCAGACGACAACGATGTGGGCCACTCTCGCCTTGGGCGCGTATGAAGCTTCGGGCCGGAAGCCCTCGATGACCATCGAGAAAGCTATCGCATATCAACGGCAGCAGCCTTCGAATCCTGACAATCGCGAATGGCTCGCAACGCGACTCCTGTTCGAGCGTCGCTTCGGCGCAGCAGATGAAGTTGCCAGGCTTCGGCAGCAGTTAATCGAAGCGAGGAACGGTGACGGCGGATGGGCGTGGGAGAAGGGAGGACCGAGTGATTCCTTTACGACAGGCCTGGTGCTCTATGTGCTGGCCAAAGTTCGAGCAGAAAATGACGTGGCGATCCTGCATGGTGCGCGCAAGTTCCTCCTTTCGACCCAGCAAACAGATGGATCATGGCATACTCCTTCCAGGAATATTACAAAGTCTGTGGAGCCCGAACGCCTGAAAGCTCGCGATGAAATCTACCACTACTGGGGAACCGCCTGGGTCGCCATCGGATTGCTGGAGTCACTGAATCAGCCAGGAAACTGACGAATTGCGGGTAGGCTCCTGTGGTCGAAATTCACGAGAGCAGGGCGGTGTGCATTTCGGAATTCGCGACGAACGATTGGAGTCCGTGATTCCCCCGTTGAGTGGACGCATAAGACTGCGAAAGCGGGAGTGTTGTCTCGGACATTTTGCTTTACTTGAGAAAACGAATTCAATTCAGAATTACCAGATCGAGCGCCGCGAATGGACTTTTCAGACATCCATTCTCAATTCTTGATGTTACAATCACCCCTCGATAAGGAGGTGGCATATGCGGTCCCCAATCACTGTCGCCCAGTCTAATTCGCGGCTTCGGTCAGTACTGGTTTTTCGTCACTCGATACCCCGCCAGATCGGCGTGTTTGCGATTGCGTGCATCGCCGCTATTGGCATGTCGTCGCTGATGGCAGCCGCTCCGAAGACTCCGACAAAGTCGACATCGAAGCCTGCGACATCGACGACTGAAGAACTTCCCCCAGAGATTCCTGCGGTCCCTTACCTGGCGCTTGCCATTGCACGCGACCCATCGGTGCACGCGGAATTAGGCCTTAAGCCAAAGCAGACGGAAGCGATTCACGCTGCCATCGCAGAAGTTGACGAATCCTTCTGGCAGTTGCGTGACGTCCCCGTCAGTAAGTGTGCTGAAAAACTCGATTCACTTCATGCCCGACTGCAGCAGGGCCTGAAGAAAGAGTTGACCGCCGCTCAACTGGAGCGGTTTCAGCAGATCGTCTTGCAGGCACGCGGCTGGAAAGCTCTGGTTTCCCCTGAGATGGCTGAAAAGCTGAAGCTTTCGGCGGATCAGGTGACGAAGTTACGGACAGCCCTGACTGAAGCCACAAAGGAACGAGAAGCCGCCGAAAAGGAGATCGCAGGACAGTCGGCCTCGAACCAGGAGCAGGCACGGGCAAAGTTGCGAAAGGCTGATACCAAGCGGTTTTCAGCAATCCTGACAACGCGCCAGCAGACAGACTTCAGCAACTTGCTGGGAACCGCATTTGACCTAAGTAAGATCACTCAGGTCGGCTGTGTCGCTCCCGAGTTGCGTGGCGTCACGGCCTGGATCAACTCCGAACCCATCACGTTACAACAATTGCGGGGCAACGTCGTGATTGTTCACTTCTGGGCGTTCGGGTGCATCAACTGCATTCGCAATCTGCCTCACTACCAGGGATGGCAAGAGAAATTTGCGAAGTCCGGCGTGACGATTATTGGGATTCAAACCCCTGAAACGGAAAGCGAACGAAAGCTCGACAACCTGCAGCGCAACGTTGTCGAACGAAAAATCGAATATCCGGTCATCATGGATGGTGCCTCGGAAAACTGGAAAGCCTGGGGCAACAACATGTGGCCGAGTGTTTACCTGATCGACAGAAAAGGTCGAGTTCGAAACTGGTGGTATGGTGAGTTGAACTGGGAAGGGGCCAAAGGCGAAGAATTCTTACGGAACCGAATCGAAGAATTGCTCGCCGAAAAGCCCTGAAGCCGTCATCGAAACTTTTGAGCCAAGAACCATGCAAAGCAAAGCAACCACGGTTGAACAATACCTTTCTGAACTCTCTGCGGAGCGCCGGGCATCGATCGATGCCGTTCGCAAGGTGATCCTCGACAATCTGGATCGCGACTGCGAAGAAGGAATGCAGTACGGCATGATTGGTTATTTCATTCCGCATCGCATTTATCCTGCCGGGTATCACTGTGACCCGAAACAGCCTTTGCCGTATGCCTGCCTGGCATCGCAGAAGAATTACATGTCGCTTTACATGATGTGTCTCTACGCAGATGGCCCATTGTCAGAATGGTTCATGGCGGAATGGAAAAAGACCGGCAAAAAGCTTGATATGGGAAAAAGCTGCCTGCGATTCAAAACGAGCGACGATCTGGCACTCAATGTCATCGGCAAAGCGATTCGTCGAGTCTCGGCATCGAAGTACATCGAAATCTATGAATCGGCGTTCGTGAAAAAGAAGCCTGCCGCAGTGAAGACGGCCACTGTGAAGACTGCCGTCGCGAAGAAGGCAACCAAAAAGGCGATTTCCAAAGCAACCAAAAAGGCAGCCAAGAAAGTTGCGAAGAAGAAGACTCCCAAGTCATCCAAATGACCTGCCGATCAGGAACTGATTTACATCGCACTTCAGCGAGTATTATCGCTTCGCTTTGTTTTCTTTCGCATAGCAATAGCAGTCAACGAGGTGGTCGTTCACCATCCCGACGGCCTGCATAAATGCGTAACAAATCGTTGTTCCGACAAACCGAAAGCCACGACGTTTCAAATCTTTGCTCATGGCATCCGAGACCTCAGTGCTCGCAGGGACATCTTTCATCGATTCACGTTGATTTTGAATCGGAGTTCCCTGAACGAACGACCAGATGTAGCGGTCGAAACTGCCAAACTCCTGCTGAACCTGCAGAAACGCCTTCGCATTGTTGATCGTCGAATCGATCTTCAATCGATTCCGGACAATCCCTGCGTCTGCCATCAGAGATGACTGCTTTTCGGGCCCGTACGTGGCCACAATTGCAGGATCGAATTGATCAAACGCCCGCCGATAGTTGTTCCGTTTCTTCAGAATCGTAGACCAGCTCAGTCCCGCTTGAGCCGCCTCCAGAATCAGGAATTCAAACAACACGCGGTCGTCATGAACCGGAACGCCCCATTCCTGGTCATGATATTCGATTGAAAGTTCGTCCGTGGCCCACGAACAACGGACAAGTTCATTCGATTGCTTAGACTTCGCCTTTGCCATGGCCTTCCAGTATGGTCTGCAACTGTGATTCAGTATTCTCAATTCCTGCAGCATAACCGACTTGCCTGACAGGATCTCGGTCGACATCATCACTTTTCGAGAGTGTCTGGAGATTGCCCTTGCCTGACGGTATCAATCCAATATCGTCACCTCATCCGCTGTTGTGCTTCCGTTCCTTCACGATGCCTTATTCAGTGAGAGACCATCATGTCGGCATCCGAGCGGTTGTTCAGTCCGATGCGGGCTTTTGAACATCCCGTCACGACGACGGTGACGATTGCAGTCGCGTCATCGCTCTTACTGGCCCCATTGGTGATTGAAGGACTCGCCAGGATCGGTCGGATCACGGACGCTCGCAGGCGTCAATTATGGGTTCGCTGGAAATCCTGGATGGTCATGGCACCGCTCATGTTCGGTGCCATCCTGATCGGAGCAGCATGGACAATCGCAGGCATTGGACTGCTGAGCCTTCTCTGTTATCGAGAATACGCCCGGGCGACAGGGCTGTTTCGAGAAAAAGCGATCAGCCTGACAATTGTACTGGGAATCACGCTGGTTACATTGGCGACTCTCGATAACTGGTATCGCCTGTTCATGGCACTGACTCCGTTAACGATCGTCATGATCCTGACCGTCGCCCTGCTGGCTGATCGGCCGCAAGGCTATATCCAGCGTAGCGCTCTCGGGGTACTCGGATTCGTCCTGTTTGGACACGGCCTGGGACATCTCGGCCATCTTGCCAATGATCAGAACTATCGTCCGTTGATCTTGATGGTGCTCGTCTCCTCTGAAATGAACAACATCGTTGGATACATTCTTGGAAAGCGAATCGGATATCCGTTGCTGCCACAGACAAACCCCGCAAAGACTCTCACCAATGTCCTCTGCGGCCTGATTCTGACAACGGGCCTGGTCATGATTCTCGGTCAGTCGGTCTTTCGCGGAACCGTCCTGGCAAGCTGGCAGCATCTGATGGGACTGGGAATCTTGATTTCAGTCAGTGGTCAGTTGGGAGACCTGATGTTTTCGTCGATCAAACGCGACCTGGGCATCAAGGACTTCGACGTGACAGTCCCCGGACATGGAGGACTGCTTGATCGATTTGACAGTATCGTCCCGATCTCGGCCATCGTGTTTCACTACGTCAATTATTTTGTCGGTGTTGGCGTGGGAGAGCCCGTTCGGATCTGGACGTCGAGAGGATAGACGGGTAATTCGCAATCTCACTGACACAAGAGATCCCGCATGGACGACTGGAAATACAAACCCGCTGGAGACCTCGGTCTTCCACACCATGAAGCCTTCAAAAGCCTCAAGCGTGAAAATGGTTTGATTGCTACGGCGATGCACTGGATCTGGTGGTCATTCGTCCGTGCATATCTCAATTTGTGGCACAACCTGAAGGTTGAAGGACGGGAAAACCTGCCGAAGGATCCTCCCTTCGTGCTGGTCGCCAATCATTGCAGCCATCTCGATGCTCTGGTCCTGGCCGCTCCACTTGATTTGCGATTGCGCGACCAGATCTTTCCGATCGCTGCAGGCGATGTCTTCTTCACCAACCCGGCAATCTCGGCCTTTGCCGCCCTAATGCTAAATGCCTTGCCGATGTGGCGAAAACGATGTGGTCCACATGCTCTGGCAGAACTGAAGCAGCGACTCATTCAAGAGCCGTGCTGTTACATCCTGTTTCCTGAGGGGCAACGTAGCCGGACCGGCGAAATGCTGCCTTTCAAAGCGGGACTCGGAATGATGCTGGCCGGGACATCGGTCCCCGTGATCCCGTGTTATCTGAAGGGTTGCTTCGAAGCATTACGTCCGGAAACCCGATGGCCCGTCCGACATCCCATCCAGATCCGCATTGGAAAGGCCATCACGTTTGAGTCGGTCCCTAATACGCGTTCCGGTTGGGAACAAGTCGCGACGGAACTCCAAACTGCGGTGAAAGGCCTTGGCACGGAGCAGCATCCAGTCGCCTGAGTCGACGTTTTCACTTCGGCTTATTTGTCGACATTCGTTCGATCGCGAACAACAAGCCCATGGCACCACCGCGGTCATCAACTCCACGAATCGCCTTTCGCTTCAAATAGTCTTCCAGCGACTTTTGAGTCCCCGTTCCTTCGCAAACGTCAATGATCTTTCCTCCCGGTTCGATCCGACGGCAGACCGCCTCCCAGGCACGATCCGCGAGTGGCTGATATGTTGCTCGGTCAAGCCATCCCGATGCCACTCCCCGCTGCATCGCAAAACCAATCATCGCCGTGGCACTGAACTCTTCGTAGGCTTCGGGGACATCAATCAACTGTCGCCACGTCCCGTTGGTCGTTTGATGCTTTGCCAGAGCAGCCATATGCTGCTGAAATGACTTGAGGAGTTCGGCACGCCCCGGATGATCTGCCGGGAAACGCGTCAAACACCACGCGGCACCGACTGCGGGAAAGCCATTTCCGCGGCCCCATGCGGCATCGCACAGATGCCCGTGCCGATACAGTCCATCGTCACGTTGCCTCAGCTTCCGCATCTCACTCAAATATCGAGTGGTGCCGTCAAAGTAGCGGACTTGACCAGTCAACGAACCGGCTTCGCAAAGAATTGGACCGCACATGAACACCGCATCGCTCATTTCCTGCGGACTCGGCAACCGCACGTTTGCAGGATCGGATCCGTCGAATAACTGATCGGCAGCCTTACTGACGGCAGCGAGCGTACGGTCGCGGAGTTCCCCAGTGGAGTCGCGAGCGACGGTGGCAAAAACGAGATGACCTGCAAATTCGGTGTGAGACTTTGGTAAGGGCCGGTTGCCTCCGAGGATCGTTTCAACGGTCGCACACTGTGAAGGATCGTCGGTCAGCTTACCAAAGCACCAGCGAGCATGGACTGCAACCGCGGGAATATAGGCCACCGCATCAAGCTTCTTCCCGTAGACCTGAAGCAATTCCCGGGCGACATCCTGAGGCGGTCGCACCGCAGGCTCAACGGCATATGCATGGCTGATCGTCGCGATGAACAGGGCGAAGATGAACAGCTCGGGTTTCATCGAAGACTTCCGCGAAAGATGGCGAGAAAAGGCGTTCAGTGAAGGTTGAAAATGCTTCTTCAATCTTTCCAAAGACATGATTCCGGCGAAATCGTTGGCCGCAGTATATCCAGCCATGGATCAAAATGCGTATTCCCAGGAAGTTGCAACCGATGCCAGAGAATTGACCGCATTCCCGTCACTTTCCTTCGTGTCGTCGACCCGGCAGAATATCAACAAGCTCCGATATATTGCCCGTAGAAAGTAAGGATCCCAACCATGCAGCGTCGTGAATTTCTGGCCTCGTCGGCAATTAGTGTGGCAGGTGCCGCATCTCTGATGGCGGCGGATGCACCGGGAAAATCGGTCGCGAGTGAACGAATTCGTGTGGGCTGCATCGGTACCGGAGGCCGCGCCTTCAGTCTTGTGAATTCGTTTTCGCGCAACAAGAACTGCGAAGTGGTCGCTCTGGCCGACATCGATCCCGGCAAGTTTGGCGCAGCCGTTGCCGCCGTTGAAAAGAATCAGGGGACGAAACCTCAAACCGTGGGTGACTTTCGTAAGCTGATTGATGACAAGAGCCTGGATGCCATCGTCGTGGGTACGCCAGACCACTGGCATGCGATCCCCACCATCCTGGGCTGTATGGCAGGGAAGGACGTCTATGTTGAAAAGCCGGACGGGCACAACATCGTCGAAGGTCAACGGATGGTCGCCGCGATGCGAAAGCACGGTCGAGTCGTTCAAATGGGAACTCAGGCTCGCTCTACCGATCGCATGCGGAGTGCCATTGAGTTCCTGAAGACAGGGGCACTCGGAAATTCTCTCGTCGCAACAGCCTGGGAAAGCAGCAAGCAGGGCAGTATTGGCTTTCCGAATGATCGCGAACCGCCTGAAGGGGTCGACTACGACATGTGGCTCGGCCCCGCTCCGAAGCAACCCTTCAACCCGAACCGTTTCCACGGCCGGTGGCGCTGGTTTTATGACTTTGGAACGGGCGATCTGGGAAACGATGGCGTTCATCGACTGGATATGGCGGCCTGGGCATTGAGTGCGGCAGGCGAAGCCAACGGAGACGAGCCACTGGGCCTTCCCACAACTGTCTCTACAGGGGGTGGGAAGTGGTACTTCGACGACATGCAGGAATGGCCTGACTGTTTGCAGGTCACCTACGAATACGGGGGCGAGTCACCAAAGCTGCTGACATACGAAATGCGGATCTGGGCTCCTTACAACTTCCTCGGTGAATCCGAGGGGGCAGCCGTCTACGGCGACAAGGGTTACATCATCATTGGTAACACCAGTTGGAAGGCCTTTGGTCCAAATAACAAAGTCCTGGCGGAAGGGGCAGGGGGGAATGACGAAGCGGAACACGTCCAGAATTTTCTGGATTGCATCAAGAGCCGCAAACGACCTAACGCCGATCTGGAAACTGTCGGCCATCCTTCGAGTCTGCTGTGCCATATCGGGAACGTGGCCAGTCGAATCGGCCGGAAGCTGACCTTTGATGCCAAGACGGAGACGTTTCTCAATGATGCAGAAGCGAATGCATTACGAACACGTCCAGAATACCGCAAGCCGTGGGTTCTGCCTGAGGTCTGATGGGTGTCGATGATGTAGACCTGTGCTGGTTACTTGGCGCGTTTTGCCAGGATTCGATCGAGCTGGTTCGCAAAGGCCTGTTTGTCTTTCGGCCCATACGGAGCCGGTCCACCTGTCACCAGATCGTTGCCTCGCAGTTCATCCATCAGGTTTCGCATAGTGATACGTTCGCCGATGTTGGCTTCGGTCAGAAGGTCGCCACGAGGATCAAGAGCAATCCCACCTTTGTGCACCACATGAGCCGCCAGAGGGATATCTGCAGTCACCACCAGGTCACCCGGATTGAGCAGTTCCACAATCTGTTTGTCGGCCACATTCAGTCCCGAGGGAACAGTCATCAACGAAATGTACTCAGATCGAGGAATTCGAATCGTCTGGTTGGCGACAACCGTCAATTTCAACTGAACACGGACAGCCGCGCGATAAAGCAGTTCCTTGATTTCCACGGGACAGGCATCGCCATCAACCCAAATCTGCATCATCGAATCTCCATGTTCGCAGTCCGTCTCAATTGACGCATGAATGACGAATTCTCTTACTTCAGACAATCACAGTTTTTGGGGATCTTATTGGTTATGTTTGGGCGAAGAAAGAAAGGGGCTCGTTACCTCCCAACGTTCTTCCCATTTTGCCATCCGTCGACGGCAGATGCCTGGTATATGTCTCATTCCCAAACTGGGATTCTCGGGAAGGATTCTTCAATGCCATCGGATCAATGTCGGTGATAGTCTGGTGTTTCCATGAATGATCCGTGACAATCAGACAAGGTTCAGCGAGAATCCCACAGTACGGGCGCTGGCTCTTGTGGCCGAATCACGGAAGAGACGATGGCATCAATTCAACAGGTTTTGCAGGAAGCGATGGCCCATCAACAGGCGGGGCGTTTGACAGAGGCGGAAGCTCAGTATCGCGAGATTCTTGCACGCGATGATCGCCAGCCTGATGCCTGGCACCTGCTGGGAACGATTGCTCAGCAGATCGGTGATTCGACCACTGCTGTCGAATTGATCTCGCATGCAATTGCGCTCGCTCCACAAAATGCCAGTTTTCATTGCAATCTGGGGAATGCGTTACTGGGACTGGGGCGTGTTGAGGACGCCGAAGCGAGTTATCGGCAGGCGATTTCCCGCAAAGCCGACTTCCCGCTCGCTCATTTCAATCTGGGGCGGTTGCTGGCATCGACCGGACGACCGAACGATGCCGCCGCAAGTTTTCACCGCGCGATCCAGTTGCAGCCAGACTTTGCCGAAGCTCATTACAACCTGGCATTGATCCATCAGAACCAGCGATCCTGGGTCGCTGCAATTTCGGGATACCAGCGAACTCTGATGCTGCGTTCAGACCATGCGGAAGCCTGGAACAACCTGGGGCTCGTTCTGAAAGAGCAGGGGAGTCTCAGTGAAGCGGTCCAGTGCTATCAGCGTGCAATTCAAGTGCGGCCCGCGTACGCCGAAGCTTTCAACAATCTGGGGGTTGCCTATCGGGAACTGAGGGAAACTCAACGAGCACTCGAATGCTACACGCGATCCCTGCAATTGAAGTCGGATCATGCGGCGGCATTCAACAATCTTGGAAATCTGCTGCTGAGCATGGGGCGTCCGTCTGATGCGGTTACCTGCTTAAAGCGGGCCGTAGAATTGCAGCCTGGCTTTGCGGAAGCGTTCACGAATCTTGGGGCGGCATTGCAGGATTTGCGACGATTGAATGAAGCGGAAGAATGCTTGCGAGCCTCTCTGCGGTTGAATCCTGATGATCCCGCGACATTGCAATCACTCGGAAATGTGGTTCGCGACGGAGGTGATACGGCTGAAGCGATTGCCTGTTATCGTCGAGCTCTCGATTTGAATCCACAAGGATTGTCGGCACTCGGTCAACTTATCCACCAGTTACAGCACCAGTGTGCGTGGGATGAACTTCCGGCACTTACAGACAGAGCCCTTGCGGCTGTGATGGATGAACCGGTACATCCGACGGAAAGCCCTCTGTCGCCGTTCGCCTTCTTGACGATGCCAGTCGCAACGTCGTCTCAACAGCAGCAACAATGCGCATCGCGATGGGCGACATATGCCACTCGAACGGCTATTCCCGTTCGGCCGTGGTGGATTGAATCCCTGGACAACAGCAGTCCGTCGCCAGGCATATCATCATCGAAAGATGACAAACGGATTCGAATCGGATATCTCTCTGCAGATTTTCGAGCCCATCCTGTCGCAGAATTAATTGTCGAGCTGTTTGAAGTCCATGATCGTTCGCGGTTTGACGTGATCGGGTATTCGTATGGCCCCGACGACGGGTCTGCAATCCGCAGTCGGATGATGGCTGCGTTTGAATCGTTTGTCGATTTGCGTGAAATGCCGCTGGCGGAATCAATCCAGCGAATCAGTGCGGATCAGGTCGATATCCTTGTTGACCTGACAGGATTTACTCAGCACGCGCGAACGGAATTACTTGCCAGTCGGCCGGCACCAATCCAGGTCAATTATCTGGGATACCCCGGTACGCTCGGGGCAGATTTTGTCGACTATATTCTCGTCGATCACTTTATCGTTCCAGCAGACCGCCAGCCTTTCTACAACGAAGCGTTGATTCACTTACCACACTGCTATCAGGTGAATGACACGCGTCGAGAGATTTCCTCGGCAATTCCGACTCGCCGAGAATCCGGCTTGCCTGACGAAGAATTCGTTTATTGCAGTTTCAACAGCAATTACAAGATCACGTCTGCGATGTTTGATGTCTGGATGGATCTGCTGAAAGAGACTCCATCGAGCGTCCTATGGCTGCTGGAGAGCAATCGGCAGGCGCCGGCGAATCTGCGACGCGAAGCAGAAAAACGGGGAGTCGATTCGAGTCGCCTGATCTTCGCACCACGGCTCCCGTTGCCTGATCATCTGGCTCGACATCAACTGGCTGACCTGTTTCTGGATACCTTTCCGGTGAACGCACACACCACCGCAAGTGATGCACTTTGGGCGGGGCTTCCTGTGCTGACACTCTCGGGAGAGACGTTTGTGTCGCGTGTGGCAGGTAGTCTGCTGCAGACACTCGAGTTACCGGAATTGGTTACGTTTCGTCCGGAAGACTACAAACATCGAGCATTGCAATTGTCGCGTGATCCAGAAGAGCTTGCCGAACTCCGAACACGGTTGCGTGCGAACAGGCAGACATCTCCGGTCTTCGATGTTCGCCGTTCTGCCCGAGCAATCGAAAAAGCCTTCACAATCATGCACGAAATCTGGCGATCAGGGGCTTCGCCTCGTTCTTTTGATGTGAGCGAATGACAGCGGGCTCTTGGGTGCGTAACCTGTTTTCGTGGATTGCCAACTTAAAACCAGATCGTTGACTTCAGTAAGTTACACTGGCGAGATTCAACAACAACGAGCGATGGGACGTTTTTCCAACAGGAGTAATGAATGCGGACGATCTCGGGGGCGATCCTGATTCTGACAGCGGAACTGGCGTTTGCGCACGCACACCTGATCGGGTTCCCTCATCAGATATATGCCCGAACCATCCTGCTACCGGTATCGGCCGTGCTGGCTTTGTCAGGTGTCGGGGTGCTGGTCTGGGGTTTTCTGACGGATCGCAAGTCATCGTGACCGGGAACACTAATCAACGCAGTCAGACTCAATCGAGCCAAACCACGCGACGACGGTCGAACTGGTCTGCGGGGACCAGGTCATTGGTGTATTCGTTCATGGCCAGTACTGCAGTCTTGCTGTTGATCAGTTTCGTTCACTGGTTTTACCCGCTTCATCAAGCCGAGGTCGCTCTGACCGCTGGCGACTTCGCCACAGCTCTGTTGCTGGCGGACAAGGAACTGCGACACAACCCGAATTCTTCGCAGGCGCTCTTAATTGCCGGAGTCGCTGCTCAGGGGATTCATCAACCCGATGTGGCTGCGCGGTACTTTGCCCGAGTCGCAGATGACGGCGATGTGAACTCAATTCGGGCGCTGGTCGCTCTGTCGGCCCAGGCATTGTCGGAGGGGCGAGCCAATGATGCTGAACAGTTCTTGCGTCGAGTCCTGGAAATCGATCCGAATCATGCCGAGGCCACCGATCGACTGATTTTTCTTCTGGTTCTCGAAGGACGCAATTGGGAAACGTACGACTTCATTCTGCGAGGATTACGATCTGGACGTGTCGAATGGAATCACCTGATTGTAATTGGATCAAACAAAACACAACTGGACGAAAGCGGCAAATTCTCTAGTGTCTGTCTGAACGCAGTCCCTGCCGATTCCCTGCCTCTGTTGCCTGAGGCCCGAACTGCGTTTCGTTTGCAGAGCATCGCATCGGCTCGAAAACTGGCTGAACGAATCGTCGCATCGCGTCCAGAAGTTCTGGAAGCTCAAGGGTTGTTAGGAAGTATCCTCGCCGAAGCTGCGGATCCTGCCGAGTTCGTAAAGTGGCATCAGCGGCTTCCGAAAGACGCAGACCGAGATCCAGCGATCTGGTACGCCCGTGGTCTGTGGGCCATGAAGTCGGGGCAGGTGGAAGGCGCCGTTCGATGCTTCGCAGAGTCTCTACAGCGAAACCCCAATGCCATCGGTCCGAATCATCAACTCTCATTAGCACTCGCATCATTGCGACACGAAGACTGGGCACTTGAAATCGGCGCACGCGTTCGTAATCTCGGTCGACTGGATTCACTGGTTCGACAATTGGCGACACCACCCGATGTCGCCCAGATTCGAGAAATCGTCGAACTTCAGGAAAAGCTCGGACGTCATTGGGAAGCAGCAGCATGGTGCCACATCATTGGAGCTCATGTTTCCAGTGAAAAATGGCCGACTGAGACAGCACGTCGTTTGAGTACATCGTTAAAGACTTCCTTGTCGGCAACGATCACGTCAGCGAATCCTGCGTACAGGTATGATTTGATGAAATACCCGTTACCCAAGTGGGATTTCTCGAAATCAGAGTCACCGCAACTTCCCGAGACTCGCATGGGAGACTCCGTTTCATTTAAGGACGAGGCGCAGTCAGTCAATCTGAATTTCACATATCGGAACGGTGCTGTTGAGAATACGGAGTCGATGTTCGAACTCGATGGAGGTGGTGTTGGTGTGCTGGATTTCGATCAGGATGGCTGGTCAGATCTTTATTTAACTCAGGGTGGAGCGCTGCCTCCCGCAGTCCATCGAACCGATCAGGACATGCTGTACCGGAATCTTGGGAATGGCAGGTTTGAGCCTGTCACGATTCCTTCACGTACTGGAGACACTGGCTACAGTCAGGGTGTGACCGTTGGCGACATTGATAATGACGGATTCCCGGATCTCGTTGTGGCGAATATTGGCCCGAATACGATCTATCGAAACAATGGCGACGGAACATTCAGCGATGTCACAAATGAGTCGGGGGCTGCAGGTAACGAATGGACATCCAGTTGCGTTCTGGTTGATATCAACGGTGACTCGTTTCCCGATCTTTACGCAGTCAACTATTTGAAAATTGAAGATGTTTTGAGCCGCACGTGCCGGCGCGACACCGCTTCCAGATGTGCTCCCGACCAGTTCACCCCTGAGCAGGACAAACTGTACTTGAACCTGGGAAACGGTCAGTTCGAAGAGATCACTCAACAGGCTGGGATTGTTGATCAGGATGGTCGCGGACTGGGAATTGTAGCCGCCGATTTTGATGACTCTCGTCGAATCAGTCTGTTCGTCGGCAATGACATGTCACGCAATTTCTTTTTTGCGAATCAGACAATGTCACGTGGGGCCGCTCCGCAGTTTCTTGAACGAGGACTGCTGCAGGGTGTCGCTGTCGACAGTCGCGGGATCCCGAAGGCCTCCATGGGGATTGCATCTGGAGACGCGAATGGCGATGGGCGGTTGGACCTGTTCATCACCAATTTCTACCGCGAGTCGAACAATCTTTATGTCCAGAACGCGGATCATACGTTTTCTGATGGATCACGTACGGCCAACCTGAGTGAAGCAGGGGTCTATTTGCTCGGATGGGGGACGCAGTTTCTCGATGGCGAACTGGATGGATATCCTGATCTTCTCGTGACGAATGGTCACGTCCATCGGCCCTCGGATCCCGCCGTTCCGTTTCGCATGCCACCTCAGTACTTCGCAAATCAGGGGAGTGGGCGATTCATCGAACCTCCAGCAGAGGGCCTGGGAGACTATTTTCAGGGGAAGTATCTTGGTCGGTCATTAGCGCGACTCGACTGGAACCGTGATGGATTGGAAGAGGCGTGCATCAGTTCACTTGATACGCCCGTTGCACTACTCACGAACCGGACTCGTGACCATGGTCACTTTATCGCGTTCAAATTCGTCGGCGACACTGTCGCTGGTACTGATGTTGCCACGAGCAGTCGCGATGCGATTGGTGTCACTGTCCGGGTGCGTGCTGGTGGTAAGGAATGGCGCCGTCAACTGACAGCAGGAGACGGATATCAGGTTTCGAACGAGCGAAAACTGACATTCGGTCTCGGAAACCTTTCACAGATCGACGATGTTGAGGTGAACTGGTCGTCAGGACGCGTTCAGACATTCAGAAACCTGAATGTTGACACCGAGTACGTTGTTGTCGAGGGACGGTTGCGGTGCTTTGCCGTGGTACCATAGGACATGATCAATCGACGTGGTCGAGGGGCGGAAAAACAAGATGCCCCGTGGTCTGTCGGTAACCACAGGGCATTTTGTTATTTATCAAGGATCACGCGACGGTCGTCTCTGGCCGTTGATCCTCGAGCAAACCTTCTGGGTTCGCTCTCGATCACGCGTAAGTCCCAATCACTTTCTTAGTAACGGCCGCCACCGCCGCCGCCGTATCCACCACCACCGGAACGACCGCCACCGCCGCCGTATCCGCCACGACCACCACCACCGGAACGACCGCCGCCGCCACCGCTTTCGCGAGGACGAGCTTCGTTCACTGTCAGTGAACGTCCCATGAAATCGGTACCATTCAATGCCGAGATTGCCGCCTCACCACCATCGGACATCTCAACAAATCCGAAACCGCGTGACCGACCGGTTTCCCGATCAGACACGACCTGTGCTGACGTCACACTACCGTGCTGGCCAAACAGTTCTCGCAGATCGTCGGCCGTGCAACTAAATGACAGATTGCCCACATACAGATTCTTGCTCATCGTCGTCCTTTTGCGGAGCCCTGAAAGCCCCTCTGAAACATGTAAAAACTACCGCGCGAAAACGGCAGGGAAGATCGAAGCCAGTTCAGCGACGACAAACCGCGGCTACCGACAGTGACACCATAGATTTCCGACAGATCCACGAGACACCTGGAAGCAAACGGACATGACTGAGGCCGAGGTGCGTCACCGTTCTTGACAATCTTGGACGCCGCAAGAGTAACCTCGAGGCAGCGGGCGAGACGAAAGGTGGGTGGGCGAAATGGCATTCAATTTCCTATTCCGGCAGGTCCACTGCCTGCCGAAGTGGATTTGTTATGGCAAATTCCGAAACAAAATGGAATCCCGAGTCACGCATTTTTGTAAAAGTCTTCGTTTATCTGTACACGACTGCTTGAATCTGGATGTTCAGGTCGAATTTGCAGGTGCGTGTTCTGGCACCTGACTATGACGTCTCGGCATGCGAATACCATCCGCGGTAATGCGTGTTGGAAACGCTGCGGAGGTTTCGCTACTTTGAGCGACGAAACTAGAACCGACTCCGAATGCTTGTTCCCTTGCGGGGGTCGCTCATGACAGAAAAACACCGCAATACTTGCTCTGTCTGCAAGGCGCAAGATGAATTGATGGGCGCGATTGTGCTTTCTGTTTTGGTTCTCATTCCCGTACTAACCGTGCTGTTTGATGTATTGTTCGTGCCATGGCTGTTCTCGATGGCGGACGCTTTTCGGAATATGGACGACTGGGAAAATGATCCAGAAATAGGATCGCCGATTCCTTTTCTTATTGTTACCAACACCCCGGTTGTCGTAGGTTGGATCGTACTCGTCGTGAGGACAGCGAAGCGTAAAGGCAGGGGCCAACACAAATGTGGGGCGGTGCCGCCTGGCCGAAAATACTCAAATTAGGACAGTATCAAAAAAGCATCGCGAACATTGTTGCTCGCGATGCTTTAGATTCCGTTTGTACTGCAGATCTGTTTCTACAACAGCAAGAATTGGGCAGAACGATGGGGGGCAGGACGATAGAAGATGTCTGAATCATATTCCGTCATCGTTCTGCCCTTCATTGTTCTGCCCGTCATTGCCTGAAGAAATGGGTCGGTACTGAAACTGACCGCATGACTCGCACGATCGGTATATGAAGAACGAAACTGGCTTGAACGACAAACGCAAAGACTCGATGAGATCATCGAGTCTTTGACAAAATTGCCCGACCCGCCTCCGAGACAAATCAGTGCTGGAACAGGAATTCTTTCGAATTCAAAATCGCCCAGCCGACGTCTTCCATCGCCTGGCGACGGTCCTGCTGATTCGCGATGTGCTGCTTGCTGGCAGACATTTCTTCTGCCGATGGCGTACGAGCCAAAGCGGCCAGATACATGGCAGTGATGATTTCTTCGTCGCTCTTGTTTTCCTTCAACATCGTCGCAATTCGACCGTTGTCGGCTCGCAACTTGTTGTGAACGACCGGCCCGTTGATCATCTGCAAGGCCTGAGACAGATTCGATTCACTCGAACGCTCACACTGGCAGGCCATTTCGCGTTGTGGTTGTCCGAAGACTTTCAGGAAATAGTGATCTGTCGGGGGATCGGCCAGTTCGCAGGCCCGTGTACCCAACGGCATTCCGGGGAACTGCTCGGGAACACTGGTGACGGCACAGATTCCATCCAAAAGTTGCTCGGCTGACAACAGTCGGGTGTTGGCATGCGAGCAGTAGATTTCGTCGTCTTTGTTGAACTGGTTCTTGCGAGAGCTCAGTTGATAGGTTCGGCTGTTGCAGATCGTGCGGATCGCCCATTTCTGGCTGAATCCATTGGCCGCAAACTGCTTGCCCAGTTCTTCGATCAAGCGAGCATTTGATGGTGGATTGGAGTCGCGGAAATCGTCGACGGGTTCCACGATTCCACGCCCCATCAGATGGCCCCAGATCCGGTTCACAACGCTCTTGGCGAAGAATGGGTTTTCGGTCGATGTCAGCCACTGGGCAAACACGACGCGACGATCCTGATCCGCAGGGACATCAACATCACCCTTCAGCAGCAGATGGACTTTCATCTGCTTGTTGGTGCGGGGTTGAGTCACTTCGCCACCCTGCTGGGTGAAGATCACTTCTTCATCGGCGTCAACCGAGTTCTTACGGCCAACGCGAGCAAAAGCTGCGGCGATTCCGTAATAGTTGTCCTGTGTCCATCGCTCGAACGGATGGTTATGACACTTCGCACACTGGATGCGAACCCCCAGGAACAGTTGAGCAGTGGTTTCTGTCGCGTCCTGAGGATCTCGACTGGCTCGCCAGAAGTTGGCGGGTGGGTTCTCGAAAACACTTCCGTTGGCGGTGATCAGTTCGCGAGCGAACTGGTCGAGCGGTTTGTCGGCTCGAATGGATTCATAAATCCATTCACGGAATTTGTGAACCCCGGCAGTCTTCAGTTTCTTGCTGTTCGAACGAAGCACATCGGCCCACTTCAGTGACCAGAACGATGCGAATTCGTTGCTGTCGAGCAGTCGATCGACAACGGCAACGCGCTTTGCGGGGCTTGGGTCTGCCAGGAAGGCCTTGGCTTCATCGGAAGTTGGCAGGCGACCGGTCAGGTCGAGGGTGACACGACGCAGGAACTCATCGTCAGTACAGATTTCCGAAGGAAGAATCTGCAGTTGCTTCAACTTTTCGAAGACGGCTGTGTCCACAAAGTTTTGTTCGGCCGGATTATTCCAGGCAAAGCCAGGGACGTCTTCGAGGAATGTCAGGTAGGTGGTCGACATCTTGTCGAGGTATCGGCCCAGAATCGCCGTTTCTCCGCGACCGTTTTTCGTTACCAGTCCCTGTGCATTCACACCACCAACGGATTCGTTGGAGGACGTGAAGTCTGTCAACGCGGTCAGGTCACGGACGGAACCATCACTGAAATGACCGAGTACCAAAATCTGTTGACGGGCTGCCGGTTGGCTCAGAACTCGCTTGGATGGAATCGTCTCGATCTTCAGCAGATCAGGTTCGGCCGCGGCATCCAGTTGCATCCCTTCGGCAATCCATTGCTCAAGAACGACATGAGCGGGGTCACCCTTCTTCAATCGCTTACCACCACCATGAGCGACTTCCATCAGTGGCTTGCGCAGCAGGAGGCTGGCCGACGGTTCCATGATGTTCGTGCGACGTCCGAAGAATTCACTGCGGACAGTCATGATATCCAGCGGCGAATCATAAGCTCGCAGCGACAGGCGGAAGCCCCCTTTGCCGGAGGGTGATCCATGGCAGGCGCCCATGTTACAACCCGCCTTCGTGAGCGCCATTTGCGTCTCATTCTTGAAGCTGATCGGAGCAGGGGCTTCGATATTCTTAACCTGAACGGGAACGGACGTCGACTGACCACCAACGGTGACAGTAATCGTGGCGGTTCCGTTGGCAACTGGGTGAGCGACAAACCCATCGACTTTGACGATCGCTGGATCGGATGAGGTGAATGTCGCGGCTGCTGTCAGGTCGCGAACCTGATCACCTGCATATTTCCCGGTGACGAGCATCAGTTGGCGTGACCGTTTTCCCAGCAGGTCAAACTTAGTCGGTTCAACGACGACTCCAACGGGTTGACCGACTTCGATGGTGGTCGGTGCATCGGCGGCATGGACAGCCCCGACAAACGACACCATTGCGCCCACCAACAGGCACTGCAACAGGGTTAATCGTCTCATACTTCGGTACTCCGTCGTGAGGTAACGCCTATCAGCCCGTGGTAAAAGGGGTCAGACCCTCTCCGGGCATACGATTTCCAAGTCAAATCGACTGCCCTCTAAAGGGTCTGACCCCTTTTACCGCGGGCTGCTATGGTCTTGTTGAAGATTTTCGAATGTCAAAAACGCATCAAAACTTGAGCATGGTCAAAATCAGCGCCTACTACAAGCCCGTTTCTTGAAACACGGGCAAAAACGAACCAGATTGGAATCCGACCGGGTTCTGCAACTCTACTCCACTGTCAGGTTCACGGCGGCAGAAACAGCTTCCAGTTTTGCGGCTCCTGCCATCCCGTCAGCCTTTGCCGTCAGATTGTTCACCGTGGCTGCGGCTGCATTCGCAGCCGTCAGCTTGATGTCCACACTTGTCTGATCCGCGGCAATCATCGCAGGCGCCGCGGTGACCCCCGCTGGAAGGTTCTGCAGTGTGACGTTGACAGGACCAGCGAATGCCGGATTTCGTTCGATCGTGGCTTTCACGACAAGTTCACCCGTTTTGGCAATCTTGCCTCCCGCTGGATCAAGTTTGATCGTCATCGGGGCGGCCAGTTTCAGACGCAGGGCCAGGCCTTGAACGGCGGTCTTGTCCCCCTGCTTCAGGGTCCCTGTCAGGCCAGCCGTGAAGTCGCCCAGCGGTGCCTGATTGTTCCCGGAAATCGTGATTTCGGCTTCCGTCTGCCCTTTGTCGATATTCTTCACTGCGATCGTGATTCCGGCAGGCAGACCATTCTGTGGCGGCGTAATAGCCACGGCAACAGCCTCTTCGAAGCCTGCGGCTCGCATTCCGATCAACTTCACTTTCGCCGAAAGATCTTTACCGAAGACGACTTCACTCGGTTCCGCTCGCCATGAAAATCCCGGTGCCGGGGCTGCGGCAACGGCAATGTAATCGGCAAGATGTTGAGGAGCCCAGCGCATGTTTCCGTTGCGAGTTTTCAGAACCGCACCAATTTCCGCAGGGACGACAACATCGGCGTCGCCGATTCGAGCGGTTCCGGTAATCTTGATTCCGAACAACTGACCGGGGGCCAGATCGGCGGGTCCCTGCAGCGTCATGACGGCGTCATTGCGACCGGCACCAATCACAGACTTGCTGGCTGTTACGCCGGGTGGCAGGTTCGTGGCGCTCAATTCGATCGGACCGGCATAACCGGTTCGAACGGTCGTGACGGTTGCCAGGATATTTCCTCCGGCAGGAATGTTGAATGTGTCGGTCGATGCGGCCAATGAGAACTGCGACGGGTTCATGGTGACGGCGATTCGGTAGGCATGCTCGCTGCCACCTCGATGATTGAGGTCTTCAACAAACAGAACGTAGTCGCCATCTGCGGGAGCCTTGAACACCAGAGAACCTTCGCTGGTGCCAGAATCTTCCGCCGCAGCCACTTGTCCCCCGTCCTTATTCAGTATCTTGAAGTTCAGGTCCGAGGGTGAGCCTTGCTGGCGCGTGATCCCCGTAAATGTCGCGGTCTGGTCCTTCTTCGCGGTAAAAATGAACCGGTCAACGTCTCCGGGTTGATCCAGACGTCCATTCACATCGTGTCCAAACTCAATCCGGTTAGCCTGTTCGGGAGCGTTATTGGGCTCAGTCTCAAGAACTTGTGGAGTGCTGACGACGGCAATCGTGCTGAATCCGCTTTGCCCGTTGGGGCGTTTTACGCTGACGTTTTGCCAATCGGCGACGGAGTCTGCTGGAATCGCGACGGGGATTGGGGCCAGGCCTTCCACATTGAATCCCGCCAGAGTCATGTTCGCCGTCGTGCCGCGCTGGACAGCCAGCGGGTAAGCAACAGTCGCAACCGGAAAATCACCGATTCGCAATCGGTAGGCACCTGTTCCATACTTGATATCGCGAAGCTCAACGATGTACTCACCCGCGTCTTTGAACGTGTGAACCACTGAGGAATCGCTGCTCAGGCCGGGCGTGTCGTCATTAAATGCCAGTTCCCGACCCTTGGAGTCGAGAATCCGGATCATCGGATCGAGTGTTGAACCGATGCGGCGAGCCAGCACTTCTATCGAAATACGCTGGCCAGCCTGAGCTGGAAACTTGAAGTACTGCCACCCCTGATTCGGGACGGCTCCGTCAACCGCAGTCGGAGCAGAGACCGGCTGAGCCGTGGCCAGAGTCGTGTTATTTCCAACGGAGGCAACGGTCGGAAGATCGTCCACCAGCAGGAAGCGAAGAGGCGATACACCCTTGTCTGTCACAACTCGCATGGCGTGAATGCCACACGGTGTTCCAGGCGGAACGGTCAGCTTGTAGGTGACCTGCGCAGGATTCTCACCGTTCTTATCTATCCCTTCCGCCAGTACGGCTTCACACGGGAACGACGTCCAAAGTTTTTTGGGGGCAGCGAGGTTTCCACCATTGAGCTGCAGATTCATCGCCGCACCCGGAACGACTGCTCCGGGGTTGATGGCGTTGACGGCCGGTTCCTGAGAATGGCTGGATGAAATCAACCCTGCAAATGCCAGCATACCGAAGGGCAACACCAGTCTCTGGTGAAAAACGTGACGCATCATGGGTGCTCCCGTGGGAAAGTTTCAGGCAGGCAAGTTAGGCAGGGGGCCGACTCATCGGGCAGGGCTGATGCCATGATAGGGAGCGACAATGGGACGCGTCAATTTGAACGGGGAGAATGTTGAACCTGCGGGAAGATTTTCATTGGCAACGAAATTGGCGGTTTTGACACCGTGTGGCGACGCTCAGGAGCATGCTTTCGCTGTTGTGAGGATTGTTTCGCCCTTCAGGTCTACCTTTTCTGCCGAGCCCGGCAATCTGCAATGAGGTCTTCTGTCACAGATATTGAACCGCCGTAACAAATCAAGTCGCACCGTCTGGACCGCACGTCAACTCACGTCAACCAACTCCGTTCCGTCGGCCCTGCTGATCGACTACAATCTCGATGCCCCCTTGGAAAGGTGACTTGGCATTCCATCATGGCCATGTCGCAGACTCCATGACCTTGGCCCCCATTTTGAAAAATGGCATTGGTCCCGCCCTTTCGACTCAAAAATTCCCGCTGAGGATTGTCATGCTGCGCTGGTTTATCGCGTCTGGATTGTTGTCTCTTTGTTTGTGGAATCTCAGCCTGGCGGCTGATCCGGTCGATCCCAGTCGGTTCGAAGTCACGCCGATCGTTACTGGCCTGAAGCAGCCAATGGAACTCGATGTTGCCAAAGATGGGACCATCTTTTTGATCGAGCTCGATGGGAAGCTGAAGTCGATCAATCCCAAGACGGGTGAAGTGACGCTGGTTGCGGATCTCAAGGTCACCACGGCCCAGGAAAATGGGCTGATTGGACTGGCCCTCGATCCAAAGTTTACGGAAAACCGCTGGATCTATCTGCAGTACTCGCCACCCGATTTCCCCGGTCAGCACATCAGCCGGTTTACGCTGGTGGAAGGCAAGCTGGATCTGACTACCGAGAAAGTCCTGCTGAAGTTCGAAGAGCAGCGAAAGGAATGCTGCCACCATGCTGGCTCAATGCAGTTCGGGCCGCAGGGAGACCTGTTCATTGCCACAGGCGATAACACTCACCCCCATGGCGATTCCCAAGGTTACGCTCCCATCGACGAACGAGCGGACAAGTCTCCGTGGGATGCTCAGAAGTCGGCGGGCAATACCAACAGCCTCAGCGGAAAGATCCTGCGGATCAGACCGAAAGATGATGGAACGATCGAAATCCCTGACGGAAACCTGTTCCCGAAAGACGGCTCGAAGGGAAGGCCCGAGATCTACGTCATGGGATGCCGTAATCCCTGGCGGATGACTGTCGATTCGAAAACGGGATTCGTCTACTGGGGCGAAGTCGGGCCGGATGCAGGCGGTGACGGGCCGCGTGGACCACGTGGCTATGACGAGATCAACCAGGCTCGCAAAGCAGGCAACTTCGGGTGGCCTTATTTCGTCGGCAAGAACTTCGCTTACTCGGACGTCGATTTCGCGACAGGAGCCATCGGCGCTAAGTTCGACCCGAATGCTCCCATTAACGACTCGCCGAACAACACTGGCGAGAAAATGCTTCCGCCTGCTCAACCGGCGATGATCTACTATCCCGGCGGACCGTCAGCCGAATTTCCAGAACTGGGGCAGGGGGGACGAACAGCTTGTGCCGGGCCCGTCTACCACTTTGACAGCAGCCTCGATTCGAAAACAAAGTTTCCCGCAGCCTATGACGACGCCTTGTTCATCTACGAATGGTCTCGTCACTGGATCAAGGTTGTGCACCTCGACGAAAACCATGACGTCAAAAAGATCGAACCGTTCATGCCGGCGCAGACTTTTGTCCGACCGATCGACATGAAATTCGGGCCTGAAGGTGCGATGTACCTGATCGAATATGGGGACACCTGGGGCGTTAACCAGAACGCTCGACTGGTCCGCATCGATTATGTGACAGGAAATCGTGCTCCGGTCGTCGTTGCTTCCGTGGAAAACAACATCGGCAAACAGCCGCTGGTTGTTTCGTTGTCGAGCAAGGGAACGTTCGACAAGGACGGTGCCGACGAACTGAAGTACGAATGGCGGGTGACCCGTGCGGCTGAGACAAAACCTGGAGAAGCCCCACAGCCAAACAACGCGGTAACGAACAGTCCTTTGGAAGCAAAAGTCGTTTCTCGCGAGCCGAATCCGCAGGTGACGTTTGACACTCCCGGCGTCTACAACGTCGAACTCGTCGTCACCGACCCTCATGGAGCCAGCCGGTCCGCATCGGTTCCGGTCTTGGTCGGGAATGAACGACCTGTCGTGACGTTTCTACAGCCGCAGGTTGGTGACTTCTTCGAACCTGACCAACCCATCGCCTATCGATTATCGGTCAAGGATATTGAAGACGGAACCAACGATGAGGACGAAATGGATGTGGACCGCCTGCTGGATTCGGCTGCGGCGGGGCGAGTTTCCGTCAATGCGGTCTTCTCCACGGAACCGATTCCGTCCGCGAATGGTTCCGCCAACAGTGATAGTGGCCCGGCCGGGATGAAACTGATGAAACGCAGTGACTGTTTCAACTGCCATGCCGTCGACCAGAAACGAGTCGGCCCGACTCTTCTGGAAGTCGCCAATAAATACCGCGACAAAGAAGGGGCCATGGACGCGTCGATCCAGCGAGTCCTGAAGGGGTCGACGGGCGCATGGGGCAAGATCCCGATGATCCCGCATGCCCAGCACACTCCCGAAGAAGTCCGGGAGATGGTTGGCTGGATCTACAGTCTGCAGCCAGCAGGGCTGGTTCGCGTCTTCCCGGGATTTGTCGGCGATATTCCTGTCGGAAAGGACGAAGGAACGAAGTCGGGGCACTATAAACTGGAAGCGAATTACACAGATCGCGGTGCGGGAGCGATTCCGCCGCTGAGTGCATCGACCATTCTTTATCTGCGACCAAGACTGGTCGAAGCGGAATCGGCGGACGAGATCAGCGGTTCTCAAGTTCTTTCGTCAGGGAATGCCAGCGGCGGAAAATTCATCGGGGCGATCAACCACGGTCACTTCCTGCGCTTCAACGGAATCTCTCTGGATCAGGTCAAGAAGCTGACTCTGAAGCTGGCATCGGCCGGGGCTGGGGGAGCGATTGAAGTCCGCATCGATAAACCGGATGGAGACGTGCTGGCAACTGTTCCTGTCGAAGTGAACGGAGCATGGGAGAAATTCTACGAGAAGACTGTCGACCTGCCGGAAACTAAAGGTCGCCACGATCTTTACATTAGATTCACTCACCCCGGCAAAGCAGGCGGCCTGATGAATCTGGACTCGATCCACTTCGCGCGTTAGAACAGAGCGCGTTTATGGGTTGTTCTCTCCACAGCGGCATATTGTCAAAAGCTAAAACGGGGTTTCAATCTGATGGGAGGGCGAGGCTCCCGCCGAGCCGCGAAGTCGATGTGCGCCAACTGCCTAAGCGGCTCAGCAGGAGCTTCGCCCTCCCGAACATCAACCCTTTTTTCCTTTGACAATTCACGATCAGCCCGTGGTAAAAGGACTGCTAGAGATTCGAGGAACAAACGATGCTGAATCTTCTGAGTCGACGGCTGTCCGTTTGCAGTGGCCTCTCGCGGCGGGGAATGTTGCAAGCCGGCGGGGCAGGGCTGTTCGGCTTGAATGTCGCCCAACTGCTTCAGGCAGAAGAGACGACGCCAGATCGTAAGCCGCGCGCGAAAAGCGTCATCTTCCTGTTTCTGTTTGGCGGGCCAAGTCAATTGGAAACATTTGACATGAAGCCCGATGCGACAGCCAAGGTGCGCGGGCCTTACTCCACGATCGCGTCACGCAGCCCAGATCTGAAGATTTGTGAATTGCTCGGCCGATGTGCGGCGATTTCCGACAAGTTCGCCGTCGTACGAACGATGTCTCACGCCTACAACGACCACAGCGGCGGTGGCCACTACATCCAGACAGGCAAGCGATGGCAGATCCCAGTCGGCGGTGGATTCAACGCGACCCCTCAAGACTGGCCTTCCATCGGATCGGTTGTTGAATACCTCGCTCAAAATCGGTCGGGTGACATTACCACCAGCGACGGCGAAAAATCGCGAAGCGGGCTGCCCAGCTATGTCGTCCTTCCCAACAGCTTGGGCAAGATTCAAACGTATTCTGTCCGATTAAAGCGACCTGGAGAATACGCAGGCTGGCTCGGTCGCGGTTACGATCCGGTCACGACGTCGATCGAAAAGAAGAGTGACACAGACAATCCATACTTTCGCGAGTGTGCCGACAGCGAACTGACGTTTCAGATTGATGGCTTGATCTCACCGGAAGCTGTCACGCTGGATCGAATTCAGCGCCGGCAATCGCTGTTGGCTCAATTCGATCAGCAGTTGCGACAGCTTGATCAACAGAAAACTCTTTCGGCATACGACCGTTATCAGCAGCGAGCCCTGGCTCTGGTTGCATCGGAACGAACGCGGAATGCTCTGGATCTACGGCAGGAATCAGCCGCAATGCGAGACCGCTACGGGCGACACCTGTTCGGTCAGTCGACGTTAATGGCTCGCCGTCTGGTGGAAGCCGGTGTTCGCTATGTGACCGTCCATTGGGATTGCCCCGACGGTTACAGTTGGGATTCGCACATGAACAGCAAGGATGTCGGCCAACACCTGATTCCGGGCCTCGATCAAACGCTGTCTGCTCTGCTGCTGGATCTGGAAGATCGCGGGTTGCTGGATGAGACGCTCGTCGTCTGCCTGGGAGAAATGGGACGTACCCCGACAGCCAATGCGAACTGGGGTCGCGATCACTGGAGCACCCTGTTTCCTGCCGTTGTCGCAGGAGCCGGCATTCGTGGTGGACTGGTACTCGGACAAACGGATAAAGACGCAGCCTATGCCGTCACACCGCCCTACAAGCCTGAAGATCTGGCGGCCACAATCTACCACGCACTGGGAATCAATCCAGAACTGAGATTGCCCGATTCACTGGGGCGACCGGTCGCATTGCTGGAAGAGGCGACTCCGATTCTTGAGTTGTTCGGTGATTCCTGAGCCGATTGCTCCCATGGCGTCCTTCTGTAGAATCATTGCTCGTCGATGAACGAATTTGCCAATCATCTATTGTTGATACACCAGCGTTCCTTAAGGTTCTTCCATCAATGCGACTCGCCACAGTCCTGACTCCGATGTCTGATGAGAACCTGACTCTAGCAGCGCAGTGCGGGGTCACAGACGTTGTCGGTCGGTATCCTGGTCCCAGTCTTAATGAACTGGTCCGGATGAAAGAACAGGTGGAATCGTACGGAATGCGGCTGGCCACCGTTGAAGGCTATCTTCCAATCGAAAACCTGAAACTCGGTCGCGACGATGGGACGGAACTCGCCGCGATGAAGACGTTGCTTCGCAACATGCGACAGATCGGCGTTCCGATTCTTTGCTACAATTTCATGGCTGGCACCGACTGGGTTCGCACGCGGCTCGATTCTCCCGAGCGAGGCGGCGCCAAAGTGACAGCGTTCAGCCTGGCTCATGTCGAACAGGCCATGTCGCTCAATCTACGACGAGGCGCAGCCGACGCCGGCTCCGCTTCTGCGGCGAATCTGCGGGGCGATGACACGATCACCGCCGACCAGTTATGGCGAAACCTCGAACATTTTCTGCGAGAACTGATTCCGGTCGCTGAAGAGATGGGTGTCACGATGTGTATGCACCCGGACGACCCGCCGCTGATGCAACTGCACGGCAAGGCCCGGATCATGAATTCTGTTGAGAACTTCGAACGACTGGTGAACCTGGTTCCCAGTGCCTCGAACGCCATCTGTTTCTGCCAGGGAACATTTGCAGCCATGGGCTGCGACATTCCGGCGTCGATCCGCAGGCTGGGGCCGCATATCAAATACGTTCACTTTCGCGATGTGCGAGGGACCCGGGAAGAATTCGTCGAGACTTTTCACGACAATGGTCCAACGGATATGGCGGCTGCCATGCGAGCCTACCGTGACATTCGCTTTGACGGCCCGATGCGACCAGACCATGTCCCGCAGCTTTATGGTGAAGATGATGGCGAACCGGGGTATACCATGCTGGGCCGATTGTTCGCCTATGGCTATATGCGAGGCCTGATGCACGCCGTTGCGACAGAAAAAGCCAGTCCCCTCTGATTCGAATCACTGACACAGAAAGCGATCCTTGAATACTCCTTCACCTGCCGCGGCTGATTCCGCTACCAGTGTCGATCATGGATGTCTGCCAGCCTGGGAACAGGACGACCTGCCCACTCCATTACCGTTCAGTGTGGGAAATCTGTTTCGGACGATTGGTCCCGGGGCAATCCTGCTGGCGGCGGCGATCGGGGGAGGGGAGTGGATTGTCGGCCCGCTGACGACGATCAAATATGGCCGAGGAATATTGTGGATCGCCACGATCGGGATCGTACTGCAGACGATTTTTAATCTGGAGGCAGCTCGGTACACGATGTACACGGGTGAACCGATCATCACCGGAATCATGCGCCTGCGCCCCGGTTCGCGCGTCTGGTCGTGGTTCTATATCTTCATAGGAGTCGCACAACTCGCGACGCCTGCGCTGGCCAAGGGGTGTGCGACCGTTCTGTTTGCGGCATTTGCCGGGCGACTTTCAGGTCCGGGTGACGATTCCGTCGTCAACATGATTGGTATTGGTGTCATCCTGTTTGGTGTCATGCTGCTGTTGTCTGGAAAGCACATTGAAAAGGTACTGGAACTGCTATCGTGGGCGATGATCGCTTTCATCTTCAGTTTTCTGATCGCAGTCAACATCCTGTTTGTTCCGTTTCATCAGTGGATTGAAACGGCTCGTGGATTCCTGGTGATTCAGTCGCTCCCTGAAAAAGTTGACTGGATTCTGCTGGCGACATTCGCCGCAACAGCGGGATCCGGGGGCCTGGGAAACCTCGCGATTTCCAACTGGTTCCGCGACAAAGGATTCGCGATGGGGAGCAAGGTCGGTGCCATCGGCAATGTGCTGGCAGGCGACCATTCGGGGTTAAAGCATGTCGGTGTGACATTTCCCATGACGAGCGGAAACCTGGACCGCTGGCGCACCTGGTGGCGTTATGCTGTTCTCGATCAGACGGTCTTGTGGGGCTTGGGCTGTTTCCTGGGAATGTACTTGAACGTCAACCTGGCGGCGTCCATCATCCCCTCCGCAGATGTGGTTAATGAAGCGACCGCAGGGGCTTATCAAGCTCAATACATGGCCGACAAACTCTGGAAGGGATTCTGGCTGCTGACGCTGATCAACGGGTTCTGGATCCTGTTTTCGACTCACCTGGGGAATACGGATGTTCTGATCCGTACCGTGAGCGATATCTGCTGGTCAGCATTTCCGACGGTTCGAAAGCGTCCGATTGGATTGTTGTATGCGGTGCTGTTGGGGCTGTTAACCGCGTGGGCCGTGGTCGCTGTCCATCTCGGAAACGTACTACAATTGTTTAAGGTGCTGGGGATCGTGGCCAATCCGATCATGGCGATTGCCGCCGTTCAGATCTGGCGAGTCAACACGCGATTCCTGCCGCGGGAAATCCGACCTCCGTTGTGGAGACAGGCTGGATTGATTCTGTGTGCAATCGCTTATGGCGGCATGACGCTGGCGCTGCTGTATGACCGATTTCGGACGCCAGCGTGAACGTGAATTGCTTTTGGTGCGAGTCGCACGAGTGCCATCAGCGATTCTCGTAGTAGCGTCTCGCGGAAGTACGAACATACAAAAAAAGCCGGGCGGACCTGATGATCCGCCCGGCTGTCTTTTTGCCAATCAGCAACTGATTGAAACCCGAACTACTTCGCCATGGCGGCGCGTTCGGCCTTTTCCTTCAATCGCTTTTCTACAACTTCGTCCTGCAGACCGCGTGGCAGCATTGAGTACCGCGCGAATTCCATGCTGAACGTTCCCTTACCCTGCGTCATCGATCGCAGTTCGTTTGCGTAGTCGAACATGCTGGCCAGCGGAACTTCGGCGATGATGACGGCGATCCCCATGTTGGTTTCCGTCGAATTCACCACGCCGCGCTTGCTGCTCAGGTGTCCGGTAACGTTGCCCTGGAATTCATCAGGAACTTCCACTTCCAGCTTCATGATGGGTTCGAGCAAACCAATCTGAGCCTTCTTCAACGTTTCACGCATGCAATCGAACGCACAGATGTTGAACGCCATTTCGGACGAGTCAACATCGTGGTAGCTACCGTCCTGCAGAATCATCTGCACATTCACCACTTCACATTCACACAACGGACCCTTGACCAGGGCTCGCTGGAAACCTTCGTCGATCGGCTTGATGTATTCCTTGGGAATACGTCCACCCGTGACGTCGTTGACGAATTCATACGGAATTGCGCTGTCTTCCGGCAGCGGAACCAGTTTGCCCACAACGTGACCGAACTGGCCAGAACCCCCGGTTTGCTTCTTGTGCTTGTAGTTGAACTCGACTTCGCGTGTCGGGGTTTCCCGATAGGCGACGCGCGGGTTCCCTACGATGCACTCAACACCGTATTCTCGCTTGATTCGCTCAACATAGATGTCCAGGTGCAACTGACCCATCCCTGCAATCAGGGTCTGGCCAGTTTCTTCGTCCGTCAGAACTCGGAACGTCGGATCTTCACGGCGGAATCGCTCCAGAGCCTTTCCGAGCTTATCAGCCCCGTCACGCTTTGCTGGTTCGATGCTGAGTCGGATCACGGCATCCGGCACGAAGATACTTTCCAGCGAATAGGTAATCCCTTCGCTGCAGAACGTATCCCCTGACGCGCAGTCGACACCGACCAGTGCCACGATGTCACCGGCTTCCGCGAATTCCACGTCCTCACGATCGTTTGCATGCATACGGACAAGGCGTCCGAAACGGACCTTCTTGCCAGTTCGCGTGTTGAAGTAGCTTTCGCCCTTCACGATCTTGCCCTGGTAGATTCGCGTGTATGTCAACTGCCCATACTGTTCAACAACCGTCTTGAATGCCATGCAGACCATCGGCTTCGTCGGATCGGAAGTCAGCTTGACGCGGTTCCAGTTCGGATCCTTTGTCTCTTCTTCCGATTTTGGCTTCTGCAACTGATCGATGGCGGTCATCGTACGATCGAGCGGGCTGGGCAGGTAATAGGTCACGCCGTCCAGCGCTTCCTGCACACCCTTATTCTTATACGCCGAACCCATCATCACTGGCGTGATCTGCAGGGCGATCGTCGCATCGCGAATGACCTTGCGGATTTCATCCACACCGATTTCGGCCTCTTCCAGCAGCTTTTCCATCATGGAATCACTGAACATGGAGAGAGTCTCGAGCATCTGGTGACGAGCTTCTTTCGCCTTTTCTTCGTATTCAGCCGGAATGGCTTCACGACGAATGTATTCACCGTCTTCGCCGTCAAAGTAGACCGCTTGCATCGACAAAAGGTCGATGACCCCCTGGAACGCCGCTTCACGTCCCATTGGCAACTGCAGCGGAACGGGAACCACGCCGAGCTTTTCACGGATCTGCGTGATCACCTTGTCCGGATTGGCACCGGTGCGGTCCATCTTGTTGATGAAGGCGATTCGAGGAACTTTGTAGCGCTTCATCTGGCGATCGACGGTCAGCGACTGGCTCTGGACACCACCGACGGAGCAGAGAACGAGGATTGCGCCGTCGAGAACGCGCAGCGATCGTTCGACTTCAACGGTGAAGTCGACGTGCCCCGGGGTATCGATGACGTTGATCGTATGATCATTCCAATGGACCTGCGTTGCCGCAGCGGTGATGGTAATCCCTTTTTCCCGTTCGAGTTCCATGAAGTCCATCGTCGCGCCGACTTTGTCCTTCCCCTTCACTTCGTGAATCTCGTGGATTCGACCGGAGTAGAACAGGATGCGTTCGGTGAGCGTGGTCTTACCGGAGTCGATGTGGGCAGAAATACCGATGTTGCGTACTTTTTCGAGATTCATGGCGTTTTACTGTTTTTAAAATCGCGGTGAGAACGATGCGGTAACGGCCACTCAGCCGAGACCTACAGGGTGCGTGGAAACAACGCAATCACTGAGAGGCTCGAAGGTTACGAGTCCTCATGGACGAAAGCGGGATTTCTCTGGGTTAAGAAGTAAGGAGGGTGCCTCGTGAAGCGCACGGAAGAAATAGCCGGCGAACAGGTTCACCACAGTGAGGCGCTGCGATGAACCTTACCGAACTGAGCGAATCGTGCATTTCCTAGGCATAGTGAACCCGCTGGAATGGACTGGCCTGCCGTGGCAAGTCGTCGGTGGGACTGACTTCAAGCTGTGTCGGGCGCTTCGTCCGCGCCGTCAATGCAAGAGCCTCAATACTAACGGCAAATTCGCCTCACGGGAAGAGCGGAATTTGATGTTCACGAGAAATTCTTCGTGGTTCGATGGAAATCTGTGCCCGCAGAGACGGGGATGAACCGCTCAAAAACGGTGATCAGACAGGATAATTTGGGAAGAGGATTAGCATTTGTCCCTGACGGGCGCGGGTCTCCCGACCCACCGAAGGTTCCTCTTCGCCAGGATATTTGGCAGGACGATCAAGACATTGGGCAGAACGATGAGGGGCAGGATGATGAAGAATCACGATTGGGATCTCTTCCATCGTTCTGCCCTACATCGTTCTGCCCTCAAAAATTGAATTCGCCTCACGGGAAGAGCGGAATTTAATGGTCGTGAGAAATTCTTCGTCGTTCGGAGGAAACGCTGATCAGATCGAAGGTTTCCTCTTCGCCAAGATATTTGGCAGGACGATCAAGCCATTGGGCAGAATGATGAGGGGCAGAATGATGAAGAATCACGTTTGTGATCTCTTCCATCGTTCTGCCCTACATCGTTCTGCCGTCAGAAATTGAATTGACTAACAGTTTGATTACGGCTTCCACGCCGAAAGCGCCTGGATAATCTTCTCTTTTGTTTTGTGGGTATCGCAGATCCTGCGAAGTTCGTCTCGGTCAGGCGGCGTCAGCGTCGCAATTTCGACCTCCGCAAATTCGTCGACAGCGATCAGATAATCAGCCACCTTCAACAGACGAGCCTCAACAACTTCCCAATCACCCGACCCGTTGGCGGGCTTGATTCGGGGAGGTTTCGCATAGCTGGCGTCTAGTCGCGTCAAACGAACGCCGAGCGTGATCCACAGTCGCGTCGTCTGGCGGAACCGGTCAACATAAATCGGTACTGCCACTCGAGTATCCTGAGCCAGATCAGGATCGGTCCGGTCTGCCACTTGAGACAGCCAGGCCAGAGCTGCTTCGTAACAGCGATCGGGATCCGAAAGCTCCTCTGGCTTCAACGTAGAAGCGTGTCCAATGTCATCGCAACTGACGAGATACAGGCCGTAAAAGAGATCTCGCTGTCGGGCCAGTTCGGTCAGCAGATCGTCGGGGCGGTCTCCTTCTGGTCGTAACCCATGAAGGCGTTTCAATGTCTCTTCACCGAGCGATGCCAATAAGAAGTTTTGCAGGAAAGAGTATGACCGGGCCGTTCGCAGGTAATACGACAGACAAGGCTCGATCCGCAAACGTGGTGAGATGGAATTCAAGCGGCGCGGGCGAGCGGCTGATTTTGGGCCGAGTGAACGAATATGCGTTTCGCGTCGCTTGGTGATCAGTGCCTGAAATGCCTCCAGCATTCGCTTTTTGTAAGACTTCGTCAGCAACAACTTGTTTCGTTCTTCGCCTCGTTCGGGAAGCAGCATCGTTTCCAATGCATAAACCTGATGGTCGTACCAGCCGCTGCTTTCACGAGGTGCCAAATCCACTTCGCCGGAACGGATTCGCCGAATCAGCGCGTTCATCAAGTCGGCTCCCGCCGGGATACCGCGAGGAAAGAGCTTGTTGAAGAGTTCCGTTTCGCGTGACGTCGAAGCGGGAAACAGCGATGCTCCATGGCTGTCCTCTTTCACGCCCCGGCGTCCTCTGAGAGCTGATAATTCTGCCCGTGACGTCCGGTCAACGCCGATCAGATCGGTGATCGTCAGTCGTGACAGTGGATTCGTCAGCTTTCCAAAGAACCGGGCCGACTGCTGACTCTCGGCGGCAAGAGCGCGGTCGGTCTGAATCGCTTTTACGAGGTCGCCGACGACGGGACTCTTTTCATCCAGCGGTTCCTGAAAGAATCGCATGAACTTCCAGCAACGTTTGAGCGAGTCATTCCACGTATAGAATCCGATTGGCTTGGAAAGAGCTGGATTTGCTTCAAATTTACGAATGAACTCTATCCGTTCGGAATCGTTTGTCACACGCGTATCAACACCACCAAGCGTCAACCCTGCAGCAAGATACGCCGCTGCGGAAGATTTTGGTTCAACAGCTTCCAGCAGTCGTTTGACCATCGCGATGTGGCCGAATCGCCTGTCTGCCAGTCCCTGTAACCCGTCTGCCACTCCTTGAAACCCGCCTTCCATTCCCTGAAAAAGTGCAAGATCGACGGCCGCATAGAGTCCGTCATCGAACTGCTTTGCCTTCCCGTCAATCAGATTGACAGACGGCAGAACCGACTGTGCCGATGCGGCTTCTGCATACGAGGGATGAAGAACGAGCAGTTGTTGATCGTGATCAGGTTTAATCAGCGGAACATCGAGTCGAATGACCACTTCGCTCTGGTTAACCAGCCATTCCTCCTGTGGTCGGCGATCGACAAGATCGGGAAGAAACGAAGTCTGCTTGTCTTCGAGCTTGTCGTCTGTCAGTTCTTCAGCAACAGGCTTGGGAGGGTTGTAGTCTGTATGCTCAACCACATAGACATTTGGGTCGATTCCGGGGATACGAGTACCGCAACCGGCGACTCCCATGAAAAGACCAAAGCCAGCCGTCAGCCCGACGACAAACCTGCGCTGATTCATCGGTCGCTCCTGAGAAGTGAAGAGCATTGGATATGGTTCAATACCTTGGATCGACAATACCCCGGGAATATTCCCGGAAACTGCACTGGTTGAGTATGTTCTAATAAATCGCACTCCAGTTTACAGTAATCTCATCTGACCTGTACTGGACAAAGCTGAGGGATCAGAAAGACAATGTCCGAATTATTCACGTACCTCCGCGAGCGACGAACATCATGGACGTCGCTGAGATCATTCCGAGCTTGGATGCAAAGGGAGCTTGCCATGGAGTCCATAAAGAGCTTGCTGGAGATACTTCCACAAGTCGGCCGACTGGAATGGATCGGACTCCGTTCAGAGCGTCTTGGTGAGATCGCGATCGTCCATCAGGCGGATGTCGTTGCAGAACGTGGGATTGTCGGCGACCACAAGTTCAAAGGACGCGAAGGAACGAAGCGCCAGGTCACCTTGATCCAGCATGAACATCTCGTGGCCGTTGCTGGAATGCTTCATCGTGACAAGGTTGCTCCAGAGCTCGTCCGCCGGAACCTGGTTGTTTCCGGAATCAATCTGCTCGCTCTGAAAGGGAAGCAATTCCGAATCGGCGACGTGATCCTTGAGTACAGTGGGCCTTGTGAACCCTGTTCTCGAATGGAATGGGTTCTGGGGGCAGGGGGCTACAATGCCATGCGAGGCCACGGAGGCATCACAGCAAAGGTTCTCCACGGTGGTACGATTCAAATCGGTGATGCGGTTCAGTTGCATACGGTTACTGCAGAACCACCTGAGTCGTAGAGCGATTCCTCTCTCCGGCATCAAATTGCATCGTCACACTGATGTTGGATGCACGCTAGAAAATGTTGCACGACCAAAATAGAGAGAAGCGTGGCTATGTCTGACGAACCGGAAATCCGTGAATACGAGCAGTCTAACGGAATGCGTGTGCGCGAGGTGTGCTGGCACTTTGGCACTGACAACGAGCATTTCGAGCACGCATATCAGCATAAATGTCCGCAGTGCAGGCTTCATTGGTGGTCCGGCGATCATCCGACGACGTTGATCGTGATTTGCCCAGCATGCATCACCGCTCAATCCCGTCAGGAAGAAGAGCTTGCGGAACGCAATCGACAAGTCGGAAAGCGTCTCTTTTGGGTCAGGAGTTTGATTCTCTTTTGTGTTGGTGGCTTTTTCCTTTCCTGCGTAGCGGCTGCTCTGTGCGGTTTGATCGCGCGTCTATTCAACTTTAACTTGACGTAGTTGAGGAGTTAGTTAGTGCGGGTCGCACTTCCGTGTCGCGTCGAAACAAGGGTCAGACGCTGCAGTTTGATTCCTGCGGGCCGCCACAGTTTGCGAATCAAATACCCACAAAAAAAGCCCGGTGCTTTACAGCACCGGGCTTGTTCACTGAGCAGCAGGAATTACTTGCCAGCAGCCAGGGCCTGCTGAGCGGCAGCCAGGCGAGCCACGGGGACTCGACGTGGTGAGCAGCTGACATAGTTCAGGCCGATGTCGTGGCAGAACATGACCGATGCTGGATCGCCACCGTGTTCACCACAGATACCGATCTTGAGATCAGGTCGCGATGAACGGCCACGATCTACACCGATTCGCATGATGTCCCCAACACCTTCCTGATCGATCGTCTGGAACGGATCGTTCGGGATGATGTCGTTTTCCCGGTAGAACCCGATGAACGGACCATAGTCGTCGCGGCTGATGGCCAGCGTCGTCTGGGTCAGGTCGTTGGTTCCGAAGCTGAAGAACTCAGCAGCGGTTGCGATCTGGTCGGCGCGAACGGCAGCTCGCGGGACTTCGATCATCGTTCCAACGAGGTATTCGAGTGTCACACCTGTCTGTGCAAAAACAGCTTCGGCGGTCGACCGAATGATCTTTTCCTGATGCTTGAACTCGGCCAGGAACCCGGCGAGCGGCACCATCACTTCAGGAACAACGTTAATCCCTTCCTTCTTCACTTCAACCGCGGCTTCGAAGATTGCTCGAGCCTGCATTGCAGTGATTTCCGGATAAACGATTCCCAGACGACAACCACGGTGACCGAGCATTGGGTTGGCTTCATGCAGTTCACCCACGCGGCGCTTCACGGCGTCAACAGTGCTGTTGGTCCACGAAGCGAGCTTTTCTGCCAGGTCTGGCTGTTCTTCGAGGTGTCGATCCGACAGGAACTCGTGCAGCGGAGGATCGAGCAGGCGGATCGTCACAGGACGACCGTTCATGCTGCGGAAGAGGCCTGCAAAGTCAGCTCGCTGGAATGGCAGCAGCTTGGCCAGGGCTTCTTCGCGAGTTTCCTTGGTTTCGGCGACGATCATGTGACGGATTTCGTCGAGATGATCGAAGAACATGTGCTCGGTACGACACAGTCCGATCCCTTCTGCACCGAAAGCGACAGCTTCGTCGGCCTGACCTGGGGTATCGGCGTTGGTACGAACTCGCAGCTTGCGGAACTTGTCGACCCAGCTCATCAGCTGAGCGTAGCGGCGATAGGTTTCCGATTCTTCGGGCTTCAAGGTCTTGTTGACCAGCACCTGAATGACTTCGCTGGCCTTGGTCTGAACCTTGCCTTCGAAGACTTCCCCGGTGAAACCGTCCATACTGATGAAGTCACCCGTCTTGAGTGTCTTGCCAGCAACGCTGACCGTTCCGGCGGCGTAGTCGACTTCGATCGCCGAGCAACCAACGATACAGGCCTTACCCATCTGACGGCTGACGAGAGCCGCGTGAGAGCTGGCACCGCCGGTCGCGGTCAGGATCCCCTTGGCAGCCTTCATCCCGCGGAGGTCTTCCGGGCTGGTTTCCTTGCGGACCAGGATGATGTCGGTGTTAGGATTCTTTTCGTGGAACTTTTCTGCTTCGTCAGCGAACAGGCAGATGATCCCCGAGGCAGCACCAGGACCAGCGTTGATCCCCTTGGCCAGGAATCGGCCTTCCTTCGTGGCGAGGTTCTTGGCGGCAGGGTCGAAGATCGGCTGCAGCAACTGAGCCAGGTCGTCCGCAGGAATACGTCGCTTCTGCAGAGCTTCGGCTTCGGTGATCAAGCCTTCGTTCACCAGATCGACAGCGATACGAACAGCGGCGAAACCCGTTCGCTTGGCATTACGGGTCTGCAGCATGTAGACCTTGTTCCGCTGAATCGTGAACTCGATGTCCTGCACTTCTTTGTAGTGCTTTTCGAGCTTCTTGCCGATTTCGTTGAGCTGAGCGTAAGAAACTGGCATGTCTGTCGACAGTGTTTCTTCGATACGCTTTGGCGTACGAATCCCGGCAACGACGTCTTCGCCCTGGGCATTGATCAGGTAGTCGCCACAGAAGCCCGGGGTCCCGAGAGCACAGTCGCGGGTCAGTCCCACGCCGGTTGCACAGTCATCACCCAGGTTTCCGAAGACCATTGCCTGAACGTTGGCGGCCGTTCCCCATTCGTGAGGAATTCCGTAGGTACGACGATAAACGATCGCGCGGTCGTTCATCCAGCTACCGAACACGGCCCCGATAGCGCCCCAGACCTGTTCCATCGGATCGGTCGGGAAATCCTTGCCGGCTCGAGACTTAATCAGTTGCTTGAATTCGGCAACCAGTTCCTTCAGAGCCTTGACGGACAGGGCCGAATCTTCAGTGACCCCTTCGTGTTCCCGCTTGTGTTCGAGAGCGACTTCGAACGGGTCCCCTTCGGTCTTGTCTTTTGGCTTCAGTTCGAGAACAACGTCGCCGTACATCTGCACGAAGCGACGATAGCTGTCCCAGGCCGAACGTTCGTTACCGGTCTGCTTGGCCAGTGCTTCGACGGTGGTGTCGTTCAGGCCGATGTTCAGAACGGTATCCATCATCCCGGGCATCGATTCACGAGCACCGGAGCGGCACGAGAAGAGCAGGGGATTGGTGGCGGAACCGAATTCGGCCCCCATGACCTTTTCAACGCGGCGGAGTGCGTCGAGAACCTGCTGCTTGAGTTCCGGAGGGAATGTCCGATTGTTGGCGTAGTAATAGGTGCAGACTTCGGTGGTCAACGTGAAACCGGCGGGAACAGGCAGACCAATTCGCACCATTTCGGCCAGGTTGGCCCCTTTGCCCCCGAGCAGGGACTTCATGGTGGCATCACCGTCGGCCACACCATCGCCGAAGTAGTAGACGTATTGAGTCATGCGCAGTCCTTCCAAACCGGTTGCGAGGCAACCACAAAAATAAGGGTTCGATCGGCAATTGGTGACGCCGACCAGTCAAGGGAGCTCGGGGCGAACAATCAGCGCCCGAGAGAATTCCACTCGTTCACGACGGCGGAAAGTAGCGTTTACACGACAGAACTTCAAGCGTCCGCCGATAACGTACCCAAGTTACTATCGCTTAATCCGAAGAAGGGGGCAACTCGAAGACGGATCTGGATTGCCGAAAAAATCGGATCGACGGGACGAAACCTCTTCGATGTCGCGAGGCGGTTGGCGAGAATGTCACATCAAGAATCCAGGCGTGTTCGCAAAGCGTTAAATTGCAAATGGTTGCGATAATTTCCGCTTGCTAAGGTGCGGAGGCGCCCTACCAAAACGGTCAACTCAAGCGGCGGATCGGGCGGATTTTGAAATCGATGTTGTCGCGGGACGAAAATCAACGAACTATCACGTCCACCATGATTGTGTGATTGTGTAAATCAACGCCAACAAATCACATGGTGCTCCTTCGCAGATTGAAGATGTGGTAAAAAATCTGGAAACGACTCCACCCAGCATTGCTTGGCCGAAGTCACTCTCCTTTTGACGCGATCTCAATTCCTCATAGTTTCACCCCGCGGCGTCGAACGCATCCGCGACAGCGGGATATCCACAAGCAAACATGAATCATGGAAACGCAGGTATGCCATGAATGACTACCTTAGATTCAGATCCATCGCAATCATCGTGGCCGTCCTGTGCGCTTCTCTCCCTGGCGAAGCCGAGTCGCAATTCTCTGAGCCTCCGATCCCCGAGAAATTGCTCGCATGGAAGAAATTGGAATTACCGCGAAAAACGATTGGCCAACCGGCCGGGCTGGTTTTTGGGCGCAGGGACAATGTTGTCGTCGCATGGACATTGCACGATGACATTATCATTTGGGATTTTGCGAATGATAAACATGAAATCATTCCATTGGGTCAGCGCATTCCCTTGGGTGAAAGTATCCGGCGGGTGATTGTGACACCTGATGATTTTTACGCGGTCACGAAGACCGGGAATGCCGTTTCGATTCAATCGAAGAAAGACGAGGTCTATCGACTCGGTTCACAAAAGGCCTTGACGAATGACGTCGATCTGGCGAAGGATGGCCAGATGATTGCGCTGGCCCGTTCCTCACCGAAAGAGAACGAGTCATCCGTGGCTCTGATTGATATCCGACAGAACACAACTCTTCGTACCGTTAGCAAAACGTCCAAAGAGATCTACGGAGTCACAACGGTACGCTTCAGTCCCGACCAAACTCAATTGGCCGTCGCCTGGGAGAATGTTGTGGTGAGGTATGACGTCAAGACGATGAATGAGCTTGCCGTCTATCCGCCGTTCAACAATCTGGTTGGTGAGATTGAATGGGAGCCGACAGGAAAATACCTGGCGGTGATCTGTAACTCCATCCGCGAACCTAATTGGGAAATCACCTATGGAGATTTGCGGGTGCACATTTTGGCCGGCGACTCCAACAAGGAGATCACCACATTGGGAGGGAATTCGAATCTCGTGACTTCAATCGCGTTTCCACGTGCAATGAAATTTAATTCACAGGCAATTACTGCAGGCGGAGTCGACCATGTTCGACGCTGGAACCTTGAAACGGGAAGTGTCGTTGCCCCCAAACCGAGTATTGGTGATGGCAACGAGACGTATGTGAGTTTGTCCAACACGGGAAAGTTGTTGGCAACAGTTGCGGATGATACCGAGCGGATTTTGTTTTCCATCTATCAGATGCCGAATGAACGCTAAGTAAAGAAGGGCGGGTTGGCCCAGACATCGCTTTGGATGTCTGGGTGACGAAGGAACAAGAGGTGTATACTCAAGCCTCTTGTTGCTGCGCAACCCAGACGTGCAAAGCCACGTCTGGGATACCCCGGTGTCCGACGCGTCAACCGCAGGATATGATATCGTTGTGACGAAACCGGATAGTTTAGAACCGTGTGCCACGCTGAGTTTTAAAAACAATGATTTTTGGCCGCCGTTTGGTCGTTCGGCCTCAGAATGCGAGGGCACAGATGGAGTTGACCTCTGGTATGTTGTCGCGCGACGAAAATCAACGAGCTATCGCGGACTCTGTTGAATTCTTACGCGAAGCTGGCCTAACAGACGTTCTCGTCGCCTACGGATTCGGTTGCGATTGCCCCGACGAGCAACTCTACCAAGACGTGTCGATGCCGCTGGATCGCCTCAAGTCGTTTATCGCTGAGGCCGAGGCGGCGGATTACTATCGGGTGAGCCGGGATAACCTTCATGTCAAGGATCCTGCCGGGCGAATTGAGTTTCTATTCTGCCACGAGTCGGACATCCACTTCATCTGCGACACGGCAGAGTTGGTGGAGCGATTGAAAGCGAAATGGCTCGCTGCAGGATTCTGCAGAGTTCTCGTACATGCCGGCACTGAATGAAAGTCGGCGGGTAGGTAAGTTGCGTCAAACGATTAAGGCTTTGGCTTCGGAGACTTTGCTGCGTACTCCGATACAGAAACTCCTTGAATTATGGTTGCTTTGGACTGGAATCACATCGTTGAGACAATTCAGAAGCATCATCCCGCCGTGAGGATTAAGTGGAATGGTGATCCCGGGACACCACAATGGTGCAGTGGGGTCATCATCCCGACAGGCGGCTACATTGAAACGGGCCCGATGGGGCCAGTGCCATTTCGAGACGTTGAGTGGATCGAAGTCGACGCTGCCCAGTCTTCACAAAACGGTCGTCTGGTGCCATGCAACGATCCGCTGGCAATTATGAATCAGATCAAAATGGACTGCGACATATTCGTATTTCACGGTACGGTCGGAAGGATTGACGTGCGATTGAGTGATTGACGCGGGTGGCCTGGTACGTCGTCTTCGGCCTACGCTGGGTCGCAAAGCGACGAGACGTTGCGACAGAGCGGAAGTGCGTTTTCGCATGAAACCCGGCGCTTCGATCCTTTGGAGTACCGATCCAGAGGGGCGATGATGAAAGCTTCTTTTGGCTTCGCCACCCCGGTAGCCCGAAGACGGACAACCGGGGCTACCCAGCTGCAAAGTCCTCGTACATGCCGGCACTACTAAATGGCCAGTCGACCGATGAGGTAAGTGGCGCCGAACCAATAACGCTTTGACTTCGTTGGGTGGCACAGGTTGGGCGTCTCCGGCCTGCCTAGGTCGCAAAACGGCAAGAAGTTGCGACACCTTACAACGGTATGTGAACTACGCCGAATTCTTCAGCTCGGCCCGCACTCTGCGATATCGAAGCCAGGCATAAAGACAAAGTAGTCCCAGGCCCGCGACGCCGTGAAACATTTGAAACCAAACCCATCCCGACCTTTTTTCGATTGGATTCTCGGAAGGATTCGGCGCCGAAGTTGACGGCATGACGAGTTCTTTTCCGGGTTCATCCGAAGTTTTGGGGGGAAGGGTTGCAAAAGCGGACATGACAGTCACCAATGGAGTTGTGCTAGCAACA
>CAXBSB010000006.1:0-68818 GCA_963977965.1 uncultured Schlesneria sp.
AAGTACGAACCCGCTCATGTCTACCGATACGCTGGAGGAACAACCTGGAACGACTGCGGACAACCAGGCGAAATGTTGCGCATCAACTGCATGGCAACGTACGGTGGCAGGCTCTACGTCGGCGGGGATCGTGGTTTGCCACCGCCGGGCGAGAAGCAATGGACCGGCCGGCCGTATTGCGTCTATGTCTGGGACGGCGACCACGGATGGTCAGTCGCCGGAAGCTTCCCTGCAGAACCGCCAGGAAACTGCTACCCTCATGCGATGGCTGTCCACAACGGCAAGTTGTACGTCGGCTACCCGAACGTCTATGCCTTTGACGGGCATCGCTGGGAATTTGCTGGTACGCCGATCGGCAATACTCCGCTCGACCAGAAGCCATTTCTGCAGGTCCATTCTTTAGAGGTGTTTCGCGGAAAGCTGCATGCCGGAATGTGGCCGGAAGCACGAGTCGTCGAATATCAAGGCCAAGAGAACTGGATTGATCGCGGTCGTCTTGGCGACGGAACCGAGATTAATGCATTGACCGTATACAACGGTAAGCTCTACGCCGGAGCAATCCCGCGAGGTGAAGTATCCCGGTATGACGATGATCGTGGATGGACTTCGCTGCAGAAATTCTTCTCACCACCCGGCTGGGATCCCGGTCCACCAACCGATCCTGTTCGCGAGGAGATCAATAACTGGACGCGGATCACCAGCCTCACTGTTTATGAGGGGCGACTCTTCGCGAGTATTGGAAGTTGTACGAGTGCTGTTCAGGATGCCCCAGCCGGTTTGCGGGGCAGCGTTTATTCAATGAAGGCGGGCGAATGCATCTCGTTTGACGAAGACCTGGGGAGTGGCTGGAAGCACCTGGTGGCTCAACGCCATGGTGGCGAACTGCGTCTCTACGTCTCGGGGCGACTGGTTACAAAATCCGCTCCATTTTCGTCTGAGGATTACGATATCTCGGCAAGTCAGCCGCTTCGGATCGGCAGCGGCGAGCAAGACTATTTCACAGGCAAAATACGCAATGTCCGCCTGTACCGCCGCGCATTATCAGAGGCAGAGATTCGGGCCTTGTCGTTGTCACGTCCGTAACCGCATCTGCAAGAGGTTCGTCCGCGTCGCGGCGGAACATGGGTGTGGCGCTGTAGCAAGATGCTCGCAGGATGCCACACACCCAATTCTGCGGTGTTTGCATCCGTCCCCGGTGCCATGGTAGCCTGACAGGAGTATGAGCAGAAAACGCAAAGTTGAGGTGATCTGATGGCACGCTACTGGGTCATGATCGGGATTGTTCTGGTTTCAGCAGGGCTGCTGGGTTACGCCGCTTTTGCTCCGGTTCCCGCGTCGAATACGACGATGGAGGTGAAGAAGGCGGAATCATTGCCCAAAGGTCCCGAAACAGACGAAACTGCAGTACGGCCTGTCGTAACCATAGCTTCCGGTGAAACTCCCCCCGGAATGAAATGGATTCCCGGCGGCACTTTTCAGATGGGTAACGAGAAAAGTCCGCACGAAGACGAGCGTCCCGTGCATGCGGTGACTCTCGACGGATTCTGGATGGACGAAACGGAAGTTACCAACAAACAGTTTCTGAAATTCGTTACCGAAACGGGCTACAAAACGGTTGCGGAACGGGCACCAAAGCGGGAAGAGATTGAAGCACAGGTCCCTGTTGGTACACCAATCGACGACTCGGTGCTGGTTCCAGGTTCGATCTGTTTTAATCCCAAATTCGATATGCGGACATTACGCAAGGATTTTCCGAACTGGCCGTACCAGGTCTGGAAGTATGAACCTGGCGCGGACTGGCGACATCCCTACGGACCGAAATCATCGATCGATGACAAGTTGGATCACCCGGTGATTCATGTATCGTGGGAGGATGCTCAGGCCTATTGCAAATGGGCTGGGCACCGACTGCCATCCGAGGCTGAATGGGAATATGCCGCTCGTGGTGGGCTAAGTGGTAAAGAGTACCCGTGGGGGGATGAACGAAACCCCGATGCTCAATGGCGTCACAACACATGGCAGGGTGTCTTCCCGGAGACTCACGACGTCAAGGATGGATTTGAAGGAACAGCCCCGGTCAAATCCTTCCCTGCCAACAACTATGGCCTGTACGACATGTCAGGCAATGTCTGGGAGTGGTGCCAGGACTGGTATCGCCCGGACTATTACTCGAACAGTCGAAAGCGAAACCCTCCGGGACCAGCAGACAGTCTGGATCCGAACGAGCCACTCGTTCCCAAGCGAGTTCAGCGGGGCGGGTCGTTCATGTGCAGCGATGATTACTGCACGGGGTATCGCGTTTCCGCGAGAATGAAAGGCGACGTGCTGTCGGGAACATTTCATTGCGGATTTCGTACCGTCTTGTCGCCAAAAAAGAGCGAATCGCCATGAAGTGGTGTGCCGTTAGATGAAAAAGTCGTTTGAGGTTTCGTCGCATTTGCAGCGGGCAACCTGGGGAAACTTGACTTCGCTTTCGGCCCGCTCGACACCTGCCAGCCATTTCTGGTATCATGCAGCGGATGAATTCACCGCTTCGTCAAACCCGGTCGCACCTGATGGCCCTGTTTCAGCAGGAGGGTTTGCATCCGCGCGGGGATCTCGGTCAAAATTTCCTGATCGACCTGAATCTGCTCGAAAGCATCGTCGCTGAGGCGGATCTCGGTCCCGATGATGTTGCTCTTGAAGTTGGCGCCGGGACTGGCGGACTGACATCCTTTCTGGCTGCGGAAGCCGGGGCTGTCGTATCAGTCGAATATGATCCGAACATGTATCGCCTCGCCCACGAAACGGTCGGGCATTTGCCGGACGTCACGTTGCTCAACTGTGATGCCCTGCAGAGCAAGCATCATTTGAACCCGTTGATCCTGCAGGAAGTGTCGCGCGAACTGGCCGTCGATCCGCAAAGACGGCTGAAGCTTGTCGCCAATCTTCCGTACCATATCGGTACTCCAGTGATCGCCAATCTGCTGGTTTCCGGCTATCCGCTGGAACGGATGGTGGTGACGATTCAGTACGAACTCGCACAACGCCTGTGTGGCAGGCCGCGCACATCAGACTACAGTGCTCTTTCGGTGTTTTTGCAGGCTCAATGTCGCATCAAGATCGTCCACAAACTGGGACCGTCAGTCTTCTGGCCACGTCCCGATGTCGACTCGGCGATCGTCAGGATTGATCCCGATCAGCAGTTGCGCAGCCGCATTCATGATCTTGGCGAATTTCAGGTCTTCCTGCGGGATCTGTTCACCCAGCGTCGCAAGGTGTTGCGCGGTGTCCTGGGACAGATCTTCAAGAAGCGGTTGTCGAAATCAACCATCGAACAGGTGCTGACCGAACTGCAGATTCCAGCCGACGTGCGAGCCGAGGAACTGGAAGTCGAGCAACTGGTCGCGTTGTCCAACCGGTTGCATCAAGCTCTTGCGACTGCTCAATCCGCGACGGTTGCCGCAGGCGAAGAAACCATCGATTCACCAGGACTTTCGGCGTCGAAACTTTCAGACGAGGGTTTCGGGGAAAGTCATACGCCCACAGACAAAATGGAACCGAATCGGGACGGCTGATACGTCCCCGTACACAGATCAGGAGTCACCATGGAAGATCGCATTGCTTATAAAGGGGTAACCTTTGACGATGTCCTGCTTGAGCCCGGCTACAGTGAGCTGGTCCCGGGGGATACGGATGTCTCCACGCAGTTGACTCGGAACATTCGGCTGAATGTGCCGATCCTTTCCAGTCCGATGGATACAGTGACGGAAAGCGACATGGCAGTGGCCATGGCCCAGGAAGGGGGCATCGGTATCATCCACAAGAACATGTCCGCAGAAGCTCAGTCGATGCAGGTCGAACGAGTCAAGCGAGCGGAACATGGGGTGATTGTGGACCCTGTAACGCTTCCACCCGAAGCGACTGCGGCTCAGGCTCGCCAGATCATGGAAGAACGGAACATTGGCGGCGTCCCGGTGACTCAAAATGGCCGCCTGCTGGGGATCCTGACGCGTCGCGACCTGCGGTTTCTGCCGTCCACGGACACGCCGGTTTCCGAAGTTATGACGAAAGAAAAGCTCGTCACAGCCAAAGAAGACACGACACTGGAGCAGGCACAACGACTGCTCCTGGAAAATAAGGTGGAGAAGCTGCTACTGGTAGACGAAAACTACCAGTTAAAGGGGTTAATCACGATCAAGGATATCGACAAGAATCTCCGATATCCAAGAGCATCGAAAGATGCGCGTGGTCGGTTGCGTGTCGGAGCGGCGATCGGAGTCGGTGATTATGACAGGGCTCAGTCCCTGATTGAGAACGGCGTAGATGTCTTGTGCGTCGATAGCGCACACGGACATTCGAAGAACGTGATTGAAACGGTCAAGGAATTAAAGCGACGATGGTCCATTGATGTCGTCGCCGGAAATGTGGCAACGACGGAAGGAGCACGAGATCTAGTCCGTGCAGGGGCGGATGCGGTGAAAGTAGGAATCGGTCCCGGATCGATCTGCACCACGCGGATCATCGCCGGGATCGGAGTTCCTCAGTTGACGGCAATTTCCAATGCCGTGAAAGCAACGGTCGGCACCGACATTCCCATTATTGCGGACGGAGGTATTCGGTATAGCGGCGACATCACCAAGGCTTTGGCAGCAGGGGCTCATTGCGTCATGCTGGGAGGTCTGCTGGCAGGCCTCGACGAAAGTCCCGGTGAAGTTGTCTTGTTCCAGGGTCGAAGATTTAAGCGCTATCGCGGCATGGGTTCACTGGGCGCGATGGTTAAGGGGAGCAGTGAACGGTATCGACAGTCGCCCGGAGAGGACGGAAAGGGGCCCGCTTCATCGAAGCTGGTTCCTGAAGGAGTCGAAGGACGTGTGGCCTATAAAGGGTCACTGCCGGTATTGTTGTATCAGTTGATCGGGGGCCTGCGGGCTGGAATGGGATATTGCGGCGTTCGAACGATCGCCGAACTTCGCACGGATGCGAGGTTTATTCAGGTCTCACCAGCCACGGTCAGGGAGAGCCATCCGCATGACATCACGATCGTCGAAGAATCACCAAACTACTCGGCCGAGCATGCTCAAATGGAATCGCCTTAGAGCGGTCGCGTTGTGTGCCGTCCTGTTAAACTATGGCCCGATGGCCACTGCTCAGGATTCGTTGCCGAGTCGACGTTCCGCACATGACGGAACGTCGCGGCCGGCGGTAGAACGATGGCGGAAACTCAAAAGCCAATACGAACTGAGTCCTGCATCCGCAGCGCGACCACAGACCGAGCAACCAAATCGGTCGACTGAGCCTGTCGCCCAGCCCGTTCCTGAAGTCTCATCGAAGGACTCCAAGCCGGCTCCGACGCTCATTCCCGCTCAGCCGGTTGAATCTGCAAAAACCGAAGCCCCAGTCGCGAACCCTGTTCAGGAAGCAGAACCTGAATGGGAACTGGCAGAACCCGCGTCGGCGAAAGAGGTCGATGTTGCCGAGAATCTGGACTTGGACGTAAAGCCAAAGGTCGAGCAAGCCGTCCCCGTCCCTGAAAAGGCCGTGGTTGAAAAGCCTGCCGTTGAAAAGCCAGTCGCCCCGCCAGCACCAGCCGCAGAAGTTAGGCCAAAACCCGCCTACGAAGAGAAGGAAGCTGTCAAAACGCCAGCCGAAGAGGACGACAGCATCCGCGGAATGCGACGCCCACTGGGAACGCAGATTCCATCCGGCCCGTTGCGCACGGCGACTCAGGTTCGTCGGATTGGCGAAATCGCTCCACGGATTCAATCGAATCTGGATTCGGATATTAACGCATACGCCGCAGAACAAGCCTTGAATTTCAAAGTGAAATTTGGTGGCGAACCGTACTCTGCCCGAAGCTTTCCTGATGTCGTCATGCCTTGGGCAGCGCCCGAGTCTAAATACTATCCGCTCTACTTCCAGGATCCGGCTCTCGAACGATACGGGCACACGCACCACCCTGTGTTGCAGCCTGTGATCTCGTCAGCTCGCTACACAACGCAGATTGTGATGCTCCCGTATCAGATGGCAATTACGCCTCCGTGGGAATTACATTCTCCGCTGGGTTGGTACCGACCGGGCGATGTCGTTCCAAAGCTGCGGTATCCGTTCCCATGGAGTACCAAGGCTGCTGTTGTGGAAGCAGCAACGGTCACAGGGATCATTTTCGCTATTCCGTGAAGCAGACGGGAATCAAACTCGCATTTCAATCAGTTACAGGCTCGCTTCGCGACAGAGCCACACGACCCCAATTGCCCTGTTGCAATTGGGGTCGTGTTGTTTTTCAGGCCGCGTAAATGCGTTGACATATTCGGAATGAACGATCGTCAGAACAATTCTCAGTGGCCCTCCGTCGCGGATCGACGCTGATGAAGTAGGTACTTTGACATTCCCGCGAAGGTGGGAATCCAGTTCCTTTCCGCCAATGGTCTCCTGTTGCACTCGCTGGATTCTCGCGTTCGCGAGAATGACGGCATACGGCCCACCGTCAGGAATTGTCGCGAAATACTCGTGAGGCCGCGCGGCGAATCGCCACTTGTCCCATCCTACATCCCGCCCAGCTTCAAACAGGCATTGGCCCCGTACTGTCTGGCGGTCTACAGACTGATGGAGGGCGAAATCCGCTACCACAGTAAGAAATCGGTAGCAGATCGCATTCGTAGCGAAAGCCAACGTCATTCACTGCTGATCAACGTCGCAATGGCGAGGCGGCCATCTGTCTTCCAGAGGTCACCACCGCCGTTTCGCCCGGATAATGACAAATGAAATTGACCTCGCCAATTGACCGTACTCAGTCTTGAAGCCCCTTTGAGATCAGCGAGAATCTTGTCACGCTCCGCATCGACATCGGGGCCGATGTGATGAGTGATCTGGCCTGTGGTATGGCTGAGTCCGACCTTTTCATCATAGGTTGCGGCACCGACCCACAGAGGAAGCCCCTGAGCGTTCACGGTTTTCGATTTCCAGAATCGGACATGGTGCCTGCGTCGAGGATCATTTCCGACAGGTTGCTCGAACGCCAGGTCCTGCTTTCGCCCCCAGACAAACAGATTGCTTACTGGGGCTTCGTCGTACGGGCGACGCAAAACACTGTCACCAGCAATCCGCAGCGAGCTTTTCAACGTCAATGGGTCTGCCGGAAACCAGCCCGCAGCGAGCATCGAACGGGCGACAGATTCTTCTGATCCAATCAAACAAATGTTTATTGGATCGCCGGGAATTTGTGAACTGGTGCGGGTTATCTCAGGAACATCGCTCAAGGCCGGATGAGATCCTTCTTCAGCAACGCGCCACAGTGTGGGAATCAGGATGTAAGAGATGGCCAGGTAAGTCAGCAGGATAAATGCCGTCCAGCGGAGTGCGATCCAGCGAAAGCGGGTTTCACGGATCTCAAATTCGGACGGACCTTTCGAAGCCATGCCGGTTTCCTGCAAATAAACTGTCACGGCCAGATGGTGAGGTCCCAACTGCCGGTGGCTCCTGGAGTCTGGGCTCCCTGTGACAGGTTACTCCAGGACGAGAATCCTGACCCGACGTACGTGTTGGGGGCCACATAACCACCAAATGGCGTGGGCTGGAATCGCCCAATTTCTCCGAATGATGCCGGCATCTGACCGACATTACGCTGGTTCGACCAATCCTGAAACTGGGGCCCCAGGTAGTTGTTGGGTGCAGTTTGCTGGTTGTTTGAAATCCCGAAATGGGTCAGATTCTGAGCCCCGGAAGGATTCATCAGCATTTGATTCGTAGGTCGGCGCTGCTGCTCTTCCCATTCCTGCTGGGGAGTCTTGGCAAGCCCCTCTTGTCGCTGATCTGTTTGCGATGCACTATTCTGACCTTGTGAGGTCATTCCCTGTTTTGTGTTCGTTGTCGCCGCTGACGGCGTCACAGTCTTGTTGCTCACCACAGCATTGCCCGGTTGGGTGGGCAGAATCGGCTGGCCGGGAGTAATTGTGACTGGCTTGGTCGTTGACTTCCCAGCCGGGGCTGGAAGACTGCTCGACTGAGGTCGATTTGGTTGGGGCGAGTTTGCCGGACTGTTGACACTGGAATTGGTCCCCGTTGTCACATTGCGAATCGCAGGAGTACTTGTGGGACGAAGTGTCTGAGCATTCGACGGAGCGCGATAGAGGACAATCGGGTGTGGAAGGTTCTGCTGAGCCTCTGCTGACACCGCTCCCAGTCCCATCACCACAATGGCGGCCGATAGATTTTTGACCGAGATCATGATTTCCCCACTTTTCCGCCATTCCATCTCAGATGCAGTCTGTAAAAAATTCCGCTTTCGTGCAACTGTCCGTGCGCACGAAGGCCTCCGCAGACAATTCGTCCTGTGATATCGTTTCGACGGAACCGGAGGGCGGGCATGACCAAACCACCGGCAACAGAGGGCTCAGGCGACGCATGGCTGCGAAGTTTGCCGAGATCGGCAGAATTCGCCGAAGGACGGGTTTCAACCGGATTTTCCTGATCGAACACACCGGAGCATGCCCGTTTCCGGACACATCCCCTCTTGGCAAAATCAGGGACATGCGATAGTTTCCGGCGTTCCCCTGGTCTTCCCGATTTCTATCCTTCTCTTGGAGGTCTCGCACGATGACGAGGTCGTGTCGATACGTCCTGTTGATGCTGGTGATCATGAACTGCGGTTGTGCGAGTCTATGGCACGATCTGCAGCCGCACCGCATCCGTCGATTGAATCGGGGAGATGCTCCGGCTTTGAACCCCGAGTTCACTCGCGTCACCCAGCCATCGCGCAAACAACTGGTTCGACTCGATGGCCCACGCCAGGCCCCGGTCATCAAAGCCAACAGCGCAGATGTGACTCTGGCACGCGGTCAGAATCCGGATCAATGAACTAATGAGCTCATGTTCGTTCCATTAAGAACGTCGGCATAAACTTCGCGGATCTGTCGCGTCATGTTTTGATGGCGGAACTGGTCTGTAAACCGACTTCGCCCTGTTTCACCGTACTGTAGTCGCAGTGCCGAATTCGACGCCAGTTCCGTTAAGGCATCTGCCAGCTCTGGAATCGATTTCGGAGGGAGCAGAAACCCTGTTTGACCTGGAATGACAACTTCTCTGGCTCCGTCCACGTCATAGCTGACGACGGGTTTTCCGGCGATCAGTCCTTGCGGCAGAACACGTGCCAGACCTTCCCAGATACTTGTATGGACCACGATGTCCATGGCATGAATCAATTCAGGTACCTGACCCGGCGGTACGAGTCCCGTAAAGACGAATCGATCACGAATGCCGCTCGCTTCAAGTTCACTTTCAAACTGAGGCCGCAGGATGCCGTCTCCGACCAGCAGAAATCGGACCTTGGGACAACGGTCGATCACAGTTCTGGCGGCACGAATCAGGAATTCATGGCCTTTCAGCGGGAACAGTCGAGCCACTTTTCCAATGACAACATCATCAGGCTTCAGTCCTAATTCTGCTCGAACCTGTTGTGGCGATCGCGGGGGATGCAGAAACGGCTCAACATCAAAACCGCTGTAGACGGTGACGAACTTCTGGCGCGGGGCGATCCTAGCCTGAACATACTGTTCGGTCATCGCATCGCAGACGGAAATAAACCTGTCAGTCAGCGGTGCTGCGCGACGTTCCAGCCATCGATAAAGATGATAGGCGAGCATCGACTGCCCCACGTGAAACGATGCGCCGTGGATCGTATGCACGCACGGCAGTTTCAATCTTGCCGCCGCGATTCGACCAATGATCCCCGCTTTCGATGAATGCGTGTGCAGCAGATCAGGTTTGATTTCCTGAAGCAGTCGAATCAATTGTCGATAGGTCAGCCAGTCTCGCCCCGGATGAATGGAACGACGAGAGGCATCAATGATTCGCAGATCCAGACCACCGCGCCGGGCACGCTCTTCGAGTGAACCCTCCGGTCCAAGGCCCGGCCCCGTGATCAATGTCACTCGGTCGCCGAACAGGTGATGCTGATCTTCCACCGTTAACAGGGTGTTTTCCTGTGCTCCACCAACAATCAACCGGGTAATGTAATGGACCACATGCATGAAACGGCCAATTTGAATCCTGTTAGTCCGGTTTGGATGTTCCGCTGGCTCAGGTTTATTCCAACGTCCACGTGTCGTTCACCATGACCGCGCAACGCCATGGCAGTTAAACTATAATCGCTGACAGCAGACCTGGCACCTCTGAATGCATTCGAGAGAAAAGAACATGAGTAGACCTGATGCGGGAATTCCGACATTGCCACCTCTGGCTGGTCTCTGTTCGTACGAAGAGGCAGGCCGAGCGACCTTGTCCGTCGAAGATTGTGTCAGCTGGATGAAGCGACATTACTATCTGCTGGTACGACTGCACGAGATCTTCACCGCAAGAATCACAGCAGAACCTCTGTTCGAACTGAAAACTGCTTTCAGCCTGCATGCCTATCTCTGTGCCGAACACGCGGCGGCATTCCGCAAGCGGGTTAGTGAGTTGCGAGAACCACCCCTCGGGCTGGATGTCGTACCCCATGACGGATTGAAGCTGGCCTGCGATGAAATTCTGAACAGTCCGTCTCACACGGAACTGGTACTTGGTTTGTACGAAGTTCTGATTCCTGCGCTGCTGGAATCGTTGGAGAATTATCACCAGACAACAAATCTGCTGGCCGACGCCCCGTCTGTTCGCATTTCGAAATTCTGTCGGCTTGAACTGCAGGAGATGCTGGAGTTTGGACGGCGTGCTGTTGACGCTCTCGTCGATAATGTTGCTCGTTCAAATCTCACTGCCTGGGACATATTACTCAAGCAGGCTCTGCAAGCAGCGGGTGGCGTTTCCGGACGATTACCTCCAGCCGTTTCATCGACGGATCATCAAGGGGCTTGCGAATCGTATGCAACGCTCCCGAATCCCCAGTTTTCTGCGACTCCTTTTCAATACGATCCAGTGCCGCGACGAGACGTCAGGTTTCATGATTCCTTTAACGGTGGAGTTAATCCGGAAGCGTTCCTGTATGACGATCAGTTTCAGCCACGCGACAAAGTCTTGATGATGCTTTACAAACGCCTGCGAGAAATTGATGTCCCCGAGATGATGGCCAGCATTCTCCTGCAGACACCGGGAAAGCCCTGGAAGTACTACGTCGATATGTCTCGGCAACTGTGGGATGAAGCCCGGCACTCACTGCTCGGCGAAGTCGGGTTTGTGCAGTTGGGGATCGATTGGACAAAGATCCCAATCAACTACACCTGGTCACTGAATCTGAATACTCAATTGAAGCCTTGGGAACGCCATGCCGTTCTTTTCTTCATTGAGCAAGGGTTGATGCCGCGAACCGGAAAACGCTTTGAGTGGGAGGTGGCGCAGCATTCAGGAATTCCGCTCGCCACAGTGATTCAGGACTTCGACTGGGCAGACGAAGTTCTTCATGCCCAGATTGGTCGTGAATGGTACGTCAAGGAATTCAGCGACCTGAACGAAGCGATGCAGTACGGAGATCGCTGCTGGTCACAAGTGATGGGCCATTGGCGCGACTATCTTGATCAGGGATTGACTCAACATCAGAACTGGTGGCCTGAGTTCTATCAATCAGCCTGTTCGGCCATGGGAGTGTCTCCTGATCCCGCGGCACTGGTATTCAATACGACGTACGAAAGCACGCGTGCCGATTTAAAAGACATTTCAGCGTCCGCCTGAGAACCGGGCAACTTACGTAGCGGAACTCGTGAGAGTTCCGTCTTTCCTCGTATCGGAGGCGTTCCTCCTGGCTGAAGTCTCACGACTTCAGCGACGTCGGCTCTTATTTCAGACAACCTGGCGAACGATCCGGCGGCTGGTGGAATCCAGTTTGCTGATGTCCAGAATCTTGTAGCGAATGCCGTTGGAGTCGGCGATGACAATTCCCGACTTGCCCAGCGAGCGAATGTCGTCCTCGCTCTCAAGGTGAAAGCTGGTCTTCCCCCGATCAGTCTCAACATTCCAGATACAGGGGGGGTACGGCGCACTGGTCGTCATGATCTTCTGGATCACTGGAACGAAATCACGCTCGGCAAGTTCACGGCGGATAAATTCACGTGACTCGGGGTTCAGCACTTCCAGACTCGGAAGACAGATGACTTCTTTTCCCTCGGGATCCAGCAATGCAATAACGTGATCGGGGTCGGTCAATGGGAAGCAGCGAACAGGATCAATTCCGGGATGCTCGGCCCCGTCGGGCATCACCAGGACCAGTTGTCCCCATTCGTTTTTGCGAAAGCTGAGTCCTGCGAAGTTCGTGTCTACCATCCGATATCCTTCGTCAGTTCCTGTTGTGCTCGATGCAATTCTGCATAGGCACCATCCATTGCCAGCAGTTCATCGTGGGTGCCGATCTCCACGAGTCGACCTCGCTCGATCACCATGATCCGATTGGCCTGCCGCAAGGTACTTAATCGGTGGGCAATCGCAATCGTCGTGCGACCTCGAACCAGGTTCTGCAGCGCTTCTTGAATCTGCCGCTCGGTTGTCGAGTCCAAAGCAGACGTGGCTTCGTCGAGGATCAGGATACGTGGGTCAATCAGCAAGGCGCGAGCAATACTGATGCGTTGCCGTTCCCCGCCTGACAGTGACTGCCCCCGTTCACCCACCAGCGAATCGTAGCCGTCAGCAAGCTGCAGGATGAATTCGTGTGCTCGAGCAGCCTTGGCAGCGTTAATGATTTCTTCCCGAGTGGCATCGGGACGACCATAGGCAATGTTCTCAGCAATCGTTCCGTAAAACAGAAACGGATCCTGAAGCACGATTCCCACATTGCGACGATACTGTTCCACCTTGTAACTGCGAATATCAATTCCGTCGGCGAGGATGGCCCCTTCGGCGACGTCGAAGAAGCGACAGACCAGATTGATCAATGTGCTCTTTCCTGCACCTGTATGGCCCACCAAGCCAATCATTTCGCCCGCTTCAATTTTCAGCGAAAAGTCCTTGATCACCTTGCGATTGCCGTAGCGAAACCCAACGTGACGGAATTCAAGGGTCCCCTTTAACTTGTCGACCGATACTGGACGTGCTGGTTCTGGAACGTTGGAAACTCGATCCAGGATCTCAAAAATCCTCTGAGCACTGGCTGCTGCTCGTTGTGAGGCATTCACGATCCGGCTCATCATTTCCAGCTTGCCGTAAAACATCCCGCTGAGAACGACGAAAGCCGTCAACGAACCGATCGTGAAATCCGGCGTTCGGCTGCCGATCAGCCAGACACCACAGACCCAGACGACGAAGACCCCAAGGCTGTTCAAGAACGTGATCAAGGGCCAGAAGAACGTCCAGAGAGAATTCACTCGATTATTGGCAAGCACGACGGTTTCGTTGGCCGCTCGGAATCGCTCAATCTCACGCTGCTCCTGGGCAAACGCTTTGACGACGCGAATGCCTGGGATTGTATCCGCCAGTACGCTCGTCATATGACCCCAGGCTCTACTTCCTGCCTGAAAGCCCACCTGCAGTTTGTCGCGGGAATAGTACATCAACCAGACAATGAAGGGAAAAGGCAGCAGTGTCACCAGTGCCAATTGCAGATTCTTGCTGAAGAGCGACCAGGCAACGACAAACAGAAGAATCAGATTTGCCATGAAATCAACGATGCTGTCAGACAGGAACTGACACAGACGATCAGAATCGCTGCCAATGCGCGACATCAGATCGCCCGTTCGTTTGCCTCCAAAATACTCAAGTGACAGTTTTTGCAGATGAGCGTACGTACGATCCCGCAGGTCAGCAGTGACACGTTCGCTGACCCAAGCCAGAATCGCGCCCTGTGCCCAACTAAGTACCCATGAGACCGCCGCCGCAATCAACATGATCGCCAGGTAATAACCTGCTGGAGCCAGTGAGCTGACCGTTCCCGCTTCAAAATCCTTGAGCAGGTCGGTCAGCGGTTCCGTCATCTTCGCTGTTTCGACGGCAGCAATCGTCGCTGTTAATGTCAGCACGAATGCGATGAACATCCAGAATGCGTGCGGTTGTGCAAACTGCCATAGCCGGAACAGCGCCATCGTATTCGGTGGTGGTTCGTGCTCTTCCGCCTCCGGGACATCCTCGTCTTCGGACGTCACAGTGCTCGAACGCCCTGCCTTCAGATCTTCGAACCTGTCTCCCATCACCAGCGCCGCTGGTCCCTGAGCAATCGTATAGTGCCAGAATCCAAGACGGCGATCTGGTCCAAGCAGTTCGAGCGTTCCTAATCCCCCACGATCCTTCGTTCGTAGTTTATCGATCGTTTCGAGAGCCCAGCGTCGAGCAGAGTCCCCAGATGTGCTGAAGAAATGACGCTGGGTCAGGACCAGCAACGTTGTACGATAGCGACGTTGTTCATCAACGTCGGAGATCATCCACGCAATCACCGCCTCGCCAACCGCCAATTGGGCTTCGACAGTGGTCCGTAGCGATAGTTCTACCGTAGACCAGCTCTCTATGTGTGGCGCCGCAGTGTCAGTTGTCGGGTTCAAAACGCCAACCTGTTAAAGGGAAATGGGCAGCTCAAGAATACTTGACACAGCGTACCGGACGGTTACAGGAAGAGTAAGTGATGATTCCGAAGGGGCGACCGAGATGTGCCTTTTACGACTGGCGAAACAAAAAAAGGCCCCGCAAAAGCGGGGCCTCGCATGTTTCAACAGGTCATCACGTCACAGCCAGCGGAGCTCGCTTCGTCCGGCTGCGATCACGATCACCGACGAATTCGATGATCGCCAGTTGTCCACCGTCACCGAGACGAACCTTGGAAGTGCGAACAATACGGGTGTAACCACCTGCACGTTCACGGAACTTTGGTCCCAATTCGCTGAACAGGATATCCACAGCCGCTTTTGAACGAAGGGCCGCGAAGGCTCGTCGTCGCAAGGCTATTGCTGGACTGATTGCGCGATTCCACTTCTGCCATTGGTCTGACTTCCGCCAGTCACGCCATTCCTGTGTATTACGGGCGGCTGTTGTGGCGAATTCGGCAGCCGCTTCGGCGTGAGCCAATGACCGCTTCGCGAGCGTCACCAGTTTCTCGACGATCGGACGCAGTTCCTTCGCTTTCTGCACCGTTGTTTCGATTCTGCCCGAAACTCGACCAGCGGGAACTTCGTTACCGGCCGGAACCACTGTTGTGATCAGGCTGGTGGCCATATTCCTGAACATGGCACGTCGATGTGCCGCATTCCGTCCGAGTTGTCGACCCCGTCGCTTATGTCTCATCGCCAATACTCACTAACCGAAATTTCAACGGACCGTACGTCAAACGTAATTATCGCGCATCGCGCTGCAGGTACTGTGGCAACCGCATTCCCAATCGGAGACCGATCGCTGCGAGACGCTCACGAACTTCCTGCAATGTTGTTTCACCGAAGTTACGAACCTGAAGCAACTGATCTTCTGTTCGCAGAACCAGATCGCGAACCGAATTGATTCCCTCAGATTCCAGGCAGTTCGTTGCTCGAACTGACAAATTCAATTCAGCCAGGCTCTGGCCGAGCTTTTCTTCGAGCTCAAGATCGACCGGCGCGTAACCCGTCGCGTCGAGCATGTTTCGCAAGCCACCGTCTGGCGACGTCACCGGACCAGCTTCGCGGTAGGTGATGATCGGATTGAGATGCTTGCGGAGGATCTTGGCAGATTCGACCAATGCATTTTCGGGTGTAATCGTTCCGTTAGTCCAGATCTCCAGGATCAATCGGTCATAGTTTGTGCGCTGACCAACGCGTGTTTCTTCGATCTTGTACCGGACTCGCAAGACTGGCGAATAGATCGCGTCCAGCGGGATCACGCCAAGCTCGGGTTCCTGATCGTACTGTTCGGAAGCTGGCACATAACCGCGACCGTTTTCGATCTGCATCTCAAGTTGCAGAGAAACGTCGTCGGTCATCGTGGCAATCACGAGGTCCTTGTTCACGATTTCGATCTGCTCATCACAGACGATATCGCCACCGGTAACAACGCCACGCTCGTTCTTTTCAATTCGCACGGTTCGCGAGGTCGCACTGCGATTCTTAACGACGAGCGACTTCACGTTCAGGCAAATTTCGGTAACGTCTTCGACGATACCTGGTAGAGCGGTGAACTCGTGCTGCACTCCTTGAATGCGAACGCGTGTGACCGCGCTCCCTTCGAGGCTGGACAACAGAATTCGACGCAAAGAGTTACCAACTGTTGCACCGAATCCACGTTCAAATGGCTCGATGGTGAACTTACCATAGGTGTCGTTCGAAACTTCCAAATCTGGCACAACCCGATTCGGTAATTCCAAACCGCGCCAACGAATCCTCATCTGTCTTCCCCCAAACCCGACATAACAGGCCATGAACACGAAACGGTTGTCGCAGACTTGTCTCTCAGACGCGTCGCTTCTTGCGAGGGCGACAACCATTGTGGGGCAGCGGCGTAACGTCTTCGATACCGCGCACCTGGACTCCATACGACTGCAATCCGGTGATCGCGCTCTCACGGCCCGATCCTGGACCCTTGACGCGAACTTCCAATTCCCGGACGCCGAACTTTGCAGCGCGTTCCGAGCACGTTTCCGAAGCTCGCTGTGCAGCGAACGGAGTGCTCTTACGGCTACCCTTGAAGCCAACCGTGCCAGCCGTGGCCCAACACAGAACGTCGCCGTTGGTGTCGGTAATCGTGACCGTGGTATTGTTGAAGGTCGCCTTGATGTGGGCGATACCTCGTGTCACGTTCCTGCGAATTCGCTTCTTCTTGCCTTGTGCCATTTTTTGCTTTTCCCAACACCTCTAAAAGAGATTTATCCCAGCATCAGTGCTTCATGTCCTTAACGCCCTTCTTGCCGGCCACAGTCTTCTTTACACCCTTGCGAGTGCGTGCGTTTGTTCGGGTACGCTGACCTCGAACCGGCAATCCACGACGATGTCGCAGACCTCGATAACACTGAATATCTTTCAATCGCATGACGTTCTGCTGAACCTGGCGACGCAACTGTCCTTCGACGGTATAGTCCTTGTCCAGCAGCGCAGAAATCCGAGCCAGCGAATCTTCGCTCAGCTCGCGAGCCTTGCGTTGAGGGTCAACGCCGACAGAGTAGCAAACCTCAAACGCCAGATGCGAACCGACGCCGTACAGGTACTGCAACGCAATGTACGTCGGCTTGTCATTCGGGATATCAACCCCCTGAATACGTGGCATCTTCTCTACCGTCCCCTCTGAAACTTATCTATCGATCACACTCTCAGCCAGGCACTGGAGTGTTCCTGCTTGAAAATAACATCACAACTCCGGCGCAACGTCATTTTCGACCTTACGCCATTGTTGCGGGGTAAACTCAGCCCTGACGCTGCTTGTGGCGAGCGTCGAGTGCGCAGATCACATACACTCTACCCTTCCTGCGAACGATTTTACAACCGTCGCAGATCCGCTTCACGCTTGACCTGACTTTCACGACCGCACTCCCCAAAAATTCATCTGCAAAATCTACTTCGAATCGCGATCCAGCAATGTTGGCAACCCACGCATCACCAACTGGCTGTCCAGTTTGGTCACCAGGTCGATCACAACCGAAACGCAAATCAACAATCCCGTGCCGCCGAAGAAGCTGGCAACGAGATAATCCACACTCATCGAATTCACAACAACGGTCGGAATAATCGCGACCAGCGACAGGAACGCAGCCCCGACAAACGTCATTCGCAACATGACTTTTTCGAGATATTGTGCGGTCCTTGCACCGGGTCGGTAACCAGGCACAAAGCTGCCGTAGTCCTTCAGATTATTCGCCATCTCGGTCGGATTAAAGGTCACTGCAGTCCAAAAGAAGCAAAAGAAGTAAATCAGCCCGACATAACAGGTGTTGTAGAAAACTCCGCCAGAATTCTGGAACGCGATATTCGCTGCAACCACGATAGTCCCGAGAACCGGCACCGTCCCGGCCACCTGAGCCAGGTACTGGAAAATCATCTGTGGGAACATCAACAAGCTGGATGCGAAAATAATCGGCATCACGCCAGACTGATTGATCTTGATTGGCAGTGACTGCACCTGGCCACCCACCATTCGGGCACCACGGACGTGCTTGGCACTGTGAACCGGAATTCGTCGTTGCGCCTGCGTAATCATCACCACGCAAACCACAACCACGAGGAACAGAATCACCAAAGTCGCATAACGCTCAATACCAGTGTCACTGCCGAGGGCCATCCCCTTTTCCAGCACCGGCCAGATCAACTTTTTGACGGCTTCGGGCATGCGAGCCAGAATCCCTGCCATGATCAGCAGGCTGACACCGTTGCCGATGCCGAATTCGTCGATCTGTTCCCCAATCCACATCAGGAAGATACTTCCGGTCGTCATCGTAATCGCCGCCCCAATCTGCCAGAGAATTCCGTCGAACTCGGGCAGGAAGGTACGTGAACCGCCGATGCCGCCGGCGGCCAGCATTCGCACCCAGAAGAAACTCTGGAAAATGCAAATGACCACCGTCGCATAGCGGGTGTATTCGTTTATTTTTCTGCGGCCACTTTCACCTTCCTTCTGCATTGCTTCGAGCGGCGGGTAAACCGTCCCGAGCAGTTGGAAGATGATCGATGCAGAAATGTATGGCATGATTCCCAAGCCGAAGATCGTCATCATGCCGATGTTGGATGCTGAGAACAGGGACAGCATGGCAACCATGCGATCCATGCCTTCACCGCTTCCCTGACTGTTGATGCTCTCCGCGAGGATTGCCTGATCAACGTTCGGAAGAACCACGGAGAACCCCAGGCGATAGACGCCCAGCAGCAGCAACGTCAAGCCGATCTTGGCGCGTACTTCAGGAATGCGCAATAGCTGCAGAAATGACGCGTACACGCTTCACCCAGTATTTGACGGTTCTTGGCGGCCTCGGATTGAGCTTATTCGTTACGGCCTTGTGTGACCACCTTGCCACCAGCCAGCTCAACAGACTTTCTGGCTCCGACAGTTGCTCCGCCGACCACAACAACCAATGACTTCGTCAATGGAGTTGCACCGATCAGTTTCACAGCCGCAGTGCCAGACTTTCGTCGTGGCAATACCCCGCGACTTCGCAGCTCCGCTGCCGTCACGGTTTCGCCCGCATTGAACGTCTTTTCCAAGTCTGCGACATCGCAAACTTCCCACTCGGTCGCAAAAGCGCGGTTGTTAAAACCACGCTTGGCGATACGGCGAACCAAAGGCATCTGACCACCCTCAAAGGTGATCCGATTCTTATGACCAGACCGGCTGCCAGCACCCTTGTGCCCGCGGCCCGAAGTCTTACCATGTCCAGAACCGATACCGCGGCCGACTCGCTTACGAGCGCGTGCCTTGGGACCCGAGTTCAACTGGTGAATCATCATCGCTCGACACCTCCGCGAAGCCGCGCTACGTCGGCACGATGCCGCAGTTGACGAATCGCATCGAATGCGGCTTTCACCACATTCAACGGATTGCTCGATCCGCGACATTTTGTAAGCACATCTTTCATACCGGCAGCTTCAGCGATCGATCGAACCGCGGCCCCGGCGATAATACCTGTACCAGCATTGGCTGGCATCAACATCACTGATGACGACCCGAACTTTCCGATCACCGAATGAGGGACCGTTCCGTTCTCTGTCGGTACGTCAAACATGCGGCGGCCGGCGGCTTTCACAGCCTTTTCCACAGCCTGGGGGACTTCGACGCCCTTCCCATAGCCATAGCCAACTTTGCCTCGACCGTCGCCAACGACGACCAGCGCCGTAAAGCTGAATCGGCGTCCGCCTTTAACGACGCAGGCGCATCGACGAATCTGTACGACTCGTTCAGGATATTCTTTGTTGTTTTGCTCTGCCGACACCGGTCCAACCCCTCAATTATGAATGATCTCTACCACTCGCTACGCGTGTGTGAAGACTCCGTCAGAGATCCAACCCCGCGCCTCTGGCTCCATCAGCGAATGCCTTCACTCGGCCGTGGTAGCGATAAGGTCCTCGATCCAGGCAGGCTGCATTGACTCCCGCAGCCAACAAGCGTTCAGCAATCAACCGACCGACTTCGTTGGCAGCCTTCACTCCGGTGACCGGTTTGCCAGCTTCGCCGTTGAGTTCGCCAGACCAAGCCGACGCCACCGTCTTGCCCGCTGTGTCATCAATCGCCTGAACGCGAAAATACAAATTGCTGCGGAACACCGACAGCCGAATGCGCCCCGATCCCTTCAGTTTGTTGCGAACTCGAAACGTTCGCCGCCGCTGCTGATTCGCCAGACGCTTAACTTTGTTCATTTCCGAGATCCCAAATCCACACGGTCAATCCGTGCTCTACTTGCCCAACATTCTTTTGCCAAATATTCCCATGCGGAGCAGTAACATCACTCCGCGATCAACAATTCAGATTAGCTACCAAACGCCTTACCCTGCTTGCGCTTGACGTGTTCGCCAGCATACCGAATCCCTTTGCCTTTGTAAGGCTCAGGCGGCCGAATACTTCGAACATTTGCTGCGACCTGGCCGACTGCCTGACGATCAGCCGATTTGAGCGTGACATGGGTGTTATCTGGCAGTTCGCACGTGACTCCCTTGGGAATCTCGACGATGACCGGGTTTGCGAACCCAACGTTCAGGGTCAGCTTTCCAGGGGCCAACGACGCCTGATAACCAACGCCGACGATTTCCAGCTTCTTTTCCCAAGGCTGAACGACGCCACGAACGTGGTTCGCAATCAACGCCCGAACGAGGCCGTGCAAGGCCCGCAATTCGCGGCGATCGTCTGCTCGGCTGACGGCAATTTCCCGTTTCGCATTATCGTAAGCGACGCTGATCCCTTCAGGGACACGCACTGACAATTGCCCATGCGTCCCCTTGACGTGCACTTCGTCCGACTGTGTCTTGACGTCGACGCCACTCGCGACCGTAATGACTGCTGAACCCACTCGCGACATTATTCACCTGACCAAGTCTGCACAACGAACCGGAATTCCCCTCGCGTCGTCAATGGCACGATTACCAGACAACACAAAGGACCTCACCGCCGACATTTGCCTTCTTTGCTTCGCCACCACCGAGGACCCCACGATTCGTGGACAGCAGGCAAATGCCGAGTCCTTGCAGAACGTTCGGGATATCGCTGACGGAGCTGTACACGCGGCGTCCTGGGCGGCTGACACACGAGATCTGCTGAATCACGCGTTCGCCGGTGGGGCCATATTTCAAATTGATTCGCAGTCGTCGCTTCGACTCATCGCCTTCAGCAGCCACGACTTCGAAATCCCAGATGTAACCATGCCGCTGCAACGCGTCGGCAATAGCGACTCGCAGCTTCGAGGTTGGGAACTCAACCACTGCTCGCTCAGCAGCGACTGCATTCCGAATACACGTCAACATATCCGCTACGGGATCCGACATACTGTTTTCCCTGTCCAATTCGTCCGACGCTGAATCCGACTACCAACTTGCCTTACGCACACCTGGAATCAAGCCATCGAGGCTCATGTTACGCAAACAAATACGACACAGCTTGAACCGACGATACACGCTTCGTGGTCGTCCGCACAATTGACATCGATGTTCGATCCGTGAACTGAACTTCGGCTTCTTGGCCGCCTTCACGATATGTGCTGTAGTCGCCAATGCAGTGCTCCCAATTCCTGTTTTGTCTGCCTGTTGCTTGTATTGTCAGGACCAATTGGTCCGATGTGTTTTCACTAGTCTTTCTTGAACGGGAAGCCGAGTTCGACGAGCAACTGGCGACCTTCGTCATCGTTCTTCGCCGTGGTCACGACGGCAATGTTCATCCCCTGGACAAATGAAACCTTGTCTGGATTCAGCTCAGGAAACACCATCTGCTCGTTCAGCCCCATGCTGAAGTTGCCCCGACCATCGAAGCCCTTACCGTCCACACCGCGGAAGTCGCGGACGCGTGGCAGAACCAGGTGAATCAATCGTTCGATGAATTCGTACATCCGGCGTGAACGAAGAGTCACCGCACAGCCAATTTCCATTCCTTCACGCAGGCGGAATCCCGAGATCGCGCGGCGGGCTCGCGTGATGCGTGCCTTCTGGCCTGCGATCAAGCCGAGTTGCTCAACGGCTTCTTCGAGACGTTTACGCTCACCAACGGACTTGCCGAGACCCATGCTGATCACGACTTTTTCCAGCTTCGGGACCGCATGAATGTTGCGGCCACCGAGCTTTTCACTCAGCCGTGGAAGAATCTCTGTGCGGTATTTTGTCTGCAGCGAACTCATTTGGGACCAGCCTCATCCGATCTTGTCTTCAACACCTGGTTGTTTTGACAACCCGGTCAATTTATTCCAGCGATTTTCAATTACTTCCCAGCGGGCTTCAGTGCCGCGCCACACTTCCGACAGGCGCGGAACTTTTTTCCTTCCGCGTCAACGCGGCTGCCGACGCGAACACCCTTGTCACATTTCGGGCAGTAAACCAGCACGTTACTGGCGTCGATTGGCATTTCGACCGACAGACGACCACCCTGAGGACTCTTGGGATGCCCCTTCTTCACGTGGCGGTAGACTCGGTTCACGTTCTCAACGACGACCTTCACTCCACCGTCTTCCAGGCGGAGCACTTTGCGAGCTACTTTGCCACTGTCGTCGCCAGTACAGACGACAACCATATCACCCTTCAGAATTCTCATCACTCGCCTCTTCGCAGCCAACGACCACAACTTGAATTCGCCGCACTCACGTGGTTGTAAACCAATCAAACAACTTCCGGAGCCAGGCTGACAATCTTCATGAAGCGGCGTTCCCGCAGTTCACGAGCGACAGCGCCGAAAATACGGCTTCCCTTTGGATTATTTTCATCATCGACGATCACAACAGCGTTGGAATCGAACCGGACAGTGCTTCCATCCGCTCGCCCTGCTGGCTGTTTGACTCGAACGATCACAGCCTTCACCACAGCCTTGCGCTTGATCACGCCAGTCGTGGTTGCCTTCTGGACTGCAACGACAACGACATCACCTAAGCCGGCTGTTCGTCGACCTGAACTTCCCAGCACCTTGATGCATCGCGCACTCTTGGCACCGGAGTTGTCAGCAACGTCAACGATTGTCTGCATTTGTATCATAAATCACACTCAACATCCACAAGCACGTGTCAAACTGATGCCCAGATTACAGAACCTTGACCAATCGCCATCGCTTCAAGCGTGACAATGGTCGGCTTTCTACGATCTCAACTCGATCACCGAGCTTCGACACGTTGTCTTCGTCATGAACGTGACAGACCGTTCGGCGTCGGATCGTCTTGCCATACTTCGGATGTGCCAACACTCGTTCCACTTCCACTCGTCGCGTCTTGTCCGCGCCGTCCGACTTCACGATTCCGATTTCTCGCTTACGCATCTTCCATTCTCGCAATACTTGAAAAGCCTGACCGCTATGTTCACGTTACGCTGCACATTGTCTTCAGCTTTTCAGACACTGTGCCTCGCCAAGTTTGATCGTAACGATCAGCCCTTGGCCGCTGCAATTTCTCGAGACCGCAATTCGGTCAAAACACGCGCGATGTCGCGGCGCAGCTTCTTGCATTTGTGGCCGACCGTCTTATCCGAGGCGGCTTTCATCTTTGCTTCGAGCCGCTCGCGACAGGTCTCTTTCAACTGCAATTCCAGTTGTTCCTGACTCAATTCCTTCATCGCCCTACCTCAATCGAGTCCACGCGGACTCGTTAGACTACAATGGTGACCGGCCAACCAATCGGACTCGTACAGGCAATTTATACGCAACACGCGCGAAACATTCACGCGCAGCCGCTTCACTTACCCCTGCCAACTCGAACATCACCTTGCCAGGCCGAATAACGGCGACCCAGTGATCTGGTTCACCTTTACCAGTACCCATTCGAGTTTCCAGCGGTCGAGCCGTCATTGGTTTGTTTGGGAAAATCCGGATGTACAGCTTGCCTTCACCGCGGACATACTGCGAAATCGCCACTCGGCACGCTTCAATCGTGTTCCCTCGAACACGGCCAGCTTCCGTCGCCTGCAGTCCCCAGTCACCGAACGACACTGTCACTCCGCGACTCGCGTTACCTTTTACGCGCCCTCTTTGCTCTTTGCGGTGCTTTACCCGCTTGGGCATGAGTGCCATCGTTCTGCTCCTGAGTTTCGTATTCGCCGAGATTGATCCACACTTTAACGCCAATTACGCCCATCGTCGTCTTCGCCATGGCGAAACCGTAGTCGATGTGCTTCCGGATCGTGGACAGCGGGATTGATCCCCGGCTGGCCTTCTCCGTTCGAGACATTTCGGCGCCACCGAGGCGACCCGAAAGCTCTACCTTCATACCATCAACGCCCGTCTCCATGACCTGGTCCAGAGACCGTTTCAGGACACGTCGGAAACTTCCACGCTTCACCAACTGCTGCGCGATGTCCTCGGCAACGAGTACCGACGATTGCAGTGGCTGGGCGATTTCAACAATCTTCAGATCCATGCGACGGCCGGTGAGGTCTTCCAGCTCAGCTTTGAGCCGATCGACTTCCTGGCCCTTACGACCGATGATAATCCCTGGCCGTGCCGTGTGCAGGAATACCACTACCTGATCTCGGGTGCGCTCGATCTCGATTCGAGGAATCGCAGCGAACTCGTATTTCTTCTTAATGAACTCGCGGAGTTTGAAGTCTTCGATCAGCAGATCCCCGAATTCTGCGCGAGACGCATACCAGCGGCTTCGCCAGTCTTCGACGATCCCGACTCGCAACCCCGTCGGTCGAACTTTTTGACCCATGGAAGGAAACCCTTATACCAACGAACCTGTATCCGTACGCGAACTTATTCCGGTGAGCTGATCGCGACCGTGATGTGCGACATCCGCTTCTTGATCATAAAGCCCATGCCACGTGCGTGTGGCTGAATGCGCTTCAGCGTCGGTCCCGTATCGACGCCAGCCTTTGTGACCAGCAGGCTGTCGGCATTTCGGACGTTCTGCTCTTCCGCATTGGCGATCGCACTCTTCAATGCTTTTTCCAGCATGCGTGCCCCACGGTGTGGCAGGTAACGCAATGTTTCCAATCCGTCTCGCGCTGAGCGACCACGTACCAGGTCGGCAATGTGACGAAGCTTCGTCGGCGAGATCCGGGCATATCGAATAACTGCTTGGTAGTCCATGACCTGCTCTCAAAAACGGCTTTCAGCCTTACTTACCGCCCTTATTCCCGTGACCGCGGAAAGTGCGTGTCAACGAAAATTCGCCCAACTTGTGTCCAACCATTTCTTCGGTCACGTAGACACTCACGAAAATCTTACCATTGTGCACCATGAACGTGTGCCCAATGAATTCCGGAGAAATCGTCGACCGGCGAGCCCAAGTCTTAATCGGCTCTTTTTTCCGTCCCTGCTGTGCCGCTGCCTTCGCGATCAACTTCGCGTCGACATACGGACCCTTCTTAAGACTACGCCCCATGGTGTTTCGCCCCAGGCCTGCTGGCCCACTCTAAGAACCGTTGAACCAAACTTTGTATTACAGTGAAACCTGTCCGTAACGTCGTGACTTGCGGCGTCGGATGATTGCATTCCGTGTTGGACGTCGTGGATTACGAGTGCGTCCACCCTTAGCCAGCTTGCCTGTTGGACTAACAGGATGACGACCACCGGAACGACGGCCTTCACCACCACCCATCGGATGTGCGATTGGATTCATTGCCGAACCGCGGACGTAAGGACGAATCCCCTTGCGTCGAACGCGACCCGCTTTACCGATCGAAATCATCGAGTGCTCAGAGAACCCGAGAACACCGATCGTCGCCCGGCATTCTGATGGAACACGACGAACTTCGCCAGAAGGCAGCGTAATCTGAGCCCAGCTTCCCTCGGTCGCGTTCATAACCGCCGACACACCGGCACTGCGGCACAACTGACCACCGCGGCCTGGTTGCAGTTCGATATTGTGAATCGACGTCCCGACCGGGATCAGTCGCAGTGGCATGCAGTTCCCGAGCAACGGTTCGCAATCGGTTCCGCTCTGAATCCGAGCCCCTGCAGCCAAACCTTCCGGAGCGAGGATGTAGGCCTTCTCGCCATCATCGTACTGCAGCAGCGCGATGCGTGCGGTTCGGTTTGGATCGTACTCGATGTGAGTCACCAAGGCGCCGACGCCATCTTTACATCGTCGGAAGTCGATTTCGCGGAACAGGATACGTGAACCACCACCACGATGGCGGCAAGTAATCTTACCCTGGAAGTTTCGTCCGCCACGACGCTTAAAGCGTGTGGTCAACGACTTCTCGGGTCGCTTCTTCTTGTCGGTAATATCAGCGAAATCGCTGACCTGACCGCCACGGCGACCTGCACTCGTCGGCTTGTAGGTTCGAATCCCCATGCTACCTAACCTTCACTCAATCCACGGAATATTCAAAAACTGTTTGCTTAGAACAGGGCAATACGATCATCTTCATGCAGCGTCACCAAAGCACGCTTCGTCGGAGCGGTCTCAGCAATCATGGCTTTAAAACGCCGAGCCTTGCCGACGCGATTCTGGATCCGTACACCAACAACCCGGACATTCCAGTGCTGCTCGACAGCCTCTTTCACGTCCTGCTTTGTTGCAGATGTGCTGACCAGAAAGCAGAACGTGTTTCGACGCTCTGACAGATGCATCGTCTTTTCAGTGATCAGCGGTCGCAACAGCACCTGATGCCCGCTCAACTCGAAGCCAATTTCACCCGCCATCTCTCAACCCCTAATCCTTGAATCAACCTCGACAATCAGACGGCAGGCCGTGCACACCGAGCACGGAATCGTTCGATTGCATCGACCGTCACAACCAGGTAGCGATTCCGCAACAAGGTCGCAGCATTCCATTCGGTAGCCGGAACCAGCGAGCACTTTTCGATGTTGCGAACAGATTTCCAGGCGACTGGACTCGATTCAGCAACGCCGATCACGCACGAGGCTTCACCGACACCGATTTTGGTGAGCATCTGTGCGATTGGTTTGGTCTTAGGCTCAGTGATCGTCAAAGACTTCAGCACGAACAACTCGCCGTCACGCACCTTGCTGGCAAACGCCATTGCGGCGGCGCGACGTAGGGCCTTTCGAGGGAGGCGATAGCTCCAGTCTTTCGGTCGCTTGGCGAAGCAATGTCCACCGCCACGGCGAATTGGAGTTCGCTTGTTACCCATACGGGCGTTACCCGTACCCTTTTGCTTGTACATCTTCTTCGAGCTGCCCGAGACTTCAGCTCGAGACTTCGTCTTAGATGTCCCGGTTCGCTGATTGGAGCCGTACATTACGACAGCTTCGTGCAACAGGCGATCGGAAATCACTGCTGAAAATTCGGCTGGATCGATCACACAGGTTTCACCAGTGGGAACGCCAGACTGATCGTAAATTGGAAAGGAAGACATTGTCACCACCGTGTTGTCAGCCAACATCGAAAGAAGTACCGCCCGAAGCACCAAGCTTGCTTAGTAGCAGTTGGTTTCTCGAACGACCACATAGCCGCCAGCGTAGCCAGGGATTGCACCCTTCACCAGGAGCACTCCTGCTTCAGCATCAGCCGCCCACACCTTCAGGCCGCGAACCGTGACGCGAACGCCACCCATGCGACCAGGCATCTTTGTACCCTTAAACACCTTGCCTGGGTCTGTGCTCTGACCGGTGGAACCCCCGGATCGATGCACTTTCTTAACCCCATGGCTGGCACAGACACCACCAAAGTGATGCCGCTTCATCACACCTGCGAAGCCGCGACCCTTGGAAACGCCGATGATATCAACCTTCGGAATTCCATCGAGTTCAGCAACCGTCAAAACCTGACCGACAGAATAAGCGGGAGCATCACGAAACTCGCGAATAAACCGCTTTGGTTCACAGTTCGGTCGCTCAGTCTTGCCGGGACGAGCCGCATCCAGCACCGTCATCATCCCTCGCTCTGCCCGGGTGGACAGCCGACGAGGCTTATCTTCAAAACCGAGCTGAGCAGCGGAGTAGCCATCGCGCTCAACGGTGCGCAACCGCAGGACAACGCATGGACCAGTCGCAACAACGGTCAATGGTACAACCACACCCTTGCTGTCGAACACCTGCGTCATGCCGACTTTGCGACCGAGCAACCCCTTAGCCATTACTGACACCCCAACCCAACTAAGTCAATTTTCAACAAAAGAACACAAGCTGGCATCAGTTTACTGACGCACGAATCTTGACATCCACGCCCGCTGGAAGCGACAGCTTGTTCAAAGCGTCGATGGTCTTCCCGGTCGGCTGGATGATGTCAACGAGCCGCTTATGAGTACGAATTTCGAATTGTTCCCGCGATTTTTTGTCAATGTGCGGACTTCGCAGAACAGTATAACGCTCGATACGAGTCGGCAGCGGGACTGGACCGTGAACAACCGCCCCGGTTCGCTTGGCCGTATCTACGATTTCTGCCGCAGACTGGTCCAGAACGGAGTGATCGTACGATTCCATGCGAATTCGAATTTTTTCTTGCCTGGATCCTGACACGCCCAAAATCCTCTCAAACAAAATATCGGTAGCCCCGAAATGGGGAACCGGAGATCGTATTGGGAGTTGCTTTGAATGTCAACGATACCGAAGGCGTTTCATTTTCAGAATTCTTGGCGATCGGAAGGCACGCTGAATAGATTTACAGGGCATTCATCGGGAAAAAGTACGGGTTCTACCGAGATTACCAGATTTGACGGGTGATTCTCCAGTTTTGAGAAATCGGGAATTGGATAATGACGGCGTCATCGAAATGGTTAGAATCCAAAAATCGGTGGTCAGGAGAACAAAACCCACGGCCTGATCCATCGGAGAATTCAGCCAGGAGAGCGAAGATGAGTGAGCCGGAAGCATTGTCACCTGTTCAAGAGGGCCGCTACCACAACTATCTGGGGAACAGTATCCCTTGGTACGTACGGGTGTTATGGCTCTGCTTCTGGGTCGGCGCGATCAGTTACGTATTCCAGTACCTTTTGCCGGCATTGCAGTCAGAACTCGTTTCCCCTCCGTGACGTCTCGCATAAAATTCGCCCTGCGATCCCCTTGTGTTGGCCAAGGCGAGTCTGTAAGTGACACTAGCGTCACGCGTTACGCTGCACGTATTTCGACTGAATCTCATTGAAATGTCTGTACCGGTGTCATCTTCATTGGCGAGTGCAGACGCTCCGCAGCCAGCGCGCCGCAAGTGGTCGATGGCGCTGATCAATTTCTGGCTCGATGTCGCCCTGCTCGTCGCATTCACCTTTGTAGGCTGGATCACGGCGACATTGCAGGCGGTGTTCCCCGAACCGACATCGAGCGCGGGCTGGTCGCTATGGGGAATGAACTTCAATCAGTGGTACGACATCCAATTCTACGCGATCTGTTTTTTTGCGTTTCTCGTTCTTGTGCACGTAATGCTGCACTGGAATTGGGTTTGCAACGTTATCGCCGCTCAGGTGCTGCGAGTGAAAACACGACCTGACGACGGGCTGCAGACGATTTACGGCGTTGGCTTGATGATTGTGTTGCTGAATTTGATTGTTGGCGGCGTCATTGCGGCCATTCTCACCGTCAGGCATCCGGCGTTTTGATAGGGAATCTGTGTCGGGAACTGATCGTTTTCTTGTTCTTCCGCCATTCCATCCGCCGTGGTGGTTAAGTGGAGGGCATCGACAGACGCTCGCCGCAGCATACTGGTTCGGCGACCTTGCAGACTATCGCGCTGTCCCTCGACAAATCACACTTAACGATGGCGACATCGTCGTGATTCACGACGACTGCCCTGAAACTTGGCGTCCCGGTCAGCGAGTCGCCCTTTTGATGCATGGACTGAGTGGAAGCCACCAAAGTCCGTTACTCGTTAGATTGGCGACAAAACTGACACGACAAGGGGTTCGCGTCTTTCGCTGGGATCTACGTGGCTGCGGAGCCGGTGTTGGGCTAGCCCGTTTTCCATATCACGCAGGACGATCGGATGATCTCGATCAGGTTATTCGAAATATCGTCAACTGGTGTTCCCCAGAAGACGGGGTAACTTCTGCATACCTGAGTTTGTTTGGAGTCTCACTGAGCGGAAATATTCTTCTGAAATACCTGGGAGAAACGCCTGATCGTGTCCCCCGTCAGGTCAGTCAGGCAATCTCGGTCAATCCCCCCATCGATCTGTTGTGCAGTGTCAGTGCATTAGGTGGTCCATTAACCAGTTGGTATGACCGTCATTTCGTGGCGAAACTTTCCCACGATCTCAAGGTCCGCCGTCTGCAGCGTCCTGATGCTCCGATGCCCGAGTCCGTGTTGAAACCACGTGGCCTGATGCAGTTTGACGATTGGTACACGGCTCCCGTCAGTGGTTACTCAACGGCACATGAATACTATTCCAAATGCAGTGCGAAGCAGTTCATGCCTCACATTCGTGTTCCGACGACGGTGATTACGTCGAGTGACGATCCGATGGTCCCGCTGTCATCCATCACCTCAACCGCAGATCAGTGGGGAGACTGCGTGCGACTTGCTGTCGCTTCGGGAGGTGGCCATGTGGGGTATATCGCTCGACGCGGGCCTGACCCCGATGAGTTCTGGCTCGACTGGCGAATCGTTGATCTGATCACAAGCAACGCACACGCTTGAAGCGTCGGGTTGCTCGGTGTAACGCATCAATCATCGCCGGGTTTCAGTGTCGATGGTATCACGGTATTCTGTCGTCATGAACGAAGTTGTACCACCAGCCGAATCGCTTCCGATGAGTGTTCGCTTCAGAAATTATCTGAAGGAACTGGCGCTTCGCATTGTGGTCTACCTCGTTCTTTACTTGCTGATTTCCATTGCCACGATTGGCCCGTTCTTCTGGTATTGGTTTGAAGCAACGTATGTGGGGGGCGAACGATGGATTGCAAAATTCTATGCCCCATTACTCTGGCTCTGTGACAGTTGCCCCCCCTTAAGCTGGCTCGTTAACCATTATGTCGACTGGTGGATCAAGTAGGTCCGCAGGTTCTGGACATACTTCCACAATCCCCTTGGATCTGCCAGGGGAAAGAAATGCAACTTGATGACTGCTGCTTCGACAAATGGCGATGCCAATCCTGAAGGAACCGAGGAAGAGCGGGAAGAATGCCGCGTACTTCGAGAGCTGCGTGAAACCCCCGAAATTCTCGGTCTGATCGCGGATTGGAAGGGGGCAGAACTGGGGTTGCAATCGCGTCTGCGACGCCAGTTCCCCGATGCACTGGTTCGTGCCGCCATGTCATTGCACGAATTGCGAAAGCGGGCCGCATCCAAGTTCACCCGATCCACAGAGATGTGGTTTGATCGCCGGGGCATGGAGCAATCCACCGCTGAGCCTGTTGCTCGCCACAAGGCTCGTCGATTTAAGGAATCCGTCTGGGATCTCTGTTCGGGAATCGGTGGGGATTCCATCGCACTCGCCGAACATTGCCAGGTCACAGCAATCGATTTGAATCCTGCCTCGTGTCTGCGTACGGAATGGAATGCCGAAGTTTACGGAGTTCGTGATCGCTTGCAGACACGCTGCGCAGATGTGCTGGCGCTCGGCGAGCTTGGCGGATTAGTCCACATCGACCCGGATCGACGCGTGGGGACGGAAGGAAAGGCGTCACGGATCGAGAACTATGTTCCAGGAGTGCCCGAACTGCTCGATCTGATGTCACGATGCCGTGGGGGAGCGATCAAGGTGGGACCCGCCAGCAACTTTGGTGGCAAGTTCCCGAATACGGAAATCGAATTGATCAGCCTGTCGGGTGAATGTAAAGAAGCGACCGTCTGGTTTGGTGAACTCGCTGGTCGTCAGCCCTTTCGAGCAACCGTTCTTCCGTCCGGAGAGACAATCTCAGGACATCCGCTGGACGCCGTTGCGATTCAAGCTCCGTTAGGACGCTATCTTTTCGACCCTGATCCGGCCGTGGTTCGAGCGGGCCTGACGGATCTTGTTGCACAACAACTGGGCCTGAATCGACTTGACGGTGCCGAAGAGTATCTGACTGGTGACAACCTCGTCAGCAGCGGATTCGTTCAGACGTTTGAAGTTCTGGCCGAGCTTGCAAACAACGAACAGGCTTTGAGAGCCTGGTTGCGAACTTCAGACTTCGGCCAGGTCGAAATCAAATGTCGCCATATACCGATTCAGGCCGAAACATTACGTAAGCGGTTGCCTCTGCCGGGAAATCAGCGTGGTGTCGTGATTTTCGCAAGAATCGGCGGTAAATCTCGCATCGTTTGCGCACGTCGAGTTGCCTCGATATGATCAGCGATTCGTTTCGATAATCCGGGCAGATCGACTACGTTGTTTCCCAAGTTCTTCCGCAAGGTTTCGTGTGACTGTTGATCGAACTTTGGCACCGTTGAATACGACGTCCAGGTTGGTCAGGACCAGCCGATCTCCAGCTTCCAGCCCCGATTCGATGATTGCAAAGCTGTGCAATGTCCGGGCAATTTTTACAGTTCGCTCCTCGATGACTCCGTCTTTCTCGACGAAGGCTTTGCCGTCCAGGACAGTGTCACGAGGAACAACCTTCACTTGCTTCAGAACTGGTCCTTCGATCCTTGCTTGAACAAACGTTCCGGGCAGCAGGGGCGATACCTGCTGTGAATTGTCGACCTGCACATAGGCGATCGCCGTACGAGTATGTTCATCCGCTTTGGGAGACATGCGGATGACGTGACCTTTCCATCGTGGCGTAGCCCCTTCGTTTTCTGCCAGTTCTGCGACGGGGTACTGCCGCTCCATGACATCAGGAAGCAACTTCGCGTAGTCGTCCAGAGTGACTGGCAGTGGGATCTCGACCACCTTTTGATCGGTGATTGTGGCAATTGGTTCGCCCACTCGAAGGTACTGCCCGACTTCGACCTGAACGGTACTGACAAGTCCGTCAAACGGAGGTCGAATGCTCGTTCGCTGAAGATCGATTTCAGCCAGCTTCAACGCTGCTTCGTGACTTTCAATGCGTCTCTGGATCAGTTCCCGCCGCACTGGCAGCAGATCTTTGTCATTCTTGCTCTGCACAACCATCTTTTCATGCTGACGCAATTCCATTTGTGCACGGCGTAGATCGCTGTCCGTGTTGATGCCCTGCTTCCGCAGAAGCTGAGCCTTTTCATATTCACGTTTGGAATCGTCGAAATCCGCTGAAATTGTCGTGTGCAGGCGATCCAGATTCTCTTCGTCCTGCTGAATCCGTTTCAGTTCGGCGCGATCTTCGGACAACTGAGTTTGTCCCTGTGTGACTTTGGCCTCGTACGATTTGGGGTCAATCCGCACCAGCAGGTCGCCTGGCTGACTGGTGTCGTCGTGATTCACTGCATGAACCTTGCTGCCGACCTTCAGATGCGGATGCAGTTCCGTGATTTCACCAGCGACTTGTGCCGACAGGACCACTTCCCGTTCCGCTTCGCTTGTTCCGAGCCCCCGGACGATTTCTCGAAGCGTGAGGTTTTCGACATCGAAAACTTCAACGTTATAAACGCGTTCAACGGGTTCCCTGAGAACGGGTGGTTGCTTCAGCAGCGTCAATCCGTGGCTGACCCCGAATCCGGCAGCGAGGGCGAGTACTGCGAGTCCCGCTGAAATCAAGAACTGTCTGTACTGCGGCTTCGGATTCGTCACGATCACCCTTCGTCGTTCTTCAAGAACTCGACTCGTCAATTACGATGATTCAGGCGGCACTTTTAGCGACTCGTGTCAGTGCGTCAAGTAGATTCTATCAACACCGGAAACAGGCAACCGGCTTTTCTGGCACTGTATTCGACTCCGAACTGGATTGCGTCGAGTGGCGCCATCCCGGAGTAAATTTTCGCACAAATCGCGGCGGTCAACGCGTCGCCACATCCAATCGGATTTACAACTTTGACCTGAGGTGGCGTCAGGCGAACCAACCCATCCGGCCCCATCACCAGCATGGGATCGGGGCCGTTGCTGACGACGACCCATTCGGCACCCCGCTCACGTACCTCTGACATCGCCTGAACCAGATCCTGTTCGGTATGCAGTGGTCGCCCGACCGTCATGGCGAGTTCTTCTCGATTCGGCTTGACCAGGAACGGCCTGAACGCCAGGCACTCCAGTAATTCCTGCCCGCGGACATCGAGTATGGCTTTCGCCGATGTCTGCTGCATGAGTGTTCGATAGAAACTGGTCGGGGTTCGCTGGGGCAAAGAACCGCTCAGCACAACAAACGCCGCATCGCGTGCCACTTCCGCAAATGCCGCGATGTATTGTGTCAGTTCGTCATCCGTCAACGGGGACGAGTTCTCGACCAGTTCTGTGGTGACGCCCGTCGATTGATCCAGCAACGTTGTGCAAACCCGTGTCGGCGCCCGTGAAGTGATCCAGCGTGCGGGGATTCCGCGTCGTGAAAAGTCATCACGAATCTGCTCACCCGTGGCTCCTCCTATGGGGCTCAGCGTCAGTGAGGGGCACCCGAGCGCGTGCAAAGACGCCCCCACATTCAAGACCTTTCCTGATCCGCACCAGAGCGCAGACTGTGCTCGATTCACCTGACCAGAGTTCAGATGGTCGAATTGCAGGATCTGCTGCCATGCGGGGGTCAGGCCAGCCGCGACAATCACCAGAGTTGCTCCAAGAGTGCACTCAATTCCATGTCAGAGACATCGCGTGGATTGCCGCTCATACTGTTTCCGCGAGAACCTTTCACCAGGCCTGGAATCTGTTCTTTCTGAACCCCGATTTCACGCAATCGAGTGGGGATTTTGACGGTCGCACAGAGCGATTCAATGCGATGGATAAACCGATCCGCTGCCTCTGCGGGATCTGAACATGCGGGGTCAAACAACTGTTCCAGTTCAGCAAGTTGGTCTCGACTGACGTCTCGATTGATTCGTAACGCCGAAGGAAGCATCACGGCACAAGCCAGTCCATGCGGAACGGAGCACGTTACTCCCAGTGCCGCGGCGACGCCGTGAGCCAACCCCAGGCCGGAATTCGCCAGAGCCATTCCGGATAACAGCGCGGCGTGAGACATCGCTTCGCGTGGCTGCCGCTGCGACCCATCTGCCACAGCAGTTGCCAATGCCGGGACCGCCAGTTTCAATCCCTGTTGGCAAAGTGTCTGGGGGATCGGAGCCGCACGCCGGGAAATGAAGCTTTCGATCAGTTGCGTGATCGCATCCATACCAGTGTATGCAGTCGTTTCACTCGGAACGCTGATTGTTAATTCAGGGTCGATCAATACCAGCCGAGGGACCATCGAATCGGAACGGAGACTCTTCTTGTAAGGAGCAGGTCGATTCGCGACGTCGGCTTTCTGATCCACCGCAGGACTGTTGGAGGAAATCACTGAATTCTTGGTTGCTTCGGCTCCAGTTCCCGCCGTCGTGGGAACCGCAATGAAACTGAGGGGCGGGGAGATGATCTGCAGACCGCGACCGACCCCTTCAAGAAAATCCTCGACTGATTCTCCCTGACGGTTTGTCGCCAGTGCCGCAGCCGCTTTCGCCAGGTCAATCGTAGCGCCACCGCCAACGGCAATCACAACATCATCGGGAGTCGGATTCAGCGATCGAAAGGTCCCGACAAGTTCGTCGACATCACGCACTTCAGGTTCGCGCGACGGAACCGGAAACCCCAGCAGATCGAGCCCCGCCTGGCGAATGATCGTCGCGAGTTCTTCGACGACTCCTGTCCGCTCCAGCGTTCGGCTGCCCGAGACGAGAAACACGCGACGGCCCAGCGTAGCGGCCAGCGTCCCTAACTCCGTACGGCGTCCCCATCCAAATACGATCTGTCGTGGGGCCAGAAATGTATATGCGTTCATCACCACAGGATAACCATGAAGCCACGCGGGGAAAACCCGGCAGACAGGCCTTCTCTTTTCGGATTCGTCCACGCTGCACGATGCAGGATGAAAATCACCCCCGCGGATGGCATCGCTCGTGGATGGTCTTAAGGCGACTGTGTTCGACCTGAGTATAAATCTGTGTCGTGCGAATACTGGCGTGACCGAGCAGTTCCTGCAGAGCTCGAATCTCGGCCCCACGTGCCAGCATGTGAGTTGCAAAGCTGTGACGCAGAGTGTGCGGACTGATTTCACTGCTGCCACCGATTCGACCAGCGTAACGTTTGACGAGCTTCCAGACTGTGATGCGGCTTAACGATTTCCCGCCGCGTGAAACCAGCAGAGGTGAAGACTGTTCGCTTTCGCGAGCCAGCAGTGGTCGCTCATGCGTTAAGTACGCTTCCACCGCAGCGCGGGCAACGGGGTTCAGCGACACCATTCGTTCTTTGTTTCCCTTACCGCGGCATCGGCAGTAACTTTCTTCCAGCCGGATGTCTCGAAGGGTGATGGCGCAGACTTCCGATGCTCGACATCCCGTCGCATACATCAAGGCCAATAATGCTCGATCCCGCAGCGGGTAGCGATCGTGCCGTGTCGGTGCGGCGATCAGTTCGTCGACCTTTTCGGGACTGAGAACTTTGGGAAGGTGTTGCCAGAGTTTGGGGGAATTGACCAGTTCCACAATGCTTTCGGGGATGATCCCTTCGAGCACGAGGTATCGGAAAAACATCTTGATCGAAACCAGATGTCGCGCGATTGAGGTGGCCGCGTAGTCACGTTCGCGCAGGTACCCCAGGTAATCCGTAAAGAGCGAGATTTCGACCTGCTGAATCCGGGCCGGGCCTCGAGTTCGATACCATTCCGAGAACTGAGTCAGGTCGTGCTGATAGGCAATGACCGTGTTGTCGCTCAGCCCACATTCCGCTCGCAGGTAATTCATGAACCCGGCGAGATGCACTCCCGGATCCGCAGGACGTTCACCCGCAGATGCAGCAGGGCCAGCAGGGCGTTTACGCGGCGGCATACAGCGATCCTTGTCTGGTTCGAAACTTCCCAACAAAGTGGTATCGTCCGACGGTCCGCTAATCCTTGAAGACTTGTTCGATTTTGCCAGGTTTCGAGGCCTGGCAACTCGTGGTAAAATGGGGTCAGACCCTTTGGAGGGCAGTCGATTTGGGTTGGAAATCGTATGCCCAGAGAGGGTCTGACCCTTTTACCACGAACTGCTAGCGACTGATGATCGTGAATTGCACGCTGTTTCCGGTTACTTCGGCGACTTCGCAAAGTGCTGTTCGACAGCCATCAAAAGCGGGTTAATCGTGTATTTCTGAATATTGTGCGGGGGTTTCCAAGCCCGCCATTCGTGACCACCATGCTCGGTCACCTGAATTCGATCAACGCGATCAATCCAGCCCAGAAAGATCACCAGGGTTTTCTCGACCCGCTCGGAACCAAACCGAGGCTCAATCGGGTAGTACATTTCTTCGAAGCGAAACTCGGGATCCAGCGTCACCTGATCGATCGCAACGCCCGTTTCTTCCCACATTTCCCGTAGGGCACACTGGATTTCGGTTTCACCGGGTTCGACATGACCTTTTGGCAAGTCAAAACGGTGCGAGTGCTTCATCAGCAGAAACGATAATTCAGGAATCCTGCGAAACAACAGCACTCCGCACGATTTAACCTGACGCATTCTGGGCCTTTCCTCTGTCTCTCTCAAAATGGCCTCTGCTGGCTCTGGCCGCGAGTTCAGGTGGCCAATCTTCCGTCAAATGGCCATTTTTCGGGGCTGCCAGGATCGTCGAGACGCATCAGGTACTACAGTTACACGTATCGGAACGGTAATGCAACAAAGCCAACAAACCGTTTGGCCACGTTTTCTCCTCACATCGCCTGTTGAATCACCTGTACGGCGCCGGTAACATCGTCGCAACGGTAATTGTGAATGTGTTCGAACGAGCACAGTGAGTTTTCTGGAGTAGTTTGATGGCAGTTGACGAACTTCGCCCGCACTTCAACGCACGAAACTCGCTGTTTTTCACGCAGTTCATGCTTTCGACTCTGGCAGTATTGATCGCAGCACAGGTGGGCTTCGCGGCCGATCCCCCTGTGCGAACCCCCGCCGGAAACATCGTCGTCGTTCCTGCCGCCGTCAAATTGACAGATCTCCGCCAGCCACAGTCGGTTCTGGTCCTGGGCAAGACTGCTGACGGATTTGCTCTCGATTTGACCAGTCAGTCTACGATCAAGTCCGTAGATGAGACGGTTGCCGTTGTCGAAGCGGGATGGGTGCGTCCTCTGAAAACGGGTGAAACGAAAATCACGATCCAGTCGCACGGCCAGACTCAGGAAATTCCCGTTTCAGTCGTCTTGCCGCCTCAGGAACGTCCCTACAGCTTTCGCCACGAGGTGATGCCCATCCTTTCCAAGGGGGGCTGTAACATGGGGGCCTGTCATGGCTATTCGCTCGGCAAAGGAGGGTTCATCCTTTCTCTCCGCGGAGCCAATGCCGATCAGGACTATCAGGCCATCTTCAGCGACGCTCAGTCGCGGCGGCTGAACCATGTTGACCCATCAAACAGTCTGCTGGTCCGCAAGCCCGTGGGCGATGTCCCTCACCGTGGCGGAACGCGGTTCTCGCGGGATAGTCGCCTCCACGAAACTCTGGTCAAGTGGATCGAACAGGGAGCACAACTGGATCCCGATCAGAAGGTAGAAGTGGAACGCGTCACGATAACTCCCGAACGGTTTGTAATGGAACCGGGAATGAAGCATCGCCTTCAGTTGATCGCGCATTACACCGATGGTTCGACGCGCGATGTGACTCGGCTCGGGATCTTCACGGTGAATACTGAGGGTGTTGCCGAAGTGACGGAGGGAGGCGAAGTGACGGCTCGCGAATACGGCGAATCGGCTGTCGTCGCCCGATACGAACGAAAATTCGCGGCGTCGCGGCTGATCGTTTTGAAGCAGAACCCCGGATTTCAGCCGACACCTGTTCCGACTGACCACTTCATCGATCAGCACGTCATCACAAAACTGAATGATCTGAAAGTGACTCCTTCCGACGTTGCAGGAGACGAGGAATTCCTGCGGCGTGTTCATCTGGACCTGATCGGACTGCAGCCGACTCCCGATGAGATTCGTAAATTCGTTGCTGACACAAATCCTGCGAAGCGGTCGGCTGAGATCGATGTCCTGTTCGCTCGCCCTGAGTTTGTTGATCACTGGTCATTGAAGTGGGGCGACTTGTTCCAGAACTCGCGCGTTCGCCTGAGTGAACAGGCCGTCTACGGATTTCGAGAATGGCTGCGAAGCGCTATCGCGTCGAACATGCCGATGGATGAGTTTGCTCGTCAATTGCTGGCGAGTCGTGGTGGAGCCAGCGATGATCCGGCCAGCGCTTATTTCACGATCAGCAAGGATACAAACGATACCGTCGAACGAGTGGCTCAGGTGTTCTGCGGAGTTCGAATGCTGTGTGCCCGGTGTCATCCTCATCCGATGGAAAACTGGACTCAGGCCGATTACTACGGCATGCACACGTTCTTCAATCAGGTCTCGTCGAAGACGGACACTCGTTTGGCAGGTGTGCCCAATGCCCGATCCGTCGTCCTGCAACTGGGAGCCGGTTTCTCAACAAATCCGCGGACCGGCCAGCCTCAACCCCCTCGATACCTGGGAGGTGGCGAGCCGACTCTGTCAGCAGAAACAGACCGTCGACCTGACTTTGCCCGATGGCTGACAACAAAAGAGAACCCGCATTTTGCCCGCAGTCTCTCGAATCGTGTCTGGAGCTACTTCTTCAGTCGTGGAATCATCGATCCCGTTGACGACCTGAGAACCACCAACCCACCGATTAACCCGGAACTGCTCGAAGCATTGACGAAAGACTTCGTTGATCACGGATTTGATCTTCGGCACCTGATGCGAACGATCGTCACGTCGCGAACGTATCAGCGCAGCAGTACACCCAACGAATCAAACCGGATCGACTCAATGAACTTCTCACGGTCGATTCCCCGTCGAGTCACAGCCGAAGCCCTGCTGGATTCGCTCGTTCAGGCGACGGGGGTGAGGGAAAACTTTGGGGGAGCCCCCGGCGGATTCAATGCGGCCCAGTTGCCGGATGCCGAAATCACCAGCGAATTCCTGTCACTGTTTGGCAAGCCGCAACGAATGGAAGCCTGTGAATGTGAACGTGACAGCGAATCAAACATGCTGCAGGCACTGCACATGATCAACGGCAATTCTATTCTGCGGCGAGTGACGGATGGAAACGGTCGTGTCGCTCAGTTGCTGAAACAGCATGCGGCAAACGAACCACTGATTGAAGACCTCTACCTGTGGGCTGTCGCACGTCGACCGACCCCGCAAGAGATTCAGGTGGCCAACAAGCATTTCGAAGTCTACGGAATGGATCGAACGGCCGCTGCACAGGATTTGATGTGGGCTCTCTTTAACAGCCGGGACTTTTTGCTTGTGCATTAGCTGTTCCCGACCAGAGAAGAAGTAGAAACGCAGAGGACGCGGAGATCGCTGAGAGAAGGCAGGAGAAGGACTGGGGTTGGGGCTTCTCTCTTTATTCCTCGGCGTCCCTAGCGCTCTCTGTGTTTCAAACTCTTTACGTTACCAATTGACAACGATCTCACGCATCCTGCTTGACTGGGCCTGGCTGGGCGGCACCAAACTGAACGATTGCTACCATCACCAGAATACCTGCCAGGGCCGCGATCTGAATCGAGGTGATCTCTTCGCCGTCGGCCCAGCCCCATAAGATTGCTCCGACGGGGACGAGAATTGTTGTCATCGATGCGAACAGTGGCCCCTGGTCCTGAACCAGTTTGTTAAACAGATATGTGGCAAAGCCGGTTCCGGCGATTCCAAGCGTTGCCACCGAGGCAATGGCGATCACCCAGTTTCCGGGGTCGATCGATCGTCGGTCTGGAACCATCAGCATCAGCGGCAGCAGCATACTCGACGCCATCGCCAGGCAAAGCAACGTCAGTTCCAGTGGGGGAAGATGACGCAGGGAGCGGCGAATCCAGCTATTGGCAATCGAATACGTTGTCGGAACACTGAAGGCTGTCAGCACATCGATGAATGCGACCGAATGACGCATTTCATCCTGCATCAGGATTGCCATACAGATCAATGCACCGATCACACCGAAGAGTTGTCGAGGTGTTGGAAAGACCCCCAGCATCGGGATTGAGACCAGGATTGTGATCAGCGGGGTCATGCCAACAGTCATGCCGATGAATGCCCCGCCCACCCGGCTGACCAGTTCGGGCTGGATCGAATGCGGCCAGGCAAAACCCAGGATCGCTATGCCGCACAATGGGATCAGATCCTGGCGACGGAGTGAGGATTTCCGTCGAGCCATCAGAAAGATTGCAGCCAGAACAAGAGCCCCGCACGCGTCTCGAATCGCCCCGATTCCGATCGGAGAGACGCAAAGCATGGCACGCTTCATCAGGATAAAACTGCTGCCCCAGATGGAGCAGACGACCACGAACCACACATAGGGCATGCGAAAAACTCGGCCTTCATCGGGATTGGTTCAGCGCGACGATCACACCGACAATGGCAGCAATCGTCAGAACTGCCGCCATGATCTTGAACAGGCTATAGGGCCGCTCGCCGGAAACTTCACCCGTTACGGCGTTAATGATAACGCGATACGACTTTTCTTTGTAACGATACGCCATCAGCCAGACAGGTAGCAGAAGATGCTTGAATGTGACGTCACTGTAGTGCGTCCGTTGTGACGAAATACTCTGCTCATCACCACCGATCCGCTGCCGGACATCACTCGTCAATTCTCCTTCGATTCTCTGACGTGCCACTCCGAACCCATCTTCCAGGGTGACGTCGTAGGTCCGCGCATAGAATCCCGCCAGGACTTGCTGAGTGAATGGGAGACAATTCTTCAGCGGCCAAGGTTCGAGGCTTCGCAATAAAGCTTCATTTTCCGCTTTCACCGCCACAATCAGGACATCATCGAAAAAACGCTGAAATCGGCCGGAGCGAAAACTCCACGAAATACGTCGCTCCTGCCGCTGGTCTTTTCCCTCGCCAACAGTGACGTAGTAATAGTCGCCGCGCTGTCCGGAATAAGCCGTATCGGTCTGAGTGTCGAAAGTGTAATACGGCAGGTAAATGCCGTTGAATTTTCCGCTGGCTCCGTCTCGCAGGAACTGGTTGGGAGCCCACCAGAGAGACTGCACCCATTGACGCAGTCGCCCGGCAGCGTCAGGTTCGGTAATTTGAAACGGAAGGACGCCATCGACGGGAATTCGCGTCGGCGCATCGTGGATTTTGTCCCGCTGCAGGGGGCAGGCACAGTAGGGACATTCGGAACTGGTCAGAGTCCCTTGAAAAACAACTTCTGCTCCACAGGCTCCGCACCGTACCGCATGTTCGTTCTCGGCACTCTCGTCGTCTTCATGCCCTTCCTGATGTTGCCGCCGTAACTTTTCAACCATCGCTGCGAAGTCATTTTCAGAGACCTTGGAATCTTCGGCGATTTCGATGGTCTTCATAGCACCACAGAACGGGCACTTCAGGCTTTGAGTTCCAATCGAAAACTGCAGATCTGCTCCGCACTCATCGCACGGAAAGATCCGTCCCTTGCCGTCGTCGACGGTGTCCCCGTGTCCCGCAACTTTCTGCTCGCGGAATTCGTCGTCGGGCTGACTGTTTTTGGGATGAGGTTCGGGCATAGATTCCCTGTCCGTCAAGCGCCCGATGCGATCTGTCGGGCGCCAACTTCAATCTTCAAATATCATGGTCACTTCGTCTTTTGTGGCTTCAATTGCCATCGCTCGTCAAAAAAGTCTGCTGCGACGACTTTGCCCGGGAACCTGCTGTTCGGGGGAGTTCGGACATCGACAATGGCCCAGTCTGGCAGCTTGGCCGTCTGCCGGGCATTGTTCAGGTAATCGTATTCGCGGTAGGTAAAGCTGCTGTTGAGAACCACGTACTTCTCAGGATTCAGGGGGTTTGGGTAGATGGCGATCAATGCATGCTGTGCCGAATCAAACGATTGCTGACCTGCTTGAACGGAAGTTGCCGTCCATTGGATTGGAAGTTTGTCCGCAATTTTTGCCAGAATCTTGTTTGACTGTGAATCGCCCCACAACACCAGATTTGATCCTGCGATATCGGCGTCTGTGATTTCGCTGTCAGACTTCACGACCGCGTCGCCACGCATCTGCTGTCGCCAGTGAGTCACCGCGTGATCCATTTCCGACTTCACCCACTTGTCGACCGCTTCGCTGCGACAGGCGCCGCTCGGTTTGACAAAGATGAACGAATCCAGGAACGCATCGTCGATCGGTCCCTGTAAGCCGTGCTTTTTCCGCAGTCCTGATAGTGTACCGGGCTTCCATCCTTCGGGGCCGAGCACGAACGAAGCGGGACCAGTCGCAGGAAGATCAAATGCTGTCCCAGATCCGAAACTCACTTTTCTTGGTGAGCCCTTTGGCGGACTGAGTGTCAGTGCCGAAACATTGTTCGCCGTGACGTTCAGTGTGCTTTCAGTTGGCTTCACGACAACGCGAGCTTCTTCCCAATGCTCCTTCATTCCATCGACCGTCAACCAGTGCATCGTGTTGTAGCTTAACGAATAGGTGACGAACTGGATCGACGAGGGAGACCGGTTGATCCCCTTGACCGCCCACTCCGCCAGTTTCGCTTCAATCTCCTTGCGAGATTCCGGGTGAATACTGTGGGCCGTCATCGGTCCGATGATGTGCAGCAGCTTCATCCCTTCGCGTTCGAATGCAGTCGCCATGATATCGGCGGCCTGCTTCTGTTTGTCCATGTCACCGCTGTAGGCGACCGTTGGAAGTTGTGCCAGATTGACCGCGTAGCCGGGGCAATCGTACATCCGCCACAACTTCTGTTCGTACCACGTCGGTGCCAGAGTCTCGTTCTGGAAAACCTTCAGGAACTCAGGCGTTTCCGAAAATCCCGCACCGGGATTGGCTGCGAACCAGCGATCGGCATAGTGCACCGCAAATTGCCACGCAGCAGCTCCCCCCATCGAGAACCCGCGAACGGCGATCCGATCTGGATCGACGCGATACTGCTGCTGAACGGCTGCCAGAGCTTCAAACGAATCGACTTCGCCGGCAAACTTGTTGGCGTTGCAGTATCGACCGTAAGGATGCAGCACGATTGTGTCCGCTGGCGAGATGGCTCCAACGTTCTTCGAACGATCGTTCAAGAAATTCACTTCACTCAATGTTTCGCCACGACCGTGAAACCAGAAATCGAGGCGATAGGGTTTCTGGCCACTGAAATCATAATTGGCAGGAATAACCAGTCCGTAAGGCTGGACCGTTCGATCGATTTTCGAGATGTATCCACGAACGACAACGCCGGTTTGTTGCGTCCAGGGAGCCTTTCCCGCCAGCAGGCTTTCTGCTCGCTGCTGACCTTGCATCAACAGGCTTTTCGCAACGGGGATTTCCTTGGCATCAAAGAACTCGCGATACTTGAGGGCCTGTTCGACAGCTCGATGATAGATCAAGACATCGGGAAGCAGTTTGCGGGTTTGAGCGTCAGTACTCTGCTGCAGACTGGCGATCTGTTGACCGAGTTTCGCCAAGCCTTGCTCCAATTCGGCCCGGTCCGCTTCGGGAACTTCGACGCCAATCTTGGGGACTCTGCGGACGTTGTCAGCCACGTTGTCGGCCGGACCATCGGCCAGTGCCTGGGCAAACGATCCTAATACGAGTGCGAAACCGAGTATCCAAACCTGTCGATCAACCATTCATCCGCCTCACTTCGTTTCAGAGTCATCCGTGGAAGTTCAAAGGTGCCGTGCAAACAGACTGCGGTTTATTGGCGAAAAATCAAGGCCGACGAACAAAACGGGGCTCATACGGATTGACATGGAGACCAATGATCTGCTGCCAGTTGCTGTGTCGCTAGCTGTGGCCCGGCGATCGATCCGGTGGTACTTGATCGCGTATGTGGATAGAGTTGCAGTGTAGTGGACGTCAATCGATCATTTGAGATGTGCCATGAGCAAAAATCTGAATCTCCGAAAGTCAGGCTTTCTTGGTGTCCCGAACACCAGTGTGGGATGGTGGTCAATCTACCTGATGCTGATGTTTCTCGGATTATTTGGAGGCTGGATCGCGTATGTGTGGGCGACTCCCATAGCGCGCCCGACATTCTATTCAGATCCGCTTCACGCTGCCCTGCTTCTCGGCGCGACGGTTGCTGGTCTGGGCGGGGGCGTGGTCGGAGTGCTAGCATTCGTAATCGGACGCGAACGGTCACTTCTTATTCTACCGAGCATCATTGTGGGCGGGTTGGTTCTATTTGTTGTGATCGGCACGATGGCAGGCCTGAACACTTGAGGTGTGACGCAGGAGTGAAGCTCATGTCGCTGGTAACAACCTCTCCAGGGCATCGCAAGCTGTCGACACTCCATTCTCACGGCGGACGGCTTCTCCGATCCTGGCTGCATTTCGAGCGTAGCTCTCATCATTCAGCAGGATTTGAAGTTCCTGGACCAGGTTCTCGGGTGTATATCGCTTCCGCAACAGTTTGCGCCCGATGCCAAGTCGAGTCACGCGCGCTGCATTGTCAAACTGATCGTGAGCCTGGGGCATGATCAGCATCGGAATGCCGGATTGCATGGCGAGTGCAGTCGTGCCGACCCCACCGATATGGACAATCAGCGAAGCCTTGGGAAACAACTGGGCAAACGGAACGTACTCGCACGTGATGACACCTTTGGGAATTGATCTGGGTCGGTTCCCAGGTTCCTTCCCGACTATCAGGATGGCCCGCTGTCCGAGTTTTTCTGTTGCCACCGCACTGCATTCGTAAAACGAACCAGCGTTCAGCACTCCAGATGATCCAAGAGTGAAAACGATGGGCGGTGGACCTTCATTCAGGAACTGCGTGAGTTCGGGTGACAGTCCCGACTGATCATCCGTATCAAAAAACGGAAAGCCACTCACGATCAAATTCGCGGGCCAGTCGGACTGCTTCTGCGCGAACTCGGGCGAAAACATCGCCAGAATAAGTGCTGGCGAATGCGATCCTTCAAACAGCGGATTATCCGCTGTGCGAGGCAGTCCCAGTTCGGCTCGCAGTTGATGCCACGGTCGGGCCAACCCCGCACAACTCTTCTTCGCCAGCCAGAACACGAACTTGTGAAACGTAGGCCCAAGAAAGCGAACTTTCGAAAGGTAACGTGCCTGTGGCAGAATTGGCGGATCGTAAGCAGAGAAAAAGCAGATTGGCTGAAGATAGGTGCTTGCCCAGGCAATTCCGGATTTCTCTGCGACCAGCGGCGCTGCGTAAGTGAGGATATGGGAGACCAACAGGTCCGCCCCCTGAACGGCGGCAGTCAGGTCGTCATACGAATCCTTGAGAAACGGCATCAGCATGTTCTGGATGATATGCTCGGTCCCAGACCGCGAGTCCATCACGGATCGCATGACGCTATGGTCGCCATCCAGATCCGGCGCATCGGGTCGAATTGGATGAAACCCGATCCCGTGCCGTTCAACCTTTTCGCGGTAGCGGTTTGCCGTCGCAATCACGACATCGTGCCCGCGCGCTTTCAGGCCGCGTGCCAACGCAAGATACGGATACAGGTCTCCCAGCGTCCCGTATGTCGTAATGACAATCCGCCCCATGCCCGATCCTTCCGGCGTTAAACTGATGCGACCGACCGCCTGACCATCTGGAAACATCAGAAAGCTTCGGCGGAAAGCTTCGACGTTCCGTAGAATCTACAAATCGATTTCTACCAAAGCCGGCGCGGCATTGCGACCAATATTGTCGAACTGGCATGGCCCGCGCGAAGTTCCATCCGCGATTTTCTTCTGATACGTCGTTGGAATGCAGGTTTACCACAGGGGACACAGAGAAGGCACGGAGGAAAGCGGTCAGCATCGTTGATCGGCTTGCGATCATGGATCCCTCACGACATGACCTTCTAATGTCAGCATAATGATTCACAGGCTGCAATGGGGCTCACACACTTCGCAGGTCCTGATCGCCGTGTTTTCCTCTGTGCCTCCTCTGTGTCCCCTGTGGTAAACCTGTATTCCCGCTGGCAAATTCGTTCCCCTGTCGCGATTCTCGAGCTGCTGGAACGCAACGTGAGAAGTAACGGGGTGAGTGTCAGCAATCCCTGTAGCGACTGACCCTCGTGTATGGTAGAGTTTCCATCAGATCTGTCCGATGCATTGTCGGTTCGAGGGAGCTTTCCAGTCGCTTACGTGGCGCGGTAGTTCACAATTGCAGGAGTCGACGGAATGTTTTCGCTGCTTGGCGATTCGGCAAAGCTTTGTGATGGGCTGACGCGGCGAGAATGGATGCGTATCGGCGGACTCGGGACACTTGGACTCTCGCTCCCGAATCTGCTTCAGGCACGCGATTCACTCCCGGCAGGAGTTCTGCCTACAGACAAAACCTTTGGCAAAGCAAAGAATGTCATCTTTCTGTATTTGCTCGGTGGGCCACCTCAACACGAGACATTTGATCCAAAGCCGGAAGCCCCGCTGGAAGTTCGAGGACCATTCAAGCCAATCAACACCAATGTTCCCGGAATCGATTTCTGTGAACTGCTGCCTCGCACCGCACGAATTGCCGACAAGCTGGCCATTGTCCGATCCATCTCAACCGACGACAACAATCATGACAGCAGCGGCTACCAGTTGTTAACCGGCTATAAGTACATCGGTCCCAACTCCCGCACCATCCAGGCAACCGACTGGCCCTGTCTGTCCTCCATGGTCAAGATGCTCAAACCAAGTGAAGTCTTGCCACCACTTTCCGCCGTGACCATACCTGATCTGTGGAGACTGAACGAAAACGTGACGCCAGCAGGTCAGACAGGGGGATTCCTGGGCAGTCAGTGGAATCCCGATGTGTTTGTCGGCGACCCGGCAGCAGCGAACTACAAAGTCCAAGGACTTCAACTCAGTTCATTGCCGCCTCTGCGAATTCGACAGCGAGAAGATCTTCTGAAGCAAGTGGAACAGCACTTCGCAACTGCAGAGCGAGGGGAATACTCTCGCAACTATCAAAAGTTTCAACAGCAGTCATTCGAACTGATGACGTCAACGCGAGCTCGCGATGCGTTCGATCTTTCGAAAGAACCCGAGGTTTTACGGCGTGCTTACGGCATGACGACCTGGGGACAAAGCTTGTTGCTGGCGCGGCGATTGATTGAATCGGGCGTGCGACTGGTCCACGTCAACTGGCCTCGTGAACCAGGCGACAATGCTGTCGACAACCCTTTGTGGGACACGCATGCCCAGAATGCCGACCGAGTGGAAGATGTCCTGTGCCCGCAGTTTGATGTCAGCTTTTCAGCATTCATCCATGATCTTGATCAGCGAGGCCTGCTGAGCGAAACACTCGTTGTTGCAATCGGTGAGTTTGGTCGCACGCCGTCGATCAATGCCAATGGAGGGCGCGATCACTGGGGCCCTGTCTTCAGTTTTGCGATGGCTGGGGCAGGAATCGCAGCAGGCCAGGTCTATGGCGCCAGCGACGCGAATGGGGCTTATCCAGCACGCGATAAGGTCTCGGGCGGCGATCTGACTGCAACAATTTTCCACCTGCTCGGGATTCCGCATTCCTCAACGTTTCATGATCGTGAAGGCCGTGAACATAAGCTGACTCCGGGATCGCCGATCTATCCGATCCTGGGACTCGACCCCGCCACCCGCGAACGCCGCGAATGTACGGGTGATCTCGCTCGAGTTCCTCCCTTCAGCCAGATCATGCTGTTGAATACTGACTTTGAAGCCAGCGAACCGCTCTATTCCGGCGACACAAATCGTCCCAAAGGCTGGCGGGGGTTTCCATTGATGGAAACACCGACCAGTCGATTTGGTGCTTCGCTCGTGACAGGTGATCCCACAAATTCGTTGAGTGGCCGTAACCATGCCGTGCTGGGCGTTCGTCAAAGTGAGAGCATAATTCGAATCGCCAAAGGAGAAACGGCATTTCTGGCACAAGAGATTCGCAGCCCGTTTGCGGGGAAGTATGTGCTCAAAGTCCCCGTTCGGGCCGCAGGCTCATCACGAGAATTCTTCCACGATGTCTTTCTGAAGCAGTTTGCGTTTCGGCTGCAATTCTTCCAGTTCACGACGAAAGCCAAGCTGGCAACCGAACGGAAAGAACTCGCTTCAATGACATTCGTGCCGCGATTTGCCGAGCAACCGAAAGGCTATGAAATCTTCACCCTGGAAAAGGTCTTCGAAAACCCAAGCCCCGGCGGGAATTTCTCGTTTGGCCTGGGGATGGGGATCGCCATCATCATCGAAAAAACGGCCGAAGGAGTCCTGACCGTTCCCGCGACAGAGATGGCGGTTCTGCAGATTGATGATGTCGCGGTGGAATTCACGGGCAAGGCTCGCATTGAAACGGTCAAGGTCTAGCGATGTTCCATTGCTTATCCCGTTATTCAGCTGTCCTGCTGTTTCTGTTCAGTTGTCTACTGGCCCCTTTATCGGACCTGAAGGCGAGCGAACCAGGCGTCTCGTTCCGACGCGAAGTGATCCCGGTTCTTACCAAATACGGCTGTGCAACCGGGGCCTGTCATGGTTCACCATCCGGCAAAGGTGGCTTTCGTCTGTCGTTGCGGGGATTCGATCCTGAGCTTGATCAGGTGACACTGATCCGTGAAGCACTGGGGCGCCGCGTCAATTCATCAGACTCCACTACCAGTCTTCTGCTGCGCAAACCACTTATGGAGATTGCTCATGGTGGTGGCCGTAAGTTGCAAACGACAGATCCCGGTTACCAGATCCTGAACCGCTGGATCGCTGCAGGTTGCCCGGTTGACTCCGCGGTCGGCAGTGCGTGCCGCGAGTTGACCGTGACTCCATATGAGCGAACACGGAACTGGCCTGATACAGACTTCTCGCTGAAAGTGTTCGCACGATTTGATGACGGATCTGTTCGCGATGTGACGGCATTCGTCGATTTCAATTCGACAGATGATTCCGTGGCGACTGTTTCAAAGTCGGGTGAAGTTCACGGAATTGCAGGCGGCGACACCACGATTGTGGCTCGTTATCTCGATCAACTCGCGATTGCTCCGGTCACGATCTTGAAGCCTGTTCCCGGATTCGTCTGGACGAATCCACCTGCCAACAATGAGATCGATCGGCTGCTGCATGAGCGGCAGAAGCTCTTGCAGATCGTGCCATCAGATCTCTGTACCGACAGTGAATTCATTCGACGCCTCTATCTGGATGTGCTGGGGACTCTGCCAACCGTCGATGAAACCCGACGATTTCTTGCCGACCGATCTTCGACCAAACGCGTTGCGCTCATTGACCATGTTCTGGAACGTAATGAATACGCTCAATTCTGGGCGATCAAGTGGGGGGACCTGCTGCAGGTCAAGGCGAGCAAACTTTCTCCCGCGGGCGTCTCAAAGTTTCATGAATGGCTGGTTCGGGAACTGCGAGACAATCGACCCTATGATCAGTTTGCGACCGCCCTGCTGACTGCGTCAGGAAGTACCTATGAAAACCCGCCCGCGGCTTTCTATCGAGCCGCAACCGATGTCGATTCGTGCAGTGAAGCCACATCGCAGGTCTTCCTGGGAATTCGTATTCAATGTGCCAAGTGCCATAACCATCCCTATGAACGGTGGACCCAGTATCATTACTACGGTCTCGGTGCGTTCTTTCGTCGAGTTCAGCGGCGACCGGATCGGGTATCGGACGAGGTCACCATCTGGACGACAGACGCAGGCGAAGCACTGCATCTGCGAACCGGGCAGCCAATCGCGCCCCTCGTTCCCATCGATGGGCCAATTCATGTTCCCGCAGGAACCGATCGTCGTATCGCTTTCGCCAGATGGCTGACGAGACCACAAAATCCGTTCTTTGCCAGAGTCGGCGTCAATCGAATCTGGGGACATTTGCTGGGGCGAGGGCTGGTTGATCCGGTCGACGATTTTCGCGACTCGAACCCCGCTTCGCATCCTGAACTACTTGACTGGCTGACTCGAGAATTCGTTCGAAGTGACGGGGGAAATGTCCCGTTCGATCAGAAGCGGATGATGAAACTGATCCTTCAAAGTCGTACCTATCAGCTCAGCAGCCAGACGAACCCGTTAAATCAGCGGGATCAAAAACTGTTCTCGCATGCCAATACTCGCATGTTGCCGGCGGAACCATTGCTGGACGCGATCTGCACTGTTACGGGGATCGACGAGAAATATGTGGGCAGACCAATCGGCACACGGGCGATCGAATTGCCAAGCCCGGATATCAGCAATGACTTCCTGTTGATTTCCGGACGACCAGTTCGTAACACCGTCTGTGATTGCGAACGTTCTCGGGAGCCAAAGCTCTCGCAAGCGTTGCAGTTACTGGGTGGCGATATGATCGCGAAAAAGCTGGCACAGCCTCAGAGTCGACTGTCCCGCCATCTGGATCGCAATCGAACGCGCAACGACGTTGCCGTTCAACCGCCGAAGTCAGGCCTGCAATTATGGCTGCGAGCAGATACTGGCCTGTTGAATGAAGCAGGAGTCGATGCAACCGACGGTGACACGGTTGCGACGTGGCGAGATCAGAGCCCTCACGGTCGTAGCGTCGTCCAGTCTCAACCGAGCCTGCGTCCGACGTTGATGGTGAACGGCATCCGTAATCGTCCGGCATTGCAGTTTGATGGGACTGACCTTCTGCACGATGTGAACACCAGCCTGGTTCCGGCCGGGGCCGCACGGACAGTTGTCGTCGTCGCTCAAGCCGGTGAATCGAGCGGTGGTGGAGCTCTGTTTACTTTTCGTCGCGCCGTTCCCGTCTGCACGCTGCAACAGGTCCTCTATTCAGGAACTTACTACGTCTATTCGGATGGTGTGAATTCGTCGGGAAATTCAACCATTCCCAACTCTATCGAGTTGATTCGGCAGCCATTTGTCACTGCGTTTTCTTCGGCGGCGGCCGGACAGAAGCTGGCAGTGTGGCTCAATGGCCAACCGCAGGTTGTCACGCAATCTGGCGCAGTAGGACTCGATTCAGGTGCGATGGGGTTCACGATCGGCAACCGGGAAGACCATCCTCAATTTGGATGGCAGGGGCGGATTGCAGAGGTGCTGGTCTACGATCGCGTTCTTTCGCACGAGGAAACCGCCGACCTCAGTCGCCAACTGACAGCGAGGTATTCGATCGATTCCCCTGCTTTGCCTCTGATTGACCCTCCCACAGCCGAGTCGGATCCGCTTGATCAGGATTTTGTCATCAGCCTGTACATGACGGCGCTCAGTCGCGAGCCATCACGGGACGAGGTGTCAGCAGCGATCCGCCATTTGCACACAGTAAATGATCGCCGTGAAGGATTGGGCGACATCTTCTGGGCGGTCGTGAATTCTCGCGAATTCCTGTTTCAGCATTAGTACAAGTTGCACGTCCAGCCGGCACATTGCTGGCGCTGCAGTACAACCCTGTTGTCGCAAAACGAGAAATCGAACAATTCTTGGCGAGGCCGGGCCGGTGCAGTGGCTATGGCTGGTTGCTTCTTTGTCATGCAGTCAATCGGACGTAAAAAAGATGCACCAATTACTGTTCCGGCCAAGAAATCTCTTCGTCGGCAATCCAATCGAGATTGGAAGATGGCAGGGTTGGATTCTTTAAGAAGTCTTTGACAGCTACCCAAGCTGTTGAGGGCAAAACAATGCACCCCGTTGGGTAAGCAAGTCCATCGTCTACTTCTTCGAAGTGAGACATCACCTTGCGGTCTGCCACCACATAATTGCAAAACAATGACCTTTGCTCATCAAGCGAACGGCAGTCAAATTGAAGAACAAACCCACGATTAGGCACATGGATGATTGTGAGTGAGAAACGCTTGTTCTCGTCCGAGAAGAATTGAAGGATGCCATCGCCTTCTGGCAACCACTCAGACTCATCGTAGCTCAAGAAATACTGCTCCCAGTCCTTTGGAGCAAACCCTCCTTTGCCAAAGGAATTGAAAGTGCTGTGAAAGCCCTTCATGTCACTTACTCCAACCATTTGCGAACAGTATTGGACCTGGTCCCTTTTTTCTTGCCTCAAAGAGTCTCGACCCCTTTGATTTCGTCCAATTCCTCGTTGATACCGTCACACACTTTCAAAAACGAACCTCGCCTTTGATCTACGTCAACGGGGGTTGAACGGTTACGTCGCCATCAGGGAAAACTACAAATGAAAGCGGGATAATTTGCTCAGGCGCATGATCAACATCAAGCGGTATGTCAAAATCGCCGAATCGAGTTTGGATTCTGCATTTCTGAAGATTTGTCAACACAACGTTAATCCCATCGAAAACAACGACACCGCTGATTGAAATATCCTCAACATGTGTAACTTCCGTTCCGACAAATGGCGGCAAGAAACTGCACAGTATATGCGATAGCTTCCCACAATCTTCAAGCAGAACGCGTCGGCCAGCATGAAACGCCTCTGAATCCTGGCAAAGAAACGACCGTCCATTAGCGAGCGAAACAACACGGCATTTAAGATCAACGCCCTCTCCCGCAACGCCCGCCGCAACGTCTATTACAGTGCTTATATCCACTACAGACACCACCAATAAAGTCGTACATGTTTTAGATCGTTGTCGCCGTGAAGGGAGTTTGAAACGCACAGAGCGCTGAGGACGCCGAGGAAGAAAGAGAAAAGCCCCAACCCAATTCCTCTCCTGCCTTCTCTCAGCGATCTCCGCGTCCTCTGCGTTTCTACTTCTTCTTGAGTGTCGGGGACAGCGCCTCGCACATCGTGTCGCGTCGGTCCATTGGTGACGCTGCCGTACGATACCTGCGGGACGCGCACTGACAGCGTCAGAACGGCCATTCATTCCCCAACGCTTCGCGCTGAAGGCGGGTCAATTGGGTAATTCCTGCGACGGCCAGATCGAGTTGCTGATTGAGCAGATCGCGCGAGAATGGCTTTCCTTCTGCGGTCCCCTGCACTTCAATGAATTCGCCTGCCCCCGTCATCACCACATTCAAATCAACCTCGGCCTGACTGTCCTCGATGTAATCCAGGTCCAGAACCGGCGTCCCGTTGCAGACTCCAACACTGACGGCGGCAACGCTGTTTGTCAGGACGGGCCGGCCTGAATTGAGTTCACCACTGATCGAAGCAAGCGCGTCACAGAGGGCGATAAAGCCACCGGTGATACTGAGGGTTCTGGTTCCGCCGTCGGCTTCGAGAACATCACAATCGATCGTAATTGTCCGAGGTCCCAGGGCCGCGAAGTCGACAACGGCGCGCAGGCTGCGGCCGATCAACCGCTGAATCTCTGTCGACCGACCATCCATCTTATCCCGTTCTCGCTTCTTACGAGGCGACGTGCTGCCAGGAAGCATTGAGTATTCCGCGGTCAGCCAGCCAACAGCCTCGGCGGGGTTCGCGGCCTTCCATGGTGGCAATGTGCTGTCGACACTGGCGGTACAGAGGACGGTCGTTTTGCCCGCTTGAATCAGCACGCTTCCCGGGGCAGCGCCCGTAAACTTTCGCTGAACCCGGATGGATCTCAGTTCATTTGCCTGTCGCTGGTCGTGACGCACGGGAAGCACCTTCGGTCGAATTTGTAAAGTCGTTTCAATGATGCCGCAAGATCGGGAACATCTCACCACACCCTACACGTTTTCTGAGACGCGTGCCATGAAAACGACAGGTTATGCCTGCGGGACGCCAAGCTTAAGTTGGCTTCAGTGTGGAGTCCCGCGGGCATCAAACTGCAGCGTCTAACCCATGTTTCGATGCGACACGGAAGTGCGACCCGCACTAGTCGGAAGCGGAGTCGTCACGTTTCGCAAACAATTCTTCCGCCAGCTTCGTGGCCATGGCCAGTCCCGCTTCTGTGAAGCAAACGGACTTGGCCTTCCCCAATGGATTGGAAATGAATCCTTTTTCGTGAAGTCTCGACATCGATTCCCAGTCGAACCCCTTCCAGGTTCGAACGCCATCGTGAAGCCCAAGCAGCAGCAATGCCAGGATTGCGTTGTCGATCTTGTCGGGATCGAGGTTCATCTCCATGAATCAACCTATCGACTTCTCAAGGACCCACAGAATCAGCCCCTTCGCCAGATGCATTCTGTTTTCCGCCTGCTCAAAGGCGATGCTCTGCGGACCATCAATCACTTCATCAGTGACTTCCAAGCCCCGCTTGGCGGGAAGACAATGCATGAAACGGGCGGTCTTGGGGGCCAGCTTCATCAGCTTGGCATTGACCTGGAACGGTCCGAAAACCTGTCGTCGCTGCGATTCTTCCGCTTCCTGGCCCATGCTCGTCCAGACATCTGTGTAGACGACGGAAGCATCCTTCAGTGCCACTTTAAAGTCGTCTGTCTGCGTGACATTGGAGGCTGGAAACTTCTTTTTCAGTTTCTTCAGGAAATCTTCTTCCAGCCGATATCCGTCTGGAGCACAAACGGACATGGCGACACCACAGATCGCGGCAGCGATCGCCAGTGAATTCGCCACGTTGTTGCCGTCACCCACGAATGCAATCTTCTGATTGCGCAGGTCGCCAAACGTTTCACGCATCGTGAACAGGTCGGTCAAAGCCTGACACGGATGCCGCTCGTCGGACAACCCGTTGATCACGGCTGCCCCTGAGAACTCAATGAAGTTGTCGATGAGTTTCTGTGAGAACGTTCGTAGTGCAATGACGTCACTGTAGCCACCGATGACCTTTGCAACGTCTTTGACCGCTTCACGTCCGCCGATCCCCGCTTCCTGGGCCGACAGGAAGATGCTGTTTCCGCCCAGTTGCATCATGGCCGCATCGAAGCTGAGCCGGGTCCGAAGTGAAGGCTTTTCAAAAACCTGGGTCAACACCCGCCCCTGCAGCAACTGGGGCCGGTCCCCTTTGGCATTACGGGCCTTCAGTTCATGAGAGACCGCAAAAATTGACTCGACATCCGCCGGATTCATGTCCAGCAGAGAATTCAAATGACGCATGACAAATCGATCCAGATAACAAACGAGATTGAAGAACAGGCGTCATGAAGATTTCACGACGCGCCGCCACACCACAGAACGATGGCCTTCGCGCGGCTCAGGCTGAGTCGCGAAGGCCCCGCTAGATGGCGGACGCAAGTCGTGGCGATTCATGGTAATTTTCCCTCAATATCTGCTGTCAGTCGTTGATCTGTTTTCTGTCAGATTGCGCCGTCATCACGAGATTCTCTCGTACGAACGACGATCATGCTTCGTTGGCCATTTCCCGCAATACCGCGGCGATTACTTCACACCCTTCGTCGACCTGTTCTGCCGTGATATTCAGCGGAGGCAACAGGCGGACGACCGTGTCATGAGTCGCATTGATCAGGATCCCTCGTTCCATACATTTCGCGACGGCTGGCGTGGCCGGGATCGACAACTCGACACCGATCATCATCCCGCGAATTCGCAGATCCTTGATGATCGGCAATTCTTCTCGCAGCTTCGTGAAATGCGTTCGGAACCGGTCGGCCATGCGGCGGCAGTTATCGAGCAAACCTTCTTCTTCGATGGTGCGGATCGTGGCGATCCCTGCAGCCATGGCGAGCGGATTGCCACCAAATGTGCTCGCATGCATCCCCGGACGCAGACTGGGTGCAATGTGATCACGACAAATGAATGCTCCGCAAGCCACACCTGCGGCCAAACCCTTGGCGAGTGTCATGATATCCGGCTGAACGCCCGAATGCTGATATCCAAACCAGTGCCCCGTACGCCCGATCCCGGTCTGCACTTCATCAAAAATCAGCAGCATTCCCCGTTCGTCACACAACTGACGAAGCCCCTTCAGGAATGATTCGTCAGCGATGTTGACGCCACCTTCACCCTGTACGGGTTCCAGCAGGATGGCACAGGTTTCATCGTCGACCAGTTGCCGCACTGCTTCCAGATCGTTGTAAGGAGCGTATCGGAATCCCGGAACCAGCGGGCCGAGTCCCTCATGGTATTTCGGCTGAGCGGTCGCAGTGACAGCCGCAAATGTTCGCCCGTGGAAGCCGTTGGTAAAAGTGATCGTGCGGAACTTCTGCGGCCCGCAGTGCAGTCGAGCCAGCTTGATCGCTCCTTCATTCGCTTCGGCACCGCTATTGGCAAAGAATGCTTTCCCGAAGCTGCGAGAACAAATCGCCTCGGCAAAGTCCCCCTGAGCTTCGGTATACCACGTGTTGGGAACATGAATCAGGTGCGCAACCTGATCCTGAACCGCCTTCACCACTTTCGGTGGGCAATGCCCAAGGATGTTGCACCCCCAGCCGGGAAACAGGTCGAGGTAGCGCTTCCCTTCAGCATCCCAGACCGCTGTCCCTTCCCCGTGAACGATACAAACGGGGTATCGCTTGTAGTTGGGAATGACATATTTGCCAAACTGTTCAATTGTTTCCTGGCTGGTGCGACTAGCGGCTGAATGCATGGGAAAACCAGATTTCGTGAAATGGAAATGACGACTGTCGGTATGAAGAAGATCGGACCATGAAAAAAAGTTCATTGCCCTTTCAACAATTCCTGACCGCAAACGATTGATGCAATCAGATTGTCGAATGGGAAAAACAGGCTGTGCTATAAGACGATTTCCGTTCCAATCCCTTCGTTCGAATAGATTTCCAACAAGACCGAGTGAGCAATCCTGGCATCGATAATGTGAACCTTTTTGACCCCCGCCTGAAGTGCTTCCAGTGCCGCCTCGACCTTTGGAACCATCCCTGCATCAATGATGCCGTCGCGGATCAATTCGCGACAGCGGGCGGCGGTCAGGTGCGACTGAAGCGTTGACGGATCTTTCCGATCCAGGAAAATCCCAGGCACGTCACTCAGGAAAACCAGTTTCTCGGCCTGAATCAATCGTGCCACGGCGGCTGCGGCGGTATCGGCGTTGACGTTCAACTTGCCGCCCGCCTCGTCCAGAGCGACGGATGGCAGAACGGGAATCACACCTTCACGGCACGTCATCAATAATAAATCGCGATCAATATCCGTCACTTCTCCGACACGGCCCAGATCGATCGGTTCGCCATTCTCAACCGGAAGCATCAGTTTCTGCCCGATCAGGCAGTTCATCGTCTGGTAATTCAGCCCGCGAGCGTCGCCCCCCTGGCGCGTGATTTCGTCGACGAGTCCCTGGCAGATTTCTGCGCAAAGCGTTCGAGCCACAATTTCGAGCGTTTCGTCGTCTGTATATCGACGTCCCTGCACAAATCGTGGCTGGATACCAGCTTTCGTCATCGCGGCGTTGATGGCCTTGCCGCCCCCGTGAACGAGAACGGGGCGCATACCAACCGTCGACATGAAAATCACGTCAGTGAGGCAGGACCGAATCGCCTCGGTTTCTTCCATCGCACTGCCGCCCAATTTGATGACGACGTGGCGACCCCGAAACTGGCGAATCCAGCTCAGAGCCTCCAGCAGAACATCCGCTTTGCGAACAGCTTCATCCAGATTTTGCGGCATCGATCAGTCTCACAGAAACCCGCGCGAGGAAAAACCCCGATTTTAGAGTGCCCTTTCGCGCAGTGTCAATCGGCCAGAAGATTTAAGGTGCAGTCGTTAATTGGTGGTGACACGGTGAAACGAGCGAGCAAACCTCGATTCAGGGTGCCACGGTTTTGGAGTCCTCGACAAGGCCGTGCGTTTTCGGCGGAATGTCTTCGTGCGGCAAGATTTGTACGCGGGATGGATTGGCGATTTGCGTTACTCCACGAGCGAAGACACGGCCTTGTCGAGGACTCCAAAACCGTGGCACCCCGCATGGACGGCTTCGTGTGACCACCAAGGAACGACCATCCGATTAAAGAGAATGGGCAGCGGGGTGCAATCGTCGCATTAGGCACTTCACATCAAGTTTGCCCGATAGGCTATTTGGAGCGAGCTGGGTTGATGTTTCCGAGCGTCATGTGAATCTGCTGTTCCACCATCGTCTTATATTTGCCACCCTGGGCCATCAGTTCATCGTGAGTCCCTGTCTGGCTGATACATCCGTTTTCCACAACGACGATCAAATCCGCTCCGGCGATGGTGCTTAAGCGGTGAGCGATCACGAAACTCGTTCGGCCCTTCATCAAGGTACTCAGGCTCTGTTGGATCAGACGTTCACTTTCTGTATCCAGGTTGCTGGTGGCTTCGTCCAGGATCAACAGCTTAGGGTCGGCCAGAATCGCTCGGGCAATCGCCAATCGCTGGCGTTGCCCACCGCTCAGCCGAACACCTCGTTCCCCGATGACGGTCTGCATTCCGTTGGCCATTCGGTCGATGAACTCGGTCGCATTCGCGGCTTCGGCGGCGGCTCGAATGTCCGCGTCCGAGGCATCCCGGCGGGCATATGCGATATTTTGATGAATGGTCCCATCGAATAAGAAGACGTCTTGCTCCACCACTCCGAGCAGGCTGCGAAAGGACTCGACGTCGAAATCACGCAGATCAACTCCATCGAGTGTGACTCGGCCTTCCGTCGGATCGTAGAAGCGTGCGACCAGGTTACTCAGCGTCGTCTTTCCAGCGCCGCTGGGACCAACGAGTGCCACGGTCTGTCCCGCGCCGACTTCCAGGTTGATTCCCTTCAATGCGGGCGAATCTGAGCCAGGATAGGTGAAGGAAACATTTTCGAACGCGATCCGGCCGACAATTTGCTTCCGATCAACGCGACGCGAATCGGGCGACGAGGGCATTTCGCGAGGCTCACCCAGCAGATCAAGCACTCGATCCAGTCCACTCAGGCTGTTCTGAAACTGCGTGGCACTGGAAGCCAGCGTGGCCAGTGGCTCCAGCAGCAATAGCAGATAAACCAGGAACATCATCAGATCGCCAACGGTCAGGTGTCCGTCGAGGACTCGCCAACCGCCGTAAAAGAGCAACGCGGCACTGGCCAGCGGAATCATTGCTTCCCAGACCATTTCGACGACGCGCATCCACCACCAGGCATACAGTTCCTGACGTGCCATCAGGTTGTTTTCGGTTGTAAACCGGGCGGCTTCACGCTTCTGCCGACTGAAGGCTCGAACAATCCGCATGCCAGCAAACGATTCGGTCGCCGATGCATCAATCTGCTCACGCTGCTTACGGATCTCGCGAAACTGAGGCCGAATACGATTGATCCAGGCGCGATGAGTGACGAAGACCATGGGCAGCAGGATGACGGCTCCTGCCAGCAATGTCCAATCGACCCATGCCAGGATGACCAGGCTTCCGAGCAGTTGAATGACCGCTCGCCAGGGATTGAACAGCATCCCGAAAACCAGTTCACCGACACTGCCACCATCTTCCCGAAGAATCGATGCGACACCACCAGATCGAAGCTCATGCACGCGATGTAATGGCAGACGAACAGCATGCTCGAAGACTCGCCGTCGCAAGTTCAACTGGATCTGCTTGGAAATGAGAGTCGCATACCAGCGACCCCAGATGTGAATCAGAATCTTCAGCAGAGTCACAAACGAAACGGCAAGAACCGTCGCAAACAGCAACGACTTTGGTTCGGTTAACCAGGGAAACCGCGACTTGAAGATGTCGGGCAACGGCTTGCCGCTGAGTCCATAATCAATGATGAATTTTGTTCCGGCAGGCGGAAGCAGGCCGATCAATGTCGAAGCTGTGACCGACAACAGTATCCAGATCACTGCGGTCCGAAACGGACGCAACAACAGCAGGAATTGTCGGATCAATTGGCCGCTTGAGCGAACCCTGTCCTTTGCCGCGCGTGTATGGCCCGATCCATGGACGGGGCCTCCCGGCAATTCACGACGACGGATCTTGCCACGATATCTCTCGAACCTGTACCGGCTGGAAGATGTGGGCGAGGCCTCGGTTGTGCTGCTACGAGTTGAGCCTGAGTTCTCTGCGTTTTTGTTCATGCTGGATTCTATCATCCCGAGCATGCGTTTCGAAAACCGCTCACGCAATTTCTGGCGACATGTCTCCATCGGAAATCACATCCGAACTCGCCGCTGGGTTAGCGCAACCGCTGGATGACGGCATACTGCCAAGTCAATTCATCGTCACGCAGTGAGGATCTGTGTGCGTTTATCCTTTGTGCTCAAGGACACTCATTCGTGAAGAAGTCACTCAGAATTGCTGTTGGAATTGGATTGGTACTGACTGCTGGATATGCCTGCCATCAAACATCATCAGCACAGCCTGGCAAGTCATTCGCATTGATCGACGTACCAGCTGAACGTGCACGATTCGAATTCGACGTCGTGGAATGCTTCGATGCAAAATATCTCGGCGATACCCCCGGGTTCACAGGTCGCAACGGCGGCCTGGAAGGTTTGCGTCCCAGCATCGCACTCGAAGACCCTGTCTTTCGCGGAGACAAACCCGTCGGTAGCGTCACTTCCATCGTATGGGAGCGAGTACGTGGCAGCCTGACCGTGGAATTCGACCCACTTCCTGGCGAAAGAATCGCGGTTGGCGAAACTCTCTGGATCAGCTTGAACACATCAAAACCTGCACCTTGATGAAACTGAGCCACAGGCAAACGCAGTCTCGCGAATCCCCGGCCCGCAAAACCCAACAGAATTTCGGCCTGAATAATGCCCCACAATTGATTTTGACAGGGTTTCCACTTCCGACTACAGTCCGCACAACGCTGGCCGAAGGATCGGCTCGGCGGATAGCAGGAGATCGTCGCCATGACGGTCTCCCGGTCAGGCATGGAAGGACGGCCGAGTGGAAGTTTCACGGCGAGTGCTGGTGGTAGGCGGAGCTTCGGATACAGAAACGGTGCTGAAAGCCGTATTTGAGCCGCGTGGCGCCACTGTCGAACACAGTCGCGGGTCCAGAATCCCTCAGCGCACGAACGGGGTTTCGCCGAAAGTCGTTGTGATTGATCTGGATGCGGAATACGACGCAGCCTCAGTCACGTCGCGCTGGCAACAATCCAACCGAGTTCTGATTGGCTCAGACCTGCCAACCACCATTTCTGCGGACGAACGATTTCTCGCGAAACCGTTTCAGTTCCCGGAGCTCGTCAAAGTCATCGAAGAGTTGCTGGACGCCAGTCCTGCGGCCTGATCGACGGCTCGATCATCCAAATTGATGTGTGGCGTCTCGCTCCTGTTCCGATGCAACACGGACGGCGCCCCGTACTAACCGAGTTCGGGAATTGGTCGGCCACCTTCGGTCACAATCGGGGTCGGTCGTCCTTGTGGATTGATCCAGTGGCTTCCCCGATCAATGTCGAAGTGACGGAAGACCGTGGCTGCCAGATCCTGTGGACGAACCAGACCATCCTTGACTCCATAGCCGCGTGAGTCCGTGCTGCCGATCACCTGGCCGTGACGCAGGCCGCCCCCAGCCGCGATCATGGACATCACGTTCGTCCAGTGATTTCGACCCGCATCCGCGGTCATCACCGGGGAACGACCAAATTCGCCCATCATCAACACGAGCGTCGTTTCCAGTAATCCGCGCTGTTCCAGATCGTGGATCAGCGCATGCATTACTTTGTCGACCGTCGGCAGGATCGGTTTCAGGCCTTTTTCAATCCCTCCCCAGGGAGGAACATTGTCACCGTGGTGATCAAAGTAACCCCACCGACCGCTGACCAGTACGAACGAGACTCCTGCTTCAACCAGTCGCCGAGCCAGCAATCCCTTCTCACCGATGCTTTCCCGCCCGTAGGCATCGCGTAACGCTGCAGGCTCATCACTGAGATTAAAGGCCTTTTCGACCTTGCCCGAGACCGTCATTTCGTAGGCCTGACGCTGATATCGTGTGGACCGGTCCAGAGTCTCGGTCAGATCGATATCCCGGCGCAGGCGATCAAACTGCTGCCGCAACTGTTCGCGATTGGAAAGCCGGTCCAGTTGAATTCCGCTCGGCAGCGAAAACTTCCCGGCGAGTTCCAAACCGTTCACCGGGGCATAGTTCATTCCCATCTGGCCAGATTCCCAGACATCTGCCTTCCACGAAGGAGCCAGCCCCACGAACGCAGGCAATTCGGGATCATTCGGCCCTCGGAATTTGGCAACCACAGACCCCATCGAAGGATATCCATCCCCGTCACGTCCATTGTCAGTACGACGAGCCAGTGGATTTCCCGCCTGCATCGTGATGGGAGTGTGATTGCTGGCAGTGCAGTCGACCGAGCGAATGATCGAAAGCTTGTCCGCGATCGATGCCTGCAGTGGCAAATGCTCACTGAATTGAACACCCGGCAACGTCGTGGCGATTGTCGAAAAGGGACCGCGAATTTCGGTCGGGGCATCGGGCTTCGGATCCCACATATCGATGTGACTTGGTCCACCCGACAGCCAGAACAGGATCACCGCTTTGCGATCAGTCCCAAGTCGTTCTCTCGAGACAGGCGAGGCAGATGCAAGCGTTGAAAGCCCTCCAGCAGCAAGAGCACTTCCCGCGAGTCCTGCCTGAAGAAACCAGCGTCGTGAACCCACCGAAATCGTGGACGAGGTTGCACCGGTCATCAATGACAGTGGAACTCCTGCCCTGTGCGTCCCTCGATGCGAATGATTCATACCAAGCCCCTCGACTGAACCCATCGAAATCTTGCGATGCGATAGTGATAGTATCGAAGAAGTAGTCTTTCAGCGAGAGTGAAAACAGAAGAATCCGGCGGCAAGATTCCGAACCCGGCATTCCTGACAGGGCAATCGCTTTTTCCAACGTAGGGTGGGACCAGCTCGCTTCGAGCGCAGGCCCACCAGTATTTCTCAACGTTTCCAGATGGTGGGCCCGCGCGGCGAAGCGCCACTTGTCCCACCCTACGTCCCGCCCAACTTCAAATCGATACCCAGATTTGCCTACGTCGCCTTTTTACGGCGCGCAGGAGCCTTCGGCTGGATCAGGCTTTTCAGGACACGAAGGTTGATGGCATCCAGATCCTCGCCCTCTTCTTCACCCTTTTCCGTTTCCAGATACATCGGGATTTCTGCGAACCGCGGGTCGTTCAGGATATGGCGGAACGGCTCCAGGCCCAGGCAGCCACGTCCAATATGTTCGTGCCGATCAACACGGCTGCCGAGTGGCTTTTTGCTGTCGTTCAGGTGCCAGGCACAAATCCGATCGATTCCAATCGTTCGATCGAACTCAGACATCGTCGCGTTGTATTCATCAGGGGTCTGCAGAGGATATCCCGCAGCAAAAATGTGACACGAATCGACACAAACACCCAGTCGATCGGATGCTTTTACAGTGTTTAGCAGGGTCGCGATGTGCTCGAAACGATGCCCCAGATTCGTTCCTTGCCCGGCTGTTGTTTCCAGCCAGAGCTGACACTGGATTCCTCGCGTCTGCTGATGAACCTGATCAATGGCCGTTGCGATCCGCTGTAGGCCTGCTTCCTCGGTGGAGCTGACAAAGCTGCCAGGGTGCATGACCACTCCCACCAACCCCAACCGCTCTGCCCGCTGCAATTCATCGATCAGGGCATCAATCGACTTCTGCCACAAAACGTCATCCGGGCTGGCGAGGTTAATCAAATAGCTGTCATGCGCACACGGGCGACGCAACCCGGCCCGCTCAACGGCTTCTCGAAACAGTCGAACATCATCATCCGACAGGGGCTTCCCCTTCCACTGGTTGTTGTTCTTGCTGAAGATCTGCACAGTGTCCATGCCGAGTGACGCGGCTGTATCTGCGGCCTTGTAGTAACCACCAGCGATCGACAAATGAGAACCAAGGAGCGGCAATTGAATCATCCATTCTGAAGAATTTTGATGACGGACGCGAATCCCTATGATAGCAATCGACCGGTTTCATTCGCCACAATTGGAATGAACAGTGTGGCGACAACGTTTCCCTTCTTGTAGCAATCGGACATCCCATGGCCAGCAGCCTGTTTGCAGAGGCATTGCCAACATCTGCCGAGTTATCAGCCCTCGTTGCCGGCAAAGAATCATCGCCTGCTGCACTGAAGCAACTCGCAGACGACTTGCGATCGAAATACAGCGGCCAGCCAATCCCGGAATCGGTGCGGATGCTGATCTCAATCGCCCAGGGAGGCCTGATGGGCGGCAGCGATGGCTGGTTCGGTCCGGCGCAATCGAAGTTTGACTGGAAGTCGCTGGCAGAGATGCATCAGATCCCCATTTATGGATCAATCTATGCGGATAGATTTCGCGGTTCGCCAGAATGGTTCGTCCGATTAGATCGTAATCGCGACGGAGCAATCACTGCGGAGGATCTTGACTGGTCCGATAGCAACCCCTGGGTACAGCATGCCTATGTGGTCAATCGCCTGCTTCGGCGGTTGGACACGAAAGGAAACGGGACACTTACTCGAGCCGAATGGCTCGCGTTTTTCGATTCCGTTTCGCAAGTGGGTGACGTCGCCTCGATCGAGAGTTTGCGAGAAGCCTGGCTGACAGGAATCTCTGCCAGCTTTTATCCCGGTGATGCACCAACTCAACAGCAACTCGTCAAAGGATTGCTCAGTGGTGAACTCGGTTCGTTGCAGGAAGGCCCGAGTCTCGGAGACCAGGCTCCTGATTTCACTCTGACTACACAGGACGGCAAACAGACGATTCATCTGGCGGATGTCATCGGCTGCAAGCCCGTCGTTCTGATGTTCGGAAACTTCACCTGCAGCCCCTTCCGATCGATGTATCCCGGTGTCGAGGCTGTATCTCGCCGGTTTGAGAACGACGCGACGTTTCTGGCGATCTATGTTCGCGAAGCCCATCCGGCGGACGGTTGGAAAATGGAATCGAACACGAGACTCGGGGTCGACGTCACTCAACCGAAAACTCTGGCCGAAAGAACCGCCGTAGCCAGCCAATGTTCTCGGTTGCTCAATGCCAGAATCCCCCTCTTGGTTGACGAAATCGATGATCGAGTTGGCAACGCCTACAGCGGAATGCCAGCCCGACTGTACGTCATCGATCATAAGGGAAAAATTACCTACAAAGCCGGCCGCGGACCGTTTGGCTTTAAGGTCGGCGAGATGGAGCAGTCACTGGTCATGACGCTGATGGCTCAATTGCCTTCTTCTTTGGTCGCATAGCCACCGGTTGGCGTAGCATCGCCATCTCGAGCTTACGAAAACGCGATTTCGGCGATCTGCAGCGATCGTTTTGTGATTCAAGAAATTTAAAAACTCGCGATAAAGGATGACATGGAAATGCAATCATTGAGTCCGATGGCTTCCACCATATTGCTTCTGGCATTCCTAATCGTCGAAATCTCGATATCGGCATGGGTCGGATCGCGGCGCAGGACTGCGTTCGCTGCCTTTTGGGTTTCTTGGTTTATTGCGGTCGTCGCCAGTGTTTTTCTGGGAATCATCTACGTCAGGATTGTCGATGGATCTGCGCCACCGCCGACTCCACCAGGTGAGATGGGGGCCACTCTGCTGGTGATCACAACGGTCATGTTCTGGGGGCCGCTTTCCGGTTTGACAGCGGGATATGTGGTTTTTAGGCGGAATCGAAAACAAGGGGATTGCACGCCTTGTAACCGTCCCAGATGAATTTGAATCGGTTGGTCGTTGTTCAAGCTCGGCTGGCTACCAACGGTCAAATCCTGAATAGTCGGCCGCAGGCTACATAAGCATGGAATACATCCTGGTGTTTGCAGCGTTTGCCTGCTGGACGATGATTCCCGCATTCGCGAGTTGTCTTTCTGTGGCAGTGGTCACCAGGTACTGTCGCAGTCCCGTAATCGGTTTTATTTCCGCGTGGTTTTGTACGTCATTCGCAGCTTTTACCATGGGGCTGGTTCTGGAATTGATCTTCGCATTTTTTCTGGGACTACCCACCAGCGATCGTTTCTGGCGAACAACGGTGTCGCAATTTGAAGCGTGTCTTGGAATGGTTGTCGGCCTGATTCCCGGAATCATTGTCTCTGTCGTCATTTCGCGACGAAAACCACACGCCCCCAAATCCTCGGAATAATGCAAGACTTTCGCGTGATTTCGGTATTCTGATCTCGCTGAACATCACTTCAGTTACACTCAAGCTGGACTGACGGGCGTGGTGAAGATGACTTTCGAAAGCCAACACAATGAAATCGTTTGTCACATCTGAGTTTGCAGGCGTGACTACGCTACTGTTTGCGGCGTGCCCTACGGTCGAACTGGGATTGATGGCGTTCTCCGATTTCATACGAGGGGGCGGAGACCACATGCCGGTAGGTGTCGGAGTGCCACCATTAGAATTCGCTATGGTGGTCGCACTTGTTTTGTCGAGTCCCTGGATCGCTGCTGGAGTCCTGTTGTTGCGACGTGAGGCAACCGGACGCTGGTTAGCGCTCGTGTTGACGATACCAAGTATTCTTCTCGTGTTCCTGTTCGGCGCAGGCGCGTTGCATGGGTTCTGCTGGGTGTGGATCATTGAGCACAATTGGGAGGGACTCTTGGCAGGGTTCGTATTTGGTCCGTTTGCCCTGATAGGATTGGTGTTCTGCCTGGTAGTTTGGTGGTTTCAATTCTCGTACAGGAAAAGCCAAAAGACGAATTGAATTGGACGCTGTATCGTTGCATGGCATTGTGCGCAGCACGCGATTGTCGTGTACTGAAGTGCCATACTCGCTGAAGCTGGCTATACGCTGCTTCCATCATGAATCTTTCAGGCAAAAGACATGCAAGTATCAATGCCGAACGAAACCCAAATTGTTGCAGTGACGATCGCTTTAAGCGTTCTCAACGCGTTGTTTCCGCCGTGTTCGTACAGTGCAAACGTGGGGAACGTAAATAGCTCCGGGTTTGGGCCCTTGCCAGTTTGGGTCGCGATGCGTTCGATCCAGAATCAGCGGGAATCGCTTAAGGGCGGGGAGTATCGACCGGGGAAGTATCAGTTTGTGACAGTGTGGTGGCAGCTTGTGGTTCCGTGCCAGGCGATATTGTGGGGAAGCGGCCTCGGATTGCTGATCTATCGGAGCGCAATGCAGTTGGAGGATGAGAAGAAAGCGGTTCGGTTCATACTCTGTCGCACCAGTTTGACGGGATTCATTTTGGGTTTGGCAATTGTGCCATTAATCAGTCTGCTGGAACCATGGGCGCGAGCAGTGCCATTTTCAAATCCGATGTTGTCGGTATCTCCCCTGTATGAATTCATCGGCGCATCTGTGGTCGCTCTCATCATGGCGGGGATGGGTACCATGGCCGGATTCGTATTGGGATCTGGAATCATCGCATTGGCTGAAAGGCAGGTGTACGACGTCAATAACCGACGATCGTCCTCTGATTCGTCAGCTCTCGCCGCATCAAACGATTCACACAAAATGAGAACAAGTGAATGAAACATCGACCGTGACATGCTCACTCAGGGAATTCGTTCAGCCCTCCTTCCGTGATTTTTTACGGCGACAACTTACAAAGGCTGCGACATGAAATCGATTTTGCGACCATGGACGATTGGATTACTTGTTTCACTGATCGGGCTGGTGAGCACAATCACCGTTGTAACCCAGTACTCGCGGTCGTCGTCAGTCCCGATATGGGATTCTGATGGCTTTTGGTTGTGGGTTTGCTCACCATTCGTAGCTTGGGCGACAGCATCCATCATCACACAAGAACGGTTTTATCCGTCACTATTCATCTGTCTCGGATCCACACTCAGTGTTGTTGGGGGATTACTCTTCTTATGGCAAGACGCCGTTACGCCGAGACTTTCCGGTGGCGGAATGAACCCGTTTTCGAGCGGTAGTAGTGCACTGACGATGATAGTTGTCGCTGTGTTTCAATGGATTCTGCTTTTGTTCACGCTCTGTCTTGCGTGGGCAATCGATTTGTGGACGCGTACAGCGACTCAGCGAAACAATTGACTTCCATTCAACCGTGGGCGCAGAGTCATTTCGCGCCCGTGTGGCATTGATTCTGTCTTATTTTTTCTTCGGCGGATCGAACTCGAGTGACTTATCAACGATCTCGCCGTCGATGACTGGCTCATAGGTCGTTGTTCTCGAAAACTGCGGTTCATCAATCTGCCGCACGAGAAAAGTTTTCTTGTCAATCCAGATCGTCCTTAAGATCCCCAACTTCCCTTCGACGCGGAAACAATCCACCTTGTCAATCATGGCGTCCTCGACTCGCTTCGCATCAGTCAAATCTGTTAACCGCAACCCCCCGACGTCCTTTGGGAGCAGCAGCGCGGGGACAGTTTGGGCTGAGCCGCCAGATACTCCAGTAGCTGCAGACACCGCGAGTCCGAGCGAAAGCGGCTTCTGGACTATTGAAGGGTTTTCCGGCCACAATTGGACATCCTTTTCGCTCTG
>CAXBSB010000007.1:0-66076 GCA_963977965.1 uncultured Schlesneria sp.
TGCGAGAGTTGATGCGGATTCCATGCGAAAGAGAAGGCGAACCGGACGCTAGCGCGTACCGGCTGATGGGTGTATTGCAGACAGCGGTTGGCTCACATGCAGTACCCGTCAAATCGTAGTCGCGGCATTTTCAGGGTAGGCTCGGCATCCACGCAGGACGGTAGGGCGCCGACACGGTTACCTGATGCTTGCGGAGACCTGGGCTTGCGCGAAGCAGCAAAGTCCGGTAGCATTGAATTCGCATCGAATTCAATGCGAAAGGACCGACAATGCTTAATCTCGAAAACGGCATCGACTCGCTGACAAACTTCAAGCGCCAGACATCCAGTTACCTTCAGCAGTTGCGCGCCTCAGGCTCGCCAATTGTTCTGACGGTGAACGGAAAGGCGGAAGTCGTGGTACAGGATGCCGCCGCCTATCAACGATTAGTCGAACAGGCCGCAAAAGCCGACCGCGAGGAAACGGTTGCTGCCATCCGAGAAGGATTAGAGGATGCGGAAGCGGGCCGGGTCAAACCTGCCCGCAAGGCGCTCAAGGCCCTGGCACGGAAATACGGCATTCCAACCCAGGGCGAATGAAAAGATGTACCGGGTCGTCGTCACCGAAAAAGCGGAAGCCGATGTCGAATCGGTCCTGAAATGGTTTCACGACCAAATGGCGACCGAAGCTGGCGGAAAATGGCTCGCCAGTTTGATGGCGAAACTGGACACTCTTGAAACTCATCCGGAGCGATGTTCTTTGGCGGCAGAATCAGAGGACGTGGGTGAAGCGATACGTGAGTTATTGTTTGGTCGCAAGCGTTACAAGTATCGGCTGCTGTTTCGTATCGTCGGCAAAACCGTCCAAATTCTGCGGGTCTGGCATGGCTCCAGGGATGCGATCACTCGCGGCGATCTTTAGCTCTCCCTGCCAGAACCCGAGTCGAAATCATCCACGATTTGCGCGGCATGCATTCGTGACACTCCTGGATTTGGTTCGATTCCATTTGAGCTGTGGTCTCGTGGGGCTTCAGCCTACTTTCCGGCGCTCAGTCTCCGTGCTTTTCTCGCAATCGCGGAGACGTTCGCAGCATCAGTTGAATCCGTTCGAATTCATTCAACCAGTCCTGAATAACGGATTCCAGCAGCGACTCAGCCGGCGCGATCAGTCCGGTCGGGCAGAAGGCACCGTCCAGTCCCTTGGCGATGTCGCGGTACTTCGACAATGTTCTATCGCCATAGCGCCCACAGGGGGCACCGTCTTCCGCAAGAAACAGCAGCGAGGGAACGCGTCGTCCACCACAGATTGAAAGCTGATCTGCCAGGTCAGGATGATCATCACGGTCAAAATAGCGGATCTGAATCGTGGGTGCGTGCTTCGCGAAATGATCGAAGATCGGGCATTGCTGAATACAGTCACCACACCACGCCCCGGCAACGATCAACACTTTCATTTCGCGGCGGAAGCTGGACAGCAATTCCTGCTGCACTTTTGTCAGTACCACGCGCGCATGAAAATCGTTCCAGCGACGACGCTGTTCGGCCGTCGCGTATTTGTCGAGAAACGCGGAATAACTCAGCCCGCTATCCCAGGGGAATGACTGTTCCATATGCAGGGTTCATTCAAAATGACTGAAAATGATCGCCGACGTACGACGCTCTGAAAGATCACGTCAATCCGGTCAGCAGGCCATCCTTGCAGTAATCGCGATTGCCGAATCGATCGATCTGATGTCCCATCCCGTTGGCGAGTGACAGCAACAGGCGATTGTGAGGCACCTTGTTGTACTTCAGCGAACGGCCCATCTTGAAGTCGAGACCGTTACCAACGAGAACGAACGGGATATTGTCGAGTGTGTGAGAATTCCCCTGTCCCAGTTCGTTGGTCCAGACAATCAGAGTGTTGTCGAGCAGGCTGCCGGTTCCGCCGGGTTCTGGTGATTCGGCGAGGCGCTTCGTCAGGTACGCCAGTTGTTCGCAGAACCATTTATTGATCCGGGTCAGCTTGTCCTGCGAAGCTTCGTCGCTGTCTGGCTTGTGCGACAGTTCGTGATGCCCTTCTTCGACGTTCAGCCACTTCATGCGGGCACCGCCGACAGAGTTTGTGTACTGCAATGTGGCGACACGAGCGAAATCGGCAGCGAAGCTGTTGACCATCAGGTCAATCTGCATCTTGCTGATCTTCGGCATATTGTCGTTTTCTTCTTTGACATTCGGCTCAAGCTCTGGAACCTGATGCTTCAAAGTCAGGTCACCTGACGATTGAAGCTCACGCTCCATTTCGCGGACAAACGTCGCATGTTCTTCGAGCAACTTGCGGTCATCGGAACTCAATCGCCCCGAGACAGTACGAAGATCTTCCTGCAATTCATCCAGAACACTCTTCAGACTTTCCTGATCTTTCATCCGGCCGTACAGCTTATGGAACATCTGGTACGGGTCATCAATCGGAGCAATCGGCTTGTTGGCACCGGAATAGACCATGCGACTCCAGGTATCCGCGCGATCGGGGACCATCACGCCGAATTCCAGCGATCCAAATCGCGTACGAGTTTCAGGACGTCCCTGCAGATAGTTCTTGATTTCCTGATCGATCGACAGACCACTCGACCAACCTGCGGGGGTGTCTGAGCCCCCCTGGATGTTGCCGGGGAACAATTCAATCCCCGTCAGCAGGCAGCCGATCCCGCGCATGTGATTGTCGCCATCACCGCGAACTTTGTCACAGACCCCTTTCAGGATCAGAGTCCGGTCGCGATAGGGTTCCAGCGGGGAGAGGCTTTCCTTGAGCGTGAACTGAGCCCCCTCTTCGTCGGGCCAGAAGTTTTTCGGAACGATGCCGTTCGGGCTGAACATGATCACAAGACGTTGCTTGCGCGTCTGCTGATTGGCAAATCCAAGGCTGGGAAGATTCAAAACGAACGGCACCGCCGCAGCGCTCAAACCCAGATCCCGCAGAAACTCACGCCGTGATTTACCGAATGCCATGGCAGCATGCACCTTCTGTTGACGCCCTATTCATTCCACATTCAGATCGACAACAGCCTACGTGATTCGTGCGTCAAAATCGAGACCGCGTTGCCATCGATTCACGGGAGGAGTTTGCTGAGGAGTTCGCGTCGAAAGCTTGCAGTCGAATTTGTCTCAAGTTCTGGACCCACTCGAGCGTAAACGGGCCATCGAAAGCGGCATCGAACACGTCGCATCTTATTTAATGGAAAAGACTTGTGTACAAACAAATCAGGCAGTTTGTGTCACCAGCCGCGGCGAGTTTTTCAGCGTCTGATAGACAACGCAGTAGCGTTCGGTGAGTTCTATCAGTTTGGCGAGTTTTTCTGGTGGGGCACTGGAATCGAGTTGGAACGACAGCCGGACTTCCTGAAATCCAATGGGGACTTCGCGGCTGACGCCCAGTGTTCCACGAAAGTCGACGTCCCCTTCCGCCGTGATCGTTCCTGAGGTGATCGGAATCTCCATGGCTGTCGCGACGGCTCCCAGCGTCACTCCGGCACATCCAACTAAGGCGTGCAGCAGCATCTCTGCGGAGCATCCCCCTTTGCCATCGCCACCCGTCAGAGGATGAAGGCCTGCACAAGCAGCATTGCGATGCAGATCGAGCTGGCAGGTTACGTCGTTGAGCCCCAGTGTGCCGACAGCTCGAAGTGTCACCAGCGCCGTCGCTGGCTCTTCTTTGTACTGATTCTTGAATGGTGCCTGTCTGGCTCGAAGTTCGGTGGAATTCATGATGTTCCGTGAATAAGGTCCCGCGATCGTGATCGAGGTTTGAGGATACCGAATCCGTCTGTGTAACTGAATCCCGCTGCTCGCCACGTGAAATCAGTGTAAGATGAATCACTCAACTATGGACGCAAGATCCGCAGGCGTCAGGCGTCCATCATGCAGTGCCGAGGCAACCAGAATGGACTTGGCACCCAGGTTCTTGAACGTCCGCAGATCATCAATTCCACGGACGCCGCCACCACAGGTCAGTTCGAGTTCCGGAAAGTCGCTCAGCAGTTTTCGGCAGAGTTCCTGAGTCCCCCCGCCCGTGGATGTGCCGACATCCGCCAGATCCAGCACGATGATTCGCGTCACACCACACTCAACAACCTGTCGAGCGATTTCCCTTGGTTCTGGCAGCCACGTCGAATCGGTCGGCAGCATGGGACGGCCGCGCTGAAGATCCAGGCTGAACGTGATGGCTCCCGAATTCGCTGCAACAATTTTGGCCAGAACTTCCGGACCTGGACACGATTCCAGGCCGATGATCGGTTCGGCCCCGCAATTCCGGACGGAAACAGCTTCGTCGACACCGCGAATCCCGGCATCGATCAGCAGTTCGAATCCATCCTGAATCAATTGCTGATAAACCTGCCAGTTCGGGCGTTGATGCAGAATCGCATCCAGATCTGCCACGTAGAACCGGTCAAAGCCGAATTGCGATCTCAGAGCACGTGCCACATCCATAGGTCCCACGTCTGATGTGAGCCGACTTTGTAGCGGTTGATACTCCGAACGCCGGCCCGCAATTCCGCGGACAACCACGCCATTCAAGAGATCCAGGACCGGCAGCACTCGCATAAAACCACTCTGACTTTTGCAGGTTCGTTTCCATCCTGGCGAGACAGTACCGCGAAAATCATCTTGGCTGAAAGTCTACCTTCAGATAATGTCCCCTCTCCCATCGGCTTCTTCTGCCGGTCTTTCTGTGGCGAGGTTCCCATGTCAAACTCCATTCCGACCTGTGCACGGCGATTCGCTGGTTTCGTGAGTGGTACGTTTGTACTTGCCATCCTCGCGGTGACGTCGATCGGTCAGACAGCGGAGCCCGCCGAGCCGAAAGTTGTCTCCCGGCAAACACGTGAATTCCGGGTCCTCGTTGATCGACGGGAACGGGGATCCCAGACGATGGTGATTTCTCGACGAAGCGATGGCTCAGAGATGATGCGGGCGGAAGTCGAAGTGAGTTTGAATCTGGTCGTCTACCGGTATCGGTACGCGTCCAGCGGCACCGAAGTCTGGAAGGCTGGGCGACTGATCGAACTTACGAGCGAGGCTGATTACAACGGCGACAAGTACGTAGTGCAGGCCTCCGCATCGAATCAGGCCCTGCACTATGAAGTAAATGGCGAAGCGCAGAAAGCACCTCATGATATCTGGGTCGCTTCGTACTGGCGTGAACCCCCGGCTAATCGCGTGAACCAGAAGGTCAAACTTCTCGACGCCGACAAAGGACGACAATTGACGGCGACGCTGGAACGCGTTGGCCCGGAAACGCTCACCATCGACGAGGCTCCGGTCAAGACGACGCGGTATCGATTACGTGGTGATGTGGAAGTCGATGTCTGGTACGACTCCACAGGGATCATTGTCCGACAGGAGTCACTGGAATCGGGGCACAGGACGGTTCAGGAAGTCGTGAAAATCAAGCAAGATCCGATGGAATAGTCGTACGTCCCTGTCGCGATGGAACTTGGGTTAGAGAGCCACGATTTTCTGGCTCATGCGAAGTTTTGGGTGGGATTGCGTATTTTTGAGTCGCTCTACCCCCGTAGCGGGAGTGTTGCCGCCATTTGATGCCGTGTCCGGCGCACCGTTGCAAATGACAATCGGTCGAGCCTCTGAGAACAATCAACACAATTACCAACTGTTGCTCACACACCTCTCAGCTCAAAATCTCGGGAGAACACAATGCATCGAAAGTACGTCATTTTCAGCGGGGTTTCGTTGGCGTTGGCTGCATTGCTTATACAAGCATCCGCACAAACGCCACCGAACAAGACACCTGCCCCGAAATCTGGTTGGGAATACCGAGTGCTACTCATCACCGACTTTCTATCAACCGACGAAGACCCCGATCACGCGTCACAAATCGCCGCCACCGAAAAAAAACTCAATGAACTCGGACGCGAGGGATGGGAATACTCCCACACAATGCACCGGGCGGAAATCTTCAAGCGTCCCCTCAGATAGACTCGTTGACCCAGCTTGCTTCAAACTGGGTGCTGAACACAAGAAACTTCAAACCAAGCGAAGTTGCATGGGCCACACTGAACCTGTCAAACGTCGGACAGAGGTTTCTTGGACAGGCGGTCCCCGGGTTGAAACAAGTCGGGCCACCCTGCTGATCTGGGTGTGTTGGCGGGTTAAACACGGGCGGCCCAAAGCGACCGCCCGTGGCACCCAACGCTACCCGGCGCACGTCTGAACGCACGCCTTTAGCCGCCACCAATTGCTGGCAAGAAATGAATCTCGGAATCATGTTCAATTCGAGTTCGCATGCCTGATGATGCAACCGATGAATCGACGGCGATCATCAGCCCAGGGCGCAACTGTCCATCCCGGCAGAGTCGGTCTCGCGTCCCGGGATGGATCGTCTCCAGAGCGTCAATCACCTCACGAACCGTCGCGCCACTCACCTGGACCACCTCCTGGCCACTGGTGAGGTCTCGGATCTGCGACGGTATGAAGACTCTTGCCATGTCCGGATTACTTTGCCGCTTCGCGCTCCCAGATCGCCGACATGATTCGTGGTGGCGACATTGGCAGTTGCTTCATCCGGACACCAACAGCTGCTGCAATCGCATTGGCAATCGCGGCCGGTGGTGGACAGATCGGCACTTCGCCAACCCCACGAACGCCATACGGATGCTGTGGATCAGGGACTTCCACCAGAATTGTTTCGATCATTGGAACGTCGTAGCAGGTGGGAATTCGATAATCGAGATAGGTCGCGTTTCGCATCGACCCCTTGTCGTCGTACCAGTACTCTTCATTGAGTGCCCAGCCGATCCCCTGAACCGCTCCACCCTGCAACTGGCCTTCAACATAGCTGGGGTGAATCGCTGTTCCGACGTCTTGTGCGACTGTGTATCGCACGATCTGAACCTTGCCGGTTTCGGGGTCAATTTCCACGTCGACACAGTGCGTTCCGAACGCTCCCGCTTGTGTGGCTTTACCCGAGGTACCATTGCCGATTACCGGGCCACCCGTTTCGGGCAACTTGTGAGCCAACTCTTCGAAGGTCATCCGCTTGCCGCCGGGGCCGGATACGCCTCCATCGACATACGTCACTGTCGAAGGATCGACTTCCCACAGTTCTGCGGCACGGACAACAAGTTGGCGCTGAATATCTCGGGCCGCTTCAATCGCGGCGATACCTGTTGCAAACGTGACTCGACTGCCACCGGTGACGTCGGTGTAACCCACGCTGTCCGTATCGACGACCGATGGAGTGACCTTTTCAGCCGTGATTCCCAGCGTTTCGGCAAGCTGCATGGCGATCGACGTTCGCGACCCGCCGATGTCTGTCGATCCTTCAATCAATGTTACAGATCCATCGTAGCCGACAGTCGCCGTCACGGCCGACTTCAGGCCGATATTGAACCAGTAACCACTCGCAATTCCACGTCCCTGATTCGGACCTGACAGCTTGGAACGATAATGCTCACTCGCCTTAATCGCGTCGAGGGTTTCCAGCAATCCGATGCGCGAGTAGACCGGCCCATCAACGCGGCGGACACCCTCTTTGGCTCCGTTCTTGATGCGGAAATCGGCCGGATCGATCCCCAGTTGCTGGCAGATTTCATCGATCACTGTTTCGATCGCAAAAGCAGCATTGGTTGAACCGGGAGCTCGATAAGCATTGCTGCGAGGCTTGTTCACGCAGACGTCATAGCCTTCCACGCGAGCGTTCGGGAAGTCGTAGCACGAGAAGATACACATACAACCGGGGCCAATTGGCGAACCGGGGAATGCCCCAGCTTCGTAGGCCAGATAGGCATCGCCTGCGGTGATCTTACCGTCACGCGTCACCCCCAGCTTGACTCGGATGTACGATGCAGGTGTCGGACCCGTTGCTTCGAACACGGCCGAACGGTCCATGATCACTTTGACGGGGCGCCCTGACTTCTTTGACAAAGCGGCTGCGATGGGTGGCAGATAGACAGAAATCTTGCCGCCGAATCCTCCGCCGATTTCCATCGGGACGACTTTCACGTCGGCGACAGGAATTCGCAACAATTCTGCCGTCTGCTGACGAGCGGTAAAGATTCCCTGGGTACTCATCCAGACCGTCACCTTGCCATTGGCATTCCAGATGGCGGTGGCGTTGTGAGGTTCGATGTAACCCTGATGCACTGTACCGGTACGGAACTCACGCTCAAGCACGACATCGGCAGCGGCGAATCCGGCCTGGACGTCACCTTTGGTGAAGATGATCTGTCGAGCGACGTTTGTCGGACGATCCGCAGCTTGCGAACCCATGCCATCTGTCCGAACGTCGTCATTCAGGACCGGCGCATCGGGGAGCATCGCCTTCAAGACGTCGAGGACCGGTTCCAGCACTTCGTACTGAACGTCGATCAGCTTGCAGGCTTCTTCTGCGATGTGAACATTGTCTGCGGCAACAGCAGCAACCGCATGTCCCTTGTACAGAACCTTGTCGTGAGCCAGGACATTGGCACTGAGGTGCCGCATGTTGACGGCACCTTCGCCAAGTTCCACCATGCGGTTACCCTGAGGTGGCAAGTCGGCTGCAGTCACAACGGCTCGCACACCCGGAAGGGCCTCTGCCCGCGACGTGTCAACCTTGATGATTCGAGCGTGTGCATGAGGGCTGCGCAGCACAATCCCATGCAGCAGGCCACTCAGGCGAATATCGGCACCGTACTTGGCGCGGCCTGTGACCTTGTCGACTCCGTCGTGTCGGATTGGACGAGTTCCAATAACTTTGTATTTCGGCTTGCCATTCGTTGACATCTGGGCAGTTCCTGTCAGCTGTTCGCAGTTTTCGCCTGGCAGACGTTCTCGTCCACCGTGCCGATTCCAAACCTCAAACGACGCACGCGTCGTCGAACAAGAGTTTACGTGTTCAGTCATCCAGGGCGGCGCGGCGCTTATCAGCCGCACACATCACCGCTCGTACAATCTTGTCATATCCCGTACACCGGCAAAGGTTCCCTGCCAGATAGAACCGGACCTGTTCTTCTGTGGGGGAAGGATTCTCGGCCAGCAACGCTTCGGTCTGCATGATGAATCCTGGAGTACAGATTCCGCATTGCAGAGCAGCACCTTCAAGAAACGCCTGCTGAACGGGAGCCAGATGGCTGCCGCAGGCGACACCTTCCACAGTGCGAACTTCTGATCCCTCGGCTTCCATCGCCAGAACCAGGCAACTGGTGACCGGCCGACCATCCATCAAGACAGTGCAGGCACCACAGTTGCCATTAGAGCAACCTTCCTTGGTACCCGTCATATCCAGCGTATCTCGCAGGACTTCGAGAAGTGTCTGCCGAGGCTCACAAAGGAATTCAACGGGGTCACCGTTCAATTTGATCGAAACGACTCGCTTCTTCGCCATGATGCTGCTTTCTCTGCGCGATCCAGACTGAAAAACTCGTTGAAATTCGCAAATGTGTTATTGAGCAGACCTGATCTCACTGGGGCGACTAGTGACCCGGCTGGTAGCTGAAAGTCTCACCACGCGCCCGGGCGACTGCCGCCTTGAGTACTCGTGTCAGCAGGACTCCGACGAGGTGAACACGGTATTCGGCGGTGCCTCGCATATCACTGATTGGAGTGGCAATCGCTTTCGCGGCAGCAACCGATTTGGCAATGGCATCGTCGTCGAAAGCCTGACCGATCAAGGCCTGGGCTGCTTCTGTCGCCAGCAACGGCGTGGGGCCCACAGCTCCCAGACCAATTCGCGCGTCGGCAATTCGCTGTCCCGATTCGTCGAGCGTCACAGAGACCCCGACACCGACAACCGCAATATCCATTTCGTTTCGCGGAATGAACCGGCGATAGTGAGAACCACTGCGAGCGGCACGAGCTGGGAACTTCAGTTCGACGAGCAACTCACCCGGTTGCAGGACATTCTTGCCCGGCCCTGTGCAAAAGGCTTCGACGGGGACTTCGCGTGTCCCGTCTTTGCTGGCGATGACACACTTGGCACCGAGTGCAATCAGGCTGGGAATCGAATCGGCGGCAGGTCCGGAATTACACAGGTTGCCACCCACAGAAGCGCGGTTCTGAATCTGAATTCCACCAATGATCCGGCAACTGTCAACCAGTGCTGTGTAATCGCGATTGATTTCTGTGCTGGCGATGACTTTCCAGCAGGGAACACTGGCACCCAGTCGCAGGCCTGACGAGCCCGCTTCGAGTCGATTTAACTCGGGAAGCTTCTTGATATCGACCAGCAGATCAGGAGCAAGCCGACCAGTGCGAACGTGATCGATCAAATCCGTTCCGCCTGCCAGCGGTCGTGCCACAGACGTGCCGCCCAGCAGTGCCAGTGCATCTGCCAGCGTCGACGGGACAGCGTAATCAAAATCGCGCATCGTAATTCCTCAGTTGCTCATCAGTGTTCGCGAACAGGGGCAGTATTCTTCTCTGATCAGGTGCAGTGGTGCGGACGATATCATCGAAGGAATGAATCGCATGTGCAACCGTGAATGCCACGGTTCGTCATGAATTCATTCTGACAAAGGGAAAAGAAATCCGATGGAGTCCGAGCTGACAATCGGGCGATGCTACTTCGCTGCTTCGGACTCTTCACGGCGTTCGAATACCAGCGGGTGATCGGATTGAGGGTCCGCGACGCGCAGTGAGATCTTGCCGTTCAGGACATCGGTCAAAAGATCGCCGCAAACTTCCGCCCGCCAACCCTGACTGAGTCGCGGCGGATCGCCGTCTCGTTCACCGTATGCGTGCCAGCGAACCAGGTGCCGCAGGTCCGCGGTCTTGCCAATCAAACCCATGGCGACATTTAACTCAGCACATCGGTTTGCCAGAGCCAGTCCCAGCAATTGCCCCACCACCTGCTCATCGTGCGACTTCTCTTCATCGAGAGATTTCGGCAAGACCGGCAACTGGTTTTTAGGAACGGCAAGACCCTCAGAAACGCAGGCCAGCATTGCTGCGGCCGCCTTCTTGTATTCCGGGCGATTCATGTCGCGAACGGCCAGCAGGTCGGCTTCACTGGTTGGTCGGCGTTTGGCGATTTCCAGCACGAGGTCGTCTCGCAAGATCTTGCGCATTGGCCGATTCTTTGCGGCGGCTTCGGATTCGCGCCAACGATAGACTTCACGAACGACCGCCAGTTCTCTCGAAGAAAGCCGGTGAATTCCGGGAAGTCTCTGCCAGCTTTCGGGAGCCCGCTCTGCAGAAACTTCGTCAATCATCCGCTGCATCTCAGCCTGAGCCCACGGCATCCGCTTCAGCTTTGTCAGCGACTTCTTCTGGATGTCGTAAATCTCGAGCACGTGTTTGACGTCATCCACGGCATACTCAATCTGGTTCTCAGTGAGTGGCCGGCGCCGCCAGTCTGTACGAGTTTCGCGTCCATGAGCCGTGCGGCCGAGCACTCGCTTCACCAGAGCATCGTACCCGAGTGGAAAGCTGCGGGATCGCAATCCCTCGGCGACCTGCACATCCCAGAGTTTTCGTGGAGGTGCGTTGGCGAAAGTCAGACAGAATCGAACTTCTTCACGACCACCATGGATCAGGATCGTCGTCTTGTCATCTGCCATCAATTCCCACCAGGCGCTCAGATCCTGAATCTCGAAGGGATCGACGGCGACACAGCGTTCGGCGGTGGCAAACTGAAGCAGGCAGAGTTCCGGACGGTAGGTGTATTCCGAGACAAATTCGGTGTCAAATGCTACGAGCTTCGCCTCGCGGATGTGCTGGCAAAGGTCATCGAAATCAGCCTGGGTCGTGATGAGCGACGGAGACATCGATAGCTGCTTCCACTCAAACGTCCGATGGCCGACAGACGTTTCAAACCAGCAACAGATCCAGTTGGCAACGCATTTCGATTCCTGCTCGTTCGAATCTCGGGTCAACCTGCCAGAGATACCAACGGGCGGGAATCATTCCGCGAAGACATCCAGAGCTGTGTGGCTCTGGATGTCCCGCAGAATGTCAATCACCTGTGTTACAGCGAACCGCCGTAACGTGCTTCACTCCCCAGCAACTCTTCAATACGGAGCAACTGGTTGTACTTACAGATTCGGTCGGTCCGGCTGGCCGAACCGGTCTTGATCTGCCCCGTGTTCAGGGCGACAGCCAGGTCGGCAATCGTTGTGTCTTCCGTTTCGCCAGAACGATGGCTCATCACAGCCGTGTACTTGGCTCGATAGGCGGTCTGGACAGCATCAACTGTTTCGGACAGGGAACCGATCTGGTTCACCTTGACGAGGATGCTGTTTGCGATCCCTTCTTCGATACCGCGCTTCAGCCGAGAAGTGTTGGTGACGAACAAGTCATCACCGACGAGCTGGACCTTGCTGCCGATGGCATCGGTCAACAGTTTCCAGGTCGCCCAATCGTCTTCCGCACAACCATCTTCGATGGAGCAGATCGGATACTTTTCGGACCACGTCTTCCAGATCCCGACCAGTTCATCGCCCTTGACCTTCTTGCCATCCATTTCATAGAGGCCGGTCTTGGAATCGAAGAACTCGGTCGATGCACAGTCCAATGCGAGCTTGATCTGCTCACCGGGCTTGTAGCCGGCCTTTTCGATCGCCTTGAGAATGACCTGGATCGCCGCTTCGTTGCTTTCCAGATTTGGAGCGAAACCACCTTCGTCACCGACGGCGGTGCTCATCCCCATGTCGTTCAACACCTTCTTCAGGCTGTGGAATGTTTCCACCCCGGCTCGCAGGCCATCGCTGAAAGTGGTGAAACCGACGGGAACGATCATGAATTCTTGAAGATCGATCGCGTTATTGGCATGGGCCCCACCGTTGATGATGTTCATCAGCGGCACGGGAAGCGTATTTGCGCCGACACCGCCCAGGTAACGGAACAGAGGCAGGAAACTGACTCGAGCTGCAGCGTGAGCACATGCGAGCGAACAGGCCAGGATCGCATTTGCACCCAGGCGAGACTTGTTCGGGGTCCCATCGGCTTCGATCATGGCGCGGTCGATCGCACCTTGATCGGTCACCTGCATGTCCATGATCGCATTGGCAAGTTCTTCGATGTTATCGACAGCTTTGCGGACACCTTTACCCAGGTACCGGCCTTTGTCGCCGTCGCGCAGTTCACAGGCTTCGTGAGCCCCGGTGCTTGCTCCGCTTGGAACAGCCGCACGGCCAATCGTGCCGTCTTCCAGTTCCACATCGACCTCAACGGTCGGGTTCCCGCGACTGTCCAGAATTTCCCGGGCACTCACGGCGGTGATCGCCACTGTCATCGCAGACTTTCCTTCCCTCAAATTCCCATAGATCAAACCGAGATCGCTCGGTAACAAAACGCCGCTGTCGACAGCGGGTCACGGAATGTAACCGTTAGTTGGGGGAGTTTTTTACCACAATAAGGCTCTGACGACCATCAGCCGCTGCGGAATCTGTTCGGAGGCCCGAAATTCAGGGAAAACTGAGGTCAAAACCAGTCTGTTTGCCCGTCCTGACCATACAGAACACTTTCTGAGAACACCCAGACCCGTAAATAGTCCGTAACTTATTGCCTATTATAGCATTACATCACATCAACCGCGAAATGCGAAACAATTCTTCGACACGACATTTCGCGGACTCCAAAATCGTGGCACCCCCTCGTAAGTCTTCAACTCTGCGAGTTGGAATGTTCAGTCAATCGCCCCCTCACGAATCCAAAAAAGGCCAGAAACAGGCCGCTTACAAACGGAGAGTTCACGAATTAAGGGGTGCAGAAACTGCCGAAAAACAGGCCACAGTTGGAGAAAACTTCACAATGGCTCGATAAGATGGTAACGTATCAGTGGAATCTGGTTCGACCCGCCTTCGCCATCCCACCTTGAAACTCGGAAGACGTCCATGAGTTCCCAGAAAAGACTCTGTTCTGGCCCGATGACCCGCCGGGAAATGCTTTCCGTCGGAGCACTTGGAATCGGCGGCATGGGTTTGCCGGATCTCTTTCGCCTGAGAGCGGATGCGGCAGAACAGGGGATGCCGATTGATTCCGATACGAACATCATTTTCGTATGGCTTCCAGGTGGTCCGCCACACATGGACATGTACGACATGAAGCCCAAGGCCCCGGTAGAATATCGTGGGGCTTTTCACCCGATTCCGACAAAGGTACCGGGCCTCGACGTCTGCGAACTGATGCCCCGACATGCGGCGATTGCCGACAAGTACAACGTCATCCGTTCGGTCTCCCATACGTTTGCCGACCATGGGGGTGGCCACAAACGGATGATGACTGGCCGCATTCCAGCGACCCCGGTTGATACGGTCAACGACGCACCAGCCACTGGCGCCATCGTCGCCAAGTGCCGCGAAAATCGAAACAACGGCCTGCCAAATCAGGTCTCTCTGAACCCAGGGGGACGGATCAATGACGTATTTGCTCAAGGAGCGGCGTATCTTGGCAGCGCCTATCTGCCGTTTAACGTTGAAGGGGATCCGACAGCCCCGAATTTCACGGTTCCAAACATTGCCCCTGTATCGCAAGTCGCTCAGCGGCTTGATGATCGGATGAAACTGCTCGGTGGACTGGATCGGATCGAGCGACAGATCGATGCATCGAAACTGATGTCGTCGATGGACAGCTATCAACAGCGAGCTGTTGGGATGATCACCAGCGATCGCGCCCGTAAGGCGTTCGATTTGTCGAATGAGCCAGATTCGGTTCGAGATCGTTACGGTCGCCACTGCTGGGGACAACGAGCCCTGATGGCCCGCCGTCTGGTGGAAGCTGGCGTCAGCTTCGTGACGGTGATCATGGAAAACCCCTATCAGTCCGGCGTCCCGTTCCTGAAGCAAGGGGTCTACAACTGGGACTCCCACGCCGTCAACTGCCACATCTGGGACGATCTGAAGGTTCGTCTCCCAATCTACGATCAGGCGGTGACAGCATTGATCGAAGATGTTTATCAGCGCGGGATGGATCGCAAGACGATGATCCTGGTGACGGGTGAATTCGGTCGGACACCGCGAATCGAAAACACGGCAGGGTCACAAACGGGAGTCATTCAGCCTGGCCGCGATCACTGGCCGCAAGCGATGTCGTTCATCATGGCGGGCGGTGGAATGCGAACCGGTCAGATCATCGGTTCTACGAACTCGAAGGGTGAACACCCGGCTGATCGCCCGCTCACACCGAATGACCTGTGGGCCACGGTTTACCGTCATCTGGGAATCGATTCATCGATGGCGTTCCTTGACCATCGTGGACGCCCGATGCCGATTCTCCCCTTCGGCGAACCCATCGCGGAACTATTGTAGAGACGGACTGAGTCTTTACGTGAAACATGGGCTGATGATCGGGAGGGCGAAGCTCCTGCTGAGCCGTTTAGCGAGTTGGCGCACATCGACTTAGCGGCTCGGCGGGAGCCTCGCCCTCCCATCAAATTGAACCCCCGTTTTAGCTTTGACAAACCCCTTTTGCCACAGGCTGCATCGGTGATGCGGTTGTGATCTGCAGACTTGGTGCGGCACGTTCGAATGGCCATCGAATGCTACTGGCGCCGTGATTGGGACTTCAACAGGAGATCGACCCACACCGCTTCATCTGGAGGAAGTGGGGGTTCCGGCGGATCAGACTGATAGTCGATTTTCCAGTATCGTCCTCGCTCGTAGACCTGATCGACCAATTGCTGCAGGTTGAGACGAGCGTCACGATCGTATCTTCTTAACGGTATGGGGATGACGGGTAAGGATTCTCGCAATGTGGATCCGAACACTTTTGTTCGCAGATGCGATCGAACGCTCATCATGTACATTCGGCGGCGGTTTGGTGGAATCAGTTCCAAGGCGGCCGACAGGACATGTTGACCACAACGAAGCAGATCGATCTCGACAAGATTAATACCGCCAAGAATGTAATCGCGTTGCTTCCGCTGATACTCGTTACGGCCTGATGATGTCAGTTTATTGGTTGGGCTGAGGACTTCAATGACGGTAATTACCCGTTCCCCTGACGACGCGTCAACGATTTTCACGTGACGCGAAGTATCGGGAACTTCTTCCAAAACCACCAGTGGTTCAGCGACCAGTGTGAATTCGCCCTGTGGCAGATCAATGACGGCTTCCTGATCCTGAACGATGCTCACATCAGGTGCGACCAATCGAATGTCGTCGGGTCCATCGACTTCGATTTTTTCTTCAACACGCGCGACGAGGTCGGCAGGAAGTTGTTCCTGGATCTGGTCGCCGATGTAGGTCATTAACCGAGTGTGAACATCGCGCCAATGCGATTCCAGATAGGGGTCCATTCCTGGAAAGGGGCTCTTCATGGTATCCTCACGTTCACAATCCAGACTGTCAGGCCTGAGGCTCCGTCATGGCCCACGGATCGAGAGCCTTGGCCAACTGATCTTCCGGAAGAATGTTCTGCTCGCGACAAAGCTCGCGGATCGTCTTCCCCGACTTGAAGGCTTCCTTGGCCAGAGCAGCGGCCTTTTCGTAGCCCACATAGGGATTCAGACTGGTCACCATGGCCAGACTCTTTTCGACGCTCGCTTCACATGCGTCGGCATTCGCTTCCATGTCCAGAGCACAAAGATCAATAAATGCCGTGGTCCCCTGAGCCATCAATGCCACCGACTCCAGCGTGGCATGACCCATGATCGGCATCATGATATTCAACTGGAACTGGCCACCCGTGGCACCGCTGAAGGCGACGGTCTGATCGTTCCCAATGACTCGAGCAGCGACCTGCATCAGGCTTTCGCACATCACCGGATTGACCTTGCCCGGCATGATTGAACTTCCCGGCTGACGATCTGGCAACATGATCTCGTAAAAGCCGCAGCGAGGTCCCGAACCGAGCCAGCGGATATTGTTGGCGACGTTGAACAGCGTCGTCGCGATGACTCGCAACTGACCATGACACTCAACCAACCCATCGCGCTGAGCATTCCCTTCGAAATGGTTGACCGCTTCGAAGAATCCGAGCCCTGTTTCACTCGCCAGAGCTTCACAGGTCCGGCGACCGAATTCCGGATGCGTATTGATTCCCGATCCCACAGCAGTTCCGCCAACCGGAAGTTCCAGGACTGCTTCCAGAGCCCGTTGTGCTCGCCCGACGCTCAATTCCAACTGGCGGGCAAATCCACCGAATTCCTGGCCAAGACGCAGTGGCGTGGCATCTGCCAGGTGAGTCCGGCCGATCTTGATGATTTTGTCCCAGCGCTGGGCCTTGGACTTCAAGACATCAGCGAACCGGCTGAGAGCGGGAATCAGCGTTTTGTGAATACTGATGGCGACGGCAACATGAATCGCGGTGGGAAACGTGTCGTTGGTGCTTTGCCCCATGTTGACGTGGTCGTTCGGATGGATCGGCTTCTTCATTTCGAAGCGATTTCCACCGGTGGCTTCGATCGCTCGATTCGAAATGACCTCATTGCAATTCATATTGCTGGAGGTTCCCGATCCGGTCTGGAAAACATCAATCGGGAATTCGCTGTTGAACTTCCCGGAAACCACTTCCTTGGCGGCGTTCAGCATCGCATCAACCTGCTGAGCGTTGAGTGGGTTCTTGCCGGTGCCGGTCAATTTTCCAAGATCCCGGTTCGCGATCCCGCAGGCCCATTTGACCAGACCCATCGCCTGAATCATTTCTGGTCGCAGTGTCCAGCCAGATACCGGAAAGTTCTCGACCGCTCGCTGAGTCTGTGCGCCATAGTAGGCCTGAGCGGGAACTTGAACATCACCCATCGAATCGTGTTCGGTACGAAATTCGGTCATCGAAGTCTTCCAATTGTATTCACAAGAAACTGAGCCACCACGGGACACACATCGCGGTCCGCCATTGTGGCCAATTTATGATACCGTGGCACGATCTCATCAACCAAGCATCGCGACCAGAACCATTCCACACCGCCCGGCCCAACCTTACGAACAATTCAAGACCGAAATCTGACTTGAAGACCGAAAGGCCGTAAGAACCAACGACAAGGCCTTTGTTGGCTGAAGTCTTTCGTGCCAGTGATTCTCGCTGTCAGTAACTGTTTACTGGAGAGATTCTGACGCGGCAGGCGATTTCTTCTCGTTGGGCGAATCCGGTACCAGTGCATCGGCAGGCTGATCGTCAGCTGCTGATGCATCACTCGGCTCATCTGGATTCTCCATCTGACGCAGCAGCTTATTCACGTCAGAAATGAGGTCAATCAGCGATCGATCGTTCTCATAAAGAAACAGGACCCCTTCCAGAATCGCTTTGGCTTTGGCAGGATCGGTCGCCATCTGGGATCGCGCGCGATCCATCGCTTCTCGCACAAATTTCTGCTTAAACGTTGGTCGAGTATTTCGGATCGTGGAGAGCAATTTATCGATCGACCTCACGACCTGTTGTTTACTTTCGTCACCTGCAATGAGAAGTCGAAGTGCTTCCAGTTGACGCGTGGCTCCAACAGCGTCTCCGGTCTTCCATCGCCATCGAGCGGTCTTGATAATTCGCTCTGGCTCGGAACTCGGCTCCGCAGATCCATCTTCAACTGTCGGCCAGAACCAGATCAGTCCCCCCAGAACAAGCAGCAACAACCCTATCAGAACCCACAGGTTGTTCATCAGACGATCAAATGTGGACGTCGGTTCATTGCGAGCACTTTGAGCCCGGACGAGATCACGGACCAGAGTCGCTCCTAACCGGCCTGGAGCCACGGAGCCATCCAGTCGTGTTTCCGCATCGGAGCCTGGGACCGTTGAATTTTTCAGCTCAACTTTTTTGATGACTTCCAGAAGCCTGCGTGACGCAACATACGCATCCGGCAAACGCTTTTCAGGGCTCTTTTCCAGCAACTGGCAGGTAATGTCATCGAGCCACGATGGAATTTCGGGTACATAGTTTCGCGGAGGGTCAAACCTGCCGAATCGCTGCTTCTGCATGATTTCGGGGGGCGTTCCATTCGCAAACGGAGGTTGTCCCACCAGCATCGTATACAGCACGGCCCCCAGCGAATAAAGATCGCTGCGCCGATCTGCGCGGCGACCTTCGACCTGCTCGGGTGACATGAATTCTGCCGTCCCGATGACCGCACCCGTAATCGTCAACTGGTCTGCGGCAAACACCTGGGCCACACCAAAGTCGGTAATCTTGACCGTCCCATCAGACGCAATCAGCAGATTGGACGGCTTCAGGTCACGGTGCACGACCCCGACATCATGAGCATGCTTTAAACCCAGGCAGACCTGGACTGCTAACTGAATGGCGTCCTTCCAGGGGATTCTTCGATCACGTCGCAGGCGATTCGAAAGAGTCTCGCCTTCGACGTACTCCATCGCGTAGTAGTACGTCTCTTCGTCGTCTGTACCGCTATCATAAAACTTGACCACGTTAGGGTGGTTCAACAATTTCAAGGCTTCGATCTCGCGATTAAAGCGCAGGACGAAACCATTGTCGCGTGCGAGTGACGGTGGCAGAGTTTTGATCGCCGCAATTTGACCGCTCTGTTCATGCTTTCCGACATAAACAGTCCCCATTCCACCTGCACCGATTTTTCGATCGATCAGGTACGGTCCAATTCGAACGGGATGCATGACCACGGGCCTGAAGAAGTGATATTTTGACGGACGACACGGCTTCTACGATGCAAAACTCTCGGACAGAACTCAACACTTTGTTGAAAGTCGTTGCTGGAAATACCGTCGGTTGGCGATCCTCCGTTATTATAATCAGCGTGATCGTCCAACCCTGATCCCTGCGGAATCGAAAACACATCCATGGAAATCCTGATTGTCCTGATCAGCGAACTTCTTGTCGTGATCACCATCACGGCGATGGAGGCTCTTGTCATGGCGGTCAGCCTGGCAGGAACGATCCTGTCAGAAATTATCGCGGCGTTGTTGACGATCGGTTTGTCAAAGCCAGCCAGTTCAATTCCTCGAACCCCCGACCAATCTCCGTCTGTATCGCCCGAAGTCACCGCACCCGCGGCAGACACTAAGCCGAAAACAACTCAGGTTTATGTCCCGCCGGAAGTGGCCGATGAACGTCCCGTGCAGAAGCGGCGATGGCATTGGCGGATTCGCGTGGCAGGACTGGTTCTGTTCCTGATCGGCCTGATCGGCGTCGTCTCCATCGAATTCATCGGAGCCGACCCGATGCTGCGCTGGGCATTGAAAGACCTGACGCCAAAAACGGGGATTGAAGTGACGTTCGATCAGGTCTCGGGCGGCTTTCTGCGAGGAACTCTGGAAGCAACAAACATCAAACTTAAACGCACAGACAACGATTACTCCAACTTCGATCTCGCTTGTGATAAGGCAACGTGCCGCTTTTCCATCTGGACGATCCTCTGGTCCAGAACTTCTTTCGAATCCGTAACACTTGAACACGTGACGGGGCGTTACGAGCGAGTCAAAAGCCAAATAACTCGTTCCAACCAGAAGACGTTCGAAATTCGTAAGTTTTCCGCGACGAACTGTGATCTGGAGATCGTAGACCATTCTGGATCGGGCGAGCCGTCACCACCCTATCGCATTCACATTGCGACCATGGAATCCGAAAGAATGCGAAGCCGCTGGGTGCTGTTTGACACACTCTTTCGCTCCAACATCACAGGAACAATCGAAGGCCACCCCGTTTCGATCACGAGCCAGCCAAACCAGGAAGGCAGCACAGTTCGCTGGGAGATGAGCCGACTACCGGTGTCAATTGTGGGTGACCACCTGAAGGGGCCGTTTCGCTGGATTGATGAAGGAAGCGTCGATGTGGTGATGAATGCGGACGTCCCGTCTGACGCGATGCCACGAGGGACTCTGGCGATGAAGTGGCAACTGGGGTTTCACGAGATTCATGCCAGCTTACCTGACGGTCTGAACCTGGCAATGAGGACTGTCGCCCAACTGGCCGTCAATGAACTGAATCGCAAGATCGACGGTTTGAAGATTGAGTTCGATGCCAAACTGCCGATGGTCAACGGCGTTGCAGTGTTCAGCTCGGATGCGATCCTCGATTCGTTGTGGGAAGAGATTGGTGCCTCTGCCCGAGACTCAATTCTGGAGAAACTGGGAGTAAATCCCGAGGACGTCAAGAAAGCATTTCGTGGCGACGCAGAAAAGCTGATGGAGAAGGGCAAAGACGCCATTAAAAAGGGCCTGAATCGACTCAAGTCGATCCGACCATCGGGCAGTTGACCGGGCTGAGTCTCGATGAGGTGCCGCTGGGAGGGCGAGTTGGCGAGGCTCCCGCCGAACCGCGATTGGGTATTACGCTTCCCGATCCGAAGACGGTTGGACTGGAGTCGTACGTATCGTTGCTGAACCCGTATTCTGACGCGGCACGGAAGTGCGACCCGCACTACAGAATGCCCGATCCCCAATCGTCTTCGGGTTCATTACCCGGGTCACTCGACTCGCGCTTTACGTCTGGCTCTGCAGCAGGCTTTTCATCCACAGTCCCGTGCATTGATTCGGCACTACCTTCTGACGATTCCGTCGGTTCAGAGGAATTCGTCGAATCTGTACCGCGCGACGAGGAATCAGGCCTGGGTCGCCGTGGTCCAGTTCGTTCGGGCGGCAATGAGGATGGGTGAGGCACAAGCGGTGGCAGATCGTCGATTCCAAATTCAGACGGTCGAATATCCTGCTCGTTCGGAACCTGAAGCGGACGCGGGGCAACGGTCCGTTCCACGACGATCACCATGAAGGTTCCGTCTGATCGACAGTTGCACTTCAGGCTGGTGATATCACCTGCCAGCTTGCGTTCTGTGCCACAAGCAGGGCAGCGCCAGGTACGGCGGACATCGTGTGACAGCTTGTATCCAGGACCTTTCATCGTCGAACTCTCAATTCCAAAGATCGGCAGTGTGATGAATCATGTTTTCGAGACCGTATTCGCTTAATTCTGCGGCAAACGACGGCGTTTCGCCTACAGGGGCCAGATCGGCAATCAGGCGACCTTGCGGAGTTCGCCCCTTGATGCGGCTGACGTAAATATCCCGGAAGATGTAGTTGTTGTCCGCATCCATCCCGCAGGCTTCAGTAATACGCGAAATCTTTCGAGACCCGTCTTCGGAATAACGGGAAAGCTGCACGACGAGATTAATGGCTGACGCCACCTGAGCTCGCGCGACATAGACAGGTAAATCGACTTCCGACATCAAAGACAATGTTTCCAGGCGAATCAGGGCATCGCGCGGAGTTGTGGCGTGAACTGTCGTCAGGCTGCCCGCGTGACCGCTGATCATGGATTGAACCATATCCAGTGCTTCGCCGCTGCGAACTTCCCCGACGATGATCCGGTCTGGCCGCATTCGCAGCGAAGCCTTGAACAGATCGCGAATCGAAACCCCGCCCCGCCCCATCGCATCGGGCTGCTGGACTTCCAGGTAAAGCGTATGCGGCTGAGCCAGACGCAATTCAGAACTGTCTTCGATCACGACGATTCGCTCGTCGGACGGGATTGCCGTGGAAACAGCGTTCAGCAACGAGGTTTTACCGGTCCCGGTTCCCCCAGCCACGATGATGTTCTTCTTCAACCGGACGCAGATCTCAAGGAACTCCTTGGCCGATTCGGACATACTGCCCAGATGGATCAGATCGTCCATCCCGAAGATGTCGCGATTGAACTTTCGGATCGTCAGGTAGATTCCGCGCCGGGCACTCGGTGGAAGCACAACATGGACGCGGGATCCATTCGGCAATCGGGCATCCATGATTGGCCGGTCCGAATCGATTTCTCGATTCACGAACTGAGCCACATTGTGAATCGCCGACAGCAGTGCATCATGGCTGGGAAACGATGCATCCGTCCGTTCCAGGCGTCCACGCCGTTCAATGTAGATTTCGCTGTACCCGTTCACCATGACTTCCGAGACGGTGTCGTCTTCGAGGAATGGCCGAATGGGCGTCAGGAAGAAATCGACGCTCGCTTCAAAAATGGCTTCACGAGACATAGAAGTGTCGATGGCGAAAGTGGATGAGGAAATTGAGCCATTGCTCAAACAGCCGATTCTAACGGAAGTCTTCTCCAGACACCATTCGGCGTGAAGATCGAATCGTCAATCACGAATCGTCGGTTCGCCAGACAGGCCACCACGATCGGCTCTCTCGTTCAAGAAGTCGTCGACAATCTTGACCATGCCTGATGGCGACCTGTATCGTGTCTCGTCCCACAACCTCTACTCAGGCGGTCGCACTCCCGTGCTGCCCGATGTAGAAATGTCGGCTTTGGAGAGGTATTGGTCGGTTCGGCAAATGGTGAGGCCTGTAAAAGTCCGTAGAATGCCCGCCGTGAGTCGTATCAAGAGATTCGGGGATTCGTCATCCCAACCGTGAAACACATCCGTGCAATGAATTGCCCGTAGTCAAAGGTACCCGATGAACGTTCCTAAAGGTCAGTTGTCCCTCTGCCTGTTTGCGTCAGCACTTCTGTTCACCTTGGGCTGTGGCGACAGCAGTACCACCAAGCCGAAGTCTGCTGGGCCCAAGCGAATCATCATCCTGACGAACGGCGACTCTCCGTACTGGGATGCGTGCCGCGCTGGTCTGGAAGCTGCCAATGCCGAATTGAAACTCGCCGAAGCGGGTTTGAAGGCAACTCTGGATGTCAACGACGGATCGCCCCAGGGACAACTTCAAAAGCTTCAGCAGTATGGAACTCAAAGCGACATCGCTGCTGTCGGCGTGTCAGCCATCGATGCCAACAACGTGGCCGTCGCCGATGAATTGCGATCGCTACAGAACAAGGGAGTCAAAATCCTGACGATCGACTCAGATCTTGATCGCTCGAAGTTCAAGGACGCCCGATTCGCCTTTATCGGTACCGATAACCTGACGGGTGGAAAGGTTCTGGGCCAATGCGCCAAAGGCCTGCGTCCCGATGGAGGTGAATATGTGACATTCGTCGGGCGAACCGGAGCACAAAACGCGATCGAGCGAATTGGTGGGTTTGCGGACGGGGCTGGCGACAAATTCGTTTCCAAGGACACGATGGCGGATGACACAAACAAAGATAAGGCTCGTGAAAACGTCCGCAACGCCTTGGGAAATCACAAGGGCCTGAATGTCTTGGTCGGAATCTGGTCGTATAACGCGCCAGCGATTGTCGATGTGGTTCGAACGGCTGATCGTCGCAAGGACTTTACAATCGTCGTATTCGATGCCGAACCTGATGCGATCACTGCGATGAAAGAAGGCCAGATCGACGCGATGGTCGTGCAGAACCCGTTCGACATGGGATACCAGGGTGTGCGACTGTTGAAAGCACTGGTCAATAATGACAAAGAGACCATCAGCAAAATGCTGCCAAACTACGATGAGTCGACCGGCGACATTTACGACACCGGTTTGAAAGTTGTCGTCCCGAACGCAGATTCGCCGCTGAACAGCAAGATGTTTGACTCCAACGTTGAATTCCTGGACCTTCCCAAGTTCCAGGAATGGCTGACGAAGTACAATCTCAGCGGGTCCTGATGAATTTCAGTGACTCAACACGCCCGCGTCGGACAACGTTCAAGGACGGTTTTGGCCCGCGAAAATCTTTCTCTGGCCGAGAACGAGGGCTTTCAAGCGGAAACTTCTCGCCCTGACTGCGTTCTGGAACGACCTCATGACCGAACTCGATTCTTCACGTATCCCGTTCTGGCGAAGACACGAATTTGCTTTGCTGGTGTCGATATTTGCCGTCCTGGTTTTGACGACAGTCCTCGACAAGAACCACAACTACATCACCGAATGGCAGCAGAGTTCCATCGACCTTTCGCGTCAAACGGCCTTGTTGTCGTTGTATGCACTCGGCGCTGCGGTCGTAATCATTGCCGGTGGAATCGATCTTTCGACGGGATCGGTCGTCGCGTTCAGTGGAACGATCTGTGCCACGCTGATGATGTTGATGGCACCCGAGGCGATCGAGAAGTCGACCCCCGTCGGGCCAGTGGTCATCACTACTGCCATCACAGTGACGTTGTTGATCGGCATCTTGATCGGCAGTCTGCATGCCTGGCTGATCACGGAAGTCGGACTTCCTCCATTTGTCGCCACGCTGGGAACACTCGTCGGACTGCGAAGTCTCAGCCGGGCAATCATGGAAGCGGCGACGCAGGCAGTCCAGGGTGGAGCCAAGACTCAAATCAGCATTGGTGACAAATCGTTCCGCGAATTGTCAGGGGCGATTTCAGGAACATCATGGAACCTGGTGATCCTGGTGCTTGTCGTGGGAGCCATGCTTTGGGTCTTGCTCAGCAAGACGGTCACCGGCCGACACCTGTATGCCTTGGGGGGCAACGAACAGGCAGCGAGATTGAGCGGCATCCAGACGGATCGGCTGAAATGGCTCGCTTACTGTCTGAGTGCGTTCCTGTCATCGCTGGCGGGGATTCTGTATGTCGGGCAGTTGAGTGTCGCGGACCCGCAAACGTCGGGACGTGGTTATGAGCTGAATGCAATTGCGGCGGCTGTTGTCGGCGGCTGCAGTCTGCAAGGTGGAATCGGAACAATTCCTGGGACGCTACTCGGCTCGCTCTTTCTCCGTGTTGTGATTGATGGCGTTGCCAAGATCATCAAGACAGGTGCGGACGTCTATGAAGGATTGATTGTCGGTGTCCTGGTCGTATTCGCCGTGACATTTACTCGATCGTCAGCGGCCAGCACGACTCCACGGCGGCTGTTCTCAGGAGCTCTCGGCTGGGTCACAATGCTCAACCTGACATTGCTGGCCGGGGTCATGATGGCACTGCTCGGTTCGAAGCTGATCGAAGGCCGGATCACGATGGATCCTGTCTGGCAAGCCGGAATTGCCGCTGTCGCAGCGTTGTCACTGATGCTGATCCTGCGAACAGACAATTCCCGTCAGGCCAAGCAGAAACTGGGGGCGCTCTGGGCAGTAGCTTTGATTGTCACCACGGTCGGATGCGATATGACCTATCCAGGCATCCAGCGCAGTGCTTCGAAATCGGCGATCAAATCGCTTGGTGGAAACGTGAGCGACGGGGCTGATGGAGTGGTTGTTGATCTAAGCGGAACGAAGTGCGATGACGCCATGATCAAGAAACTCATGCTGCGACTGAAGTATTTCCCCAACCTGACAGAATTCCGCCTGCGAGAAACATCAATCTCCGACAAGGGGCTCGATGCCATCTTTCGGACCTGGCAGACAGAAGCTGACTGCCCGGTCATTCGGCTGGACGTCAGCGGCAGCGCTGTCACTCAGAATGGACTGAAACGCCTGAAGCAAAACTATCCGCGTGTGACAACCCCATAACTGCCCACTCGATTTCCGTGTCAAACCGACTGCCCTTTTATCATGGGCTGATAGAGAAGATTCAGTGAGCGAAACTGTACTACCACTGATCCGCTTTGAAGGCGTGACCAAGCGATTCCACGCGGTGACCGCTCTCGAAAACGTCTCGTTTGATGTTCAACCGGGCGAGTTTCTGGCGCTGTGTGGAGAAAATGGGGCTGGCAAAAGCACGCTGATGAAGATTCTTTCGGGAGTCATCACGGATTACGAAGGGCAGATCGTTGTCGGCGGTCAAACACTGAAACTGACTGGAACCCGTGATGCGGAAGAATGCGGGATCAGCATCATCCACCAGGAACTGAATCTGGTCGGCGATCTGTCTGTGGCTGCCAATATTTTCCTTGGACGAGAACTGCGAAATTCGTTCGGCCTGCTGGATGATCGACAGATGGAACAGGAAGCCAGTGCCCTGTTCGAGCCCCTGGAATGTCATATAGATCCCCGGCAAGCGGTGCGCACACTTCGTATTGGCGATCAGCAACTGGTGGAAATCGCCAAGGCGCTGAATTCTGAACATCGGATAAAGTCTCGCAGTGCCGGGTCTGCCGGTCAATTATCTCCGATCTTGATCATGGACGAACCGACCAGCGCGTTGACCGAGTCTGAAGTGGAACGATTGTTCCGCATCATTACTCGTCTGCGTCAGCGAGGTGTCACGATCATTTACATCTCACACAAGATGGACGAAGTCTTTCAGAATGCCGACCGGATCACCGTGCTGCGAGATGGTAAGGTGGTCAAGACACTGGATCGGCCAGCAACGACGCCACGCGAAATTACCGGCCTGATGGTTGGCCGTGACATCGGCGAAAGTCACTTCGGAGCCGGTCGCGAACCGGGGGCCGTCGTACTCAATGTTCAGAATCTGTCTCTTCCCTGGCGTGGGCATGTACGGCAGTGGCGTCTCAAGGACATTCAGTTTTCGGTCCGGCAAGGAGAAGTCGTCGGCTTCGCAGGCTTGATGGGAGCGGGTCGAACGGAACTCCTGGAATGCCTGTATGGAGCGAGTCCTGAATCGCCGATGGGGACAATCGAACTGAATGGTTCTCCAGTCAAATTCGATCACCCCGAGGAAGCCTTACATTCCGGAATCGCGATGGTCACCGAAGATCGAAAGCGATTCGGCCTGTTTACGACGATGAATGTTCGTGAGCACATCACGCTGTCGTCACTGGATCAGACATCCCGAGCGGGGATGATCAGTGCTGCCCGGGAAAACGCGGCTGCGGGTGAGTCGATCAAAAGCCTGCAAGTCAAAACCGCAGGTTCGTCGGCACCCATTACCAGTCTCAGCGGCGGCAATCAACAGAAATGTATTATCGCTCGTGCCCTTAGAACCGAGCCCAAACTGCTGCTGCTGGATGACCCCACACGCGGGATCGATGTTGGTGCCAAGGCCGAGATTTACCACTTGATCGATGACCTGTGCCGCAACGGCTTGGCAATCATTCTGACATCCAGCGAACTGCCTGAGTTGATCGCCGTCTGTGACCGGATCCTGGTCCTCTGTGAGGGGAGAATCACAGGCGAATTCCATCGAGGCAAGTTCACAGAGCAGGATCTGATGGAAGCAGCGACTGCCAGCAGCCTGGTGTCATGATCTGACGTGTTCGCACCCCGCTTCTGTGTGGGCGTCCCACGGACAAATCTTGCGGTAGTCCCAACCAGTAGGACGGACAATCCTACAAGCCTTCATGATCTTCACCGACGAACCGGTGCCGCGAGAAGTTGTGTCGCTCAGTAGATCATTGCGCTTGATTCATCAGCAGTTCGCTGGCCTTGGCCCGGATCGGTGCTGACTTTGATGAGTCATTGGCGATTGCTTCAAGTTCCGCGCGGGCGAAACGAGCTTGTTCGCGGCCGACTCGTTGCAGTTGCTTCAGGGCGAATGCCCAATCGGCCGATTTCAAGCTGTCTCGAATCAGTTGCTGCCCGTCAGTGTTACCCAGGATCACAAGGCTTGCCGCAGCGGCAATGCTAACTTGAGGCGATCTGTCTGCAAGCAGACTCTGCAAGACGCGGATGTTCGCCGGTTGATTGCTCGCATCTGTTGCTCCAAGTTGTACAGCCGCCTCTTCCCGAAACTGTGGATCTGATTCGGCGGCCAGCGTCCGATAAAAACCTTGCGAATCTGCACTCCCGATTCTTGAGATCGCCTCAAGGATATGACGCGGCTCAAGGAGGACCTCCTGATTCCTTGGATCGACCGGCACGGAAAACGACGTCTTCTTGAGTTCGTTCCAGTCATCCCTGATCGCGTCAAGACTGCTGAGAGTGTCGTATTGCGCGGCAATGACCGCAATGCTTTGACTGACTCGAAAACCACTGCGTGCTCCCGATCCATATCGCTTCTCATCGTTACGAGCGTCGACATACAGCTTCACGAGTACGGGAATCGCTGTCTTTGCCTTGAGCTCACCCAGAGCCCAGACGATTGAGGCTCGCGACAGGCCACTCTCAAGATCAAGTGATTTCAGCAATGGGTCGATCGACGATGGATCCTTTAAGGCCCCACATCCGCGAGCGGCATTCGATCGAATCACTCGATCTTCACTTTGCAGGGCAAGATGCAACGCTGGAAGCAGGTCTTTTCCCGCGAATCGAATCACGTCATTGACAAACTCTATCCGAACATCGTGCTGTCCGTTTTCCCCACGAGTTTTCAGAAGACTTGCTAACGCATCAGGATTTCGAATCAGAGATTGCCCCAATTGAGGAAATAGAGTGGTCTTGTAATCCGCAGTTCCAAGTCGAGGCGGATTTTGCAGCAGGAATTCGAAGACGTCTTTCGACGCATGCGGACCGAGCGCGACGTACATCGCGCTGAAGCTGGTTTCCAAAGTGATCTGGGAATCAGCGCCAAACGGGATTGTGTAAGGCTCGTCCTTGCGGAAAAAGTCCTGCAAACGAGCCACATCTGGGACAATCCCCTGCCTGGCAAGTTTCAACATGGCCGCTTTTCGAATGCCGCGATTGGGGTTCTTCAAAAGTGCTTTCAGTGCGGGAACGATCACGTCGTTGTCTCGCGTCTGGCTGACCAGGATCCCTTCAGCGGTTGAGCGTAAACGACGATTGTGGCTCGTTGCTGCTTCCTCAATCAGAGAAAATATGTCTTTCGTCACATAAGGATTGTGTCGATGCCAGTCTGCAAGCGCCTTTGCGGCGTAAATCGGATTGGGATCCTGCAAAGCTTCGGCCAGTTGCATGAAGTTTCGCACCGTGACTTTGCGTCCCATCGCATCGGCGGACTGTCGCGAAGCCTCAGAGTTAACGAGTTGTGCCCCAAGTTGTGGAACATTTAACAGGGACTGGGGAACATCACCCGTGTGGTCGCGGATGATCGCAACACCGCGTGTGCTGCAGATATACGAGTCTCCCCGAATACTCTGCCGCCGAATGATGTGGCCTCCCAGGCAGGGCATCTCCTTGTAGCCATTTGCCGGTGATCGTGCTGCGCCACCGGCGGGCTGCAGGGCTGGATCGGGTTCATCTGTAAATGGACCGAACGGATCGATTCCCACCAGTCCGCTGTCGTTCATGAGCTTTGGCATACCGCCCGATTCGAATCGGTTGGTATCGGGGTTGTACGTGGCTGGAGGATGCAACCGCCATCGTGTGGATTCGTTCGTATTTCGCAGGTATTCCAGAGCAAACGTCAACTTCAGGCGGCCATCCTTAACTGCAACGCAACGCAGTTTGTCGGAACTCATTCCGTCTTTGTCATGAAGTGATGTGAGTGCCGATATTTGCGGATCAAGCACCGCCAGTCCGCCATTTGAGTCATCCCAGGCCGTTGCGAAATAAAAGACACCATTTAGCATCGTTCCATCAACGACGCGATTGGCACACAAGCCGTCCGACCGTGTGAATCGATCAGCGACCTGCCCCTTGATATCCAGGACGACAAGCCCTCGCTCTGTGCAAAGCCATTCGTGATTGTCTGAGTGCACAACGCCAAAACAACGGTCTGCCCAGAGTGGCGACTCACCGATGACGATCTTTCGCGTCTCTACCGGTCCATTCTTGTCGGTCGTGACAAAGTACAGCCCCCCATCGGAATCGTCGAAATCGTGGAGTGAGTCGGGCCAGTTCGGACGATCTTCACTGGGATACTCATACCGCGTCATTCCCAGGCGTCGGCCCGCGACAAGAGTCCCGTCGGGTAGCGTGATCGTATTCCAGTCAGTTGTGAACGAATTGCCAGTAATCGCGAGGATTTCCTGGCGAACATCGAGCATTCTCAGGATTGCTTCGTGACGAGAGCCGACAAGGGTTCGCTTTTCTTCTCGCTGCCGCACGGAGTCGAAGATTTTTTCGAAAGTTGATTCGGGAAACGGGCGCAGTTGCTTCGCCTGGTCATCGAGATAGTATCGCTGATTTTCAGTTTGAAAAATGAGCTTTCCTGACCATGCCGGTTGGGAAGGCTGGTTTGGAATGACACGTGACTTCCCAGCGTACAGAATCGATTGATTGATCATCTGTCGATCCGGCCTGGCGACCAGCGGGATCGTTGTTACTTCCAATGAATCTCTGTTGATCGTACAGAGCCGATGGCGCAACTGGTCGTCAACGTAGTTATCACCGTAGAGCGTACCATCAACGATTCCGATCAGATGAACGGGATCGCGCGGGCCGACAGACTCAACGCTTGCCCATTCGTCGGTTGCTCGATTCCAGCGACGTATTCCCTGCGAGGAGTCTGCCCAGACATAGTTTCCATCCACGAGAATCTTCTGCACATTGCCGACATGGCGAAAGTCGAGTTCGTCGAGGGAATACGCGCGAAGTTTCAACGTATTCGTGTTCAGAACCTGAATATTGCGATTCAATCCGATCCACAACAGGTCGCCATCGAGTGCCAATGTGTTAACGCCACTCGTGCGGTGAAACATTTCTGTGCGCTGTTGATCATAATCACCATCCAGAGCCTGATAGGTGACTTTCCAGGTCTCGGTCGTTATCTGAAACAGCCCCTTCGGCGTCCCGACCCACACTCGCCCTGGCACAACAGCCAGCGCGCGGGCGGCTTCTTCCAGAGCGATTTGAGTCACGATGCGCCCGCTATGGGTATAGACGGCAATGCCCCATGGGAATCCGGCATAGACGTACTTCTCGTCATGAGTGAGACAGAGAACGTTGTGGTGTGACACAAGCAGTGTGACTCCCGCCGGAGCGTTGGCCCATGGCAGCGGCTGGGCGGGTGCCTGCGGCTTCCAGGGGCCTGCCATCCTTCGTGCAAGCTGATTTCGGGCGGCTTCCCAGCGCGAATTCCTGAATGCGTCGGCCAGGTGCCGTTGTCGAATGGGTTCGTCAGCGTATCGAATCGCTAATGACAGACAGGCAATAACCCAGTCTTCCGACTGTCGCTCATTGATACCTCTTGCGATCCATCGCTGGGTCTGGGCGTCAAATGGTTTTCCACCGCGCGCAATACGCAATCCCAGTTGCGAAAGGTCATCGATCCTGCCGTGTCGTTCGTAGAGTCGCATCAAGCGATATGCCAGTTCGGGATAACCCGAAAACTGAGTACGATTCCGCTGGCCTTTGCCTCGCGCAAATGCAAATTGTGCATCACTGGCCAGCAGCAGTTCAAAACATTCGATGGCCTCTGGACCATCCATCGAACCGTTCAAATCCAATAGCTCAAGCCGTGATGTCGCATCCTTTGGATCTGACTTCACAACGAGCGTCAAAAAACGTTTGAACTGGTCTTGATCGGCTGTACGAAGTCGTTCTTTCCACGAATGCACAAATGTCTGCTGCCCGGAAGATGCAGCCAGTTCGATGGCACGTACTCGGTCGCCAGTAACCCAGCAGATCGTCGCTTTTGCCTCTTGTGACTTCGCTTCTTTCAGGCGATTTTGAAGCCATACTTTAATGCGGTCCTCTTGCTTCGCGGATCGAAATTGCTGCACGAGTTGTTCGAGCATTTCGACGCTGGAAAACATGTTCACATTGGATTCGGCGAGTTCCAGTGTGAGATCCATCACCTTTTCGGTCTGACCCTGAGCAGCGTAGAGCCTTAACAGATGCTGAGTCGCGGTCGATTTCAATTGAGTGTTCAAGCCTCGCGGCCCAATAGAGTCAATGAAGGCAGCTTGAGCGAACTGGCCACGGTCTGATGTTACTTCCTCAACATCGGGAATATTTGCAACCGATTCTGCGGGGATCGGTAACCCGCGAACGTTCTCAAATGCCTCCGTCGCTTCAACGACTTTTCGAGCATCATCAAACACCAGCCCCGTGCGATATGCTGCTGTCAAGGGGTCGAAATTGCCTGCGTGGATGTAATCGAGTTCTAACTGAAGCGCTTTGTCAGTGTCTCCATGATGACTCAGCAGTCGGGCGAGTATTCGTCGGGCGCGATTGTCATTCGCAGCGATGCGCTGGTTCAATTGCTGAAAGAGCCAGTCGATGTCATGGCGTGTCTGGAAATCACCATAGACGAGTCTCAGGAATTCTTTGCGGGAGACTCCAGAAGACCTGCCGAATCCCCAGCCCTCTGGCTGACGTGCTTGCCTTTCGGGTGCGGGCAATGGCTTGTCGTTGGCAATCGGCTCCCCTGCTCGATGAGCATTGGGATTGCGGTCCATATCCATTGCGAACAGTGGTTCCAGCAGGACCTTGCGGGCTGCCTCAAGTTTTTTTTGTCGCTGCAGAAAGTACGCGTAGTCCAGAGCAAACTGTAATCCCCTGCCATTGAATCCAGCCGGTCGAAACAGTTGTTTTTCAAACTTCGGTTCCGGAATGATGGGATTCACGTTTTCGGCATGCAGCGCATTGGCCGGCCGATCAAAGTGGTGATCCCAGAGCTGGACCTGCATGACGTAAGGCTGTGCTGCCTCCCGGTGCAACTCCCAGACCCGTGCAAACTCGCGGTCTGCATCTTCCCAGGCGTCCAGTGCTATGAAGCGACGGATCAGCCGATTGTCGCGATGGCTTCCAGGACCAGCCGTAAACGATGGAACCCAATTTAGTTCACTTTCGGAGTCGACGAAATAACCATCTTCAGGTAACAGACCATGTCGTGATGCACCACCGATTCGATCTTCAATCAATGACGCAGCCTGGCGGTAGCTCTTCAGAGCACCCGCTTTGTCGCCAATCGACAGCAGCAGTTCTCCTTCAACAAGTTTGAACTGCGATGCCGCAATTGAGGATTCGTTTTCTCGCAACAAGCCAAGGAACTCCCGTGCCTTGCCGCCGGAACGAGCAACTGAGATCGCGGCAGCATCGCCACCTTCCAGTCGCATAAACTGTAAAAATGCGGCTCGATCATCCCCGTCGCGATGAAGTTGCCGTGCCTCTTCAAATAACTTGTGACGATCGACGACGACCGGATCTTCGGCGCCAGACAGAACTGTTGTCGATCCCAAACCAAGCAGGACCAATCCCATGGCCACGATTTGACACAGTGAACAAGATTCCATCAGACCTCCCTGATCTCTGCGGACACAATCGACGCTGGCTATCCTATCGCGAATTGCCGGTTTGCGTGTCAAAAACCTATCGTAAAATGAAATGTGTGCGGCTGAAGTGTCGACTATGGACGTTCACGAAAACTGTGACGGACTTACGCAGGGACTCTTGCTGATCCATCGCCGAGTCCTGCCGTACCAAACGCGAAATCGACCTTGCGTGTAATCTGCAGGCCACTTGTGTTGAACATGCAAAAGGTGTCTAAACCATCTATGGGACACAAGATCACCGTCAAGAGTTCCCTGGGTGAATTCTTCCACTTTGTGAATTGTGGAGCAGTCGGCCGATGTCATGCCATGCAAGAACGATGTGTTTATTAGCGTTTCTCGGAATGTTCTTTGTGTCGAGTCGGTCGAGTCGACTGCCAGCGGAGGAGGTCAGTCCATCTGATTTCTTCAAATCGGCCTATCGTACACAACGAGTTGAACGCGATAAGATCAGGACATGGAAGGGGACAATTCACTGCCGAGAAAAGACTTCTGTGGCGGATCCTCCTCAAGATATCGTAGAAAAGGTGCCGTCATGGCAGCGCGTATTTCGCGAGATGAAATTCGATTCGAGTTTTCTTGTCGATGCCAGTCGGTCGCGACTTTTCAGCACTCTTCAACCAATCGCGAAGATCAATTTCCTCGACGCAGAAGGGCGTGTGTTGGCACATTCGGATGAACGTGGTTACAACTCCAGGACGTTGATCACAGACCGTACATTTACGCTTCGCCCTTGGCAGGCACCAGGGCGTCAAAAAGGGGACCCTTCTGTTCCTGGGTGGAAAGCGAGCAAGAGTCGCGTCATCGAAGAGTCCCCCAGACGAAACGCTGCCAGCCGCGCCGTTGTTGGAGACATCTTAGACCCACTTCGGCTGTTTGATCCTCCTGGCGATGATTTCATCGGTTACCTTCAATTGCTATCGGAAGCGACAGACGCGACCTATTTTCGCGGCCTGAATCTTCGGCGAGAGAAAAGCCCGGAAAGAGATGTTTTTGTCTGGGGTTCAGGTGAACCGCGTGCTCGGTTTGAGGCGGAATACCATGTCGGGAAGCATGTTGGGTTTCACTTGTTGTCATATCGTCTCTATGACCGTAAGCAAGGAATTCTGGTTTGCAAGGTCGACGTCACATACACACGAGTCGCCAACGTCATCGTTCCATCGAAATATGAAATGCAAAAAATGTCGGAAGATGGATCACATCTTCAGGTCGGACGCTCGTATGAGCTCTCTGATCAAGTTCTGAATCAACCGCTGGATGAGCAAGTGTTTTCGATGAAACATCTGGGGGCTCGCCCGGGAGATCGAGTGATTGATCAACAGGCAGCCGCACTCAGGTTGGTGAACGGAGATTTCAACATCGTCCCTGTGGCTGATTTTGAGAAAGAGTACTCGAACGGATTCGAAGACCACTCCGCCGAGGCGAAATGACCCAATTGGACCGTTAGAGAAAAAGCGATAGGATTTCCCATGAACCTTCAGCTTGCCCGGGCCCGTGATCAGTTCCTGATCCGATGACGCAAATGCTTTTCAAGAAAATCAAACGTCCCTTTCCCGTTGATTTCGTGAAGCCCGTCAAAGACCTCAATTTCTGTCCGATCACCGATGCGTAGTGCATCATAGAGTCGCCTGACCTTGGCATATTCATAGGCGACCCATTCATCGGGGGCCACTCCATCACCGTGACCACGTTCGACCATGAACGGGCGGGGAGCCAGCAGTGCAACCATTTCACTGTAATTGTAGGTCGACCCCATGTCGAAGTACGGCATCTCCCACTCAACCGTGAACATGAATGTGTATTTGGCGTCGGTTGCTGCGATCTTGCGAGCCCAGTCATTGAAATCGGCGGAACAGATCGAAAGACAATATCGATCCAGCAATGGTGGAACTCGCACGGCCGTCTCACCGCCGTAACTGAGTCCATAAAACGCGATCCGATCAGGATCGACTTGGGGAAGTGAAGCGAGCCAGTTCAGGATCTGCTCGTGCTGTGCCAGGATGAACGAGAACAGCGATCCTTTGACCGAATTGGCTTTGCGACTGAGAAAGCGATACTTGTCTTCACCGCGATAGGGGTTGTGAGGTGCAAACACGATGAAACCACGATCTGCCAGCTTTGCGGCATAGTCGTGGTATGCCTTCTCGTCTCCTTCAATGACGTGTTTCGGAATCCCGTTGCGACCATGCTGGCAGACCACCACCGGTCGGCGTTCTCCCTCTTTCAAATCCTTGGGAAGCAACAACACGCCCCAGGCGAAGACATCGGGAAAGACATCCAGCACAACGTCGTAGCCAACCCAATGCTCACGATCATAGATCTTGCGTGTCCGCACATTGAACGGAAGGAACCGGTCATCAAAACTTCCCAGGACTTCTTCTTTCAAGTAATTGCGATATTTTTTGGTACTCTCTGTGAACGCTTCGATCGAGCGTCCCTGAGACAGCGCCGATACCGGAAAGTACTTGTCCCGGGTGTGATCTGATTCGCGAACCAGACGCTGGACAAATCGTTCCAGTTCCAGCACTTGACGGCGTTGACGCTCAATAGCATCAGGTCGGAAATCTGATGGCCGGCCGGGAGAAATGAGTGCAGGTACTGTTGGGGCGTTGATCCCCAGCGATTTCAGGAAGTGGCTGGCTGCAGCGCCGGAAAGTGGTTCTGTCAGGTGTGAGGGCTTTTCAGGATTCGAGACCAGCGTTCGTTCCTGAAACCCGCCTGGGACAAGCTGGTCGATCCGGCGAAACTCGTCGTTGACAGCTTTCCACTCCGGCGTCGTAATCCGACCTGCCGCGGCCCCGCCACGTCGTCCCGCTGTCACTGCTGGCGGACCGTCAACGTGAAATGCGGCACTGTATTCCACAATCAGCGGACGCGGCGCCACCATGGCTCCCAGTTCTGCATCACCGAACTCACGCGTCAATGACCAGACATGTCGATAGATCGGTTCCTCCCATGGTCGCGTCCGTGCATCAAAGTACCCGCTCACCAGGCAGCTTTTTAACCGCGAGTCGACAGCGGCTGAGTAAAGGGCGAGCAATCCACCCTCGCCGTAACCGGCCACCGCAACTTTAGCATTCTGCCCGTGGCGTGCTTCGATCCAATCGGTCGCGGCGAGAACCTTTTGAACTTCAAATCCGATGATATGCCGGCCCATGTGATAAGCCTGGCGCCAGATCCATTCCCGATGCGGTTGATTCGTGAAGGCGACCTTCTCGTTCCCGGACCAGCGATCTGTCCGATCGATCAGGACAGGAATCAAAACCTGAACACGTGCTCCGACCAGGTCCCAGACGAACCGCTGATTCGGATTCAGGACCAGATCTTCCGGAGTCTGGCTGGCATCGGGCAGCACAATCGTGTGAGCAGCAGGTGCCTGAATCGGTTCGACGAGCAGTCCTTCAGCGGTCACTCCATCCAGAACACTCCAGCGGACACGAAAGACTCGCCCTTGAGCTCTCTCGGCGATCATGGCGGGCTTGTCATCTTCTGCGATCCGTTCCAGATGCGGCGTGACTCGCGGATCGACCAGCCCGATGATCCTGCGAAGCTGCTGGCGATTCGAAGCAATCGATCTTTCGTAGGCGTCAACCGAAGACGTGTCACGTTTCCAGAACAGGTCGCGGCGTTCGATAGCGTTTGCGACCTTGCGATCGATGAAGCGATGCAGACCATCCATCATCTGATCCGCCAGATCCCCCTCAACTGTCAGTGGTTTTGTCCCCGGCAATTGTTCCGGTGAATCAGCCGAAAACGCTGGAGAGACGCAAAACAGGCAAAAGCCAACCAGCAGCAGACGCACCATCACGAGATCCTCGCATCGGGAGATTGAGACATCGTGAATATACGTCTTACAGATGCGAAATCGCCACCGAACGTCCGTAGGTGTCCATCAATGGAAGTGAAGACCCATCGGCGAACAATCGACGATCAGCCTAAGCGTGCCATAGCATCTGGATCGGGACAGCGATGGTCTACGAGCAGGCCGTCACGCAGCAATGCAAGAAATGATCGAGCCAATTCCCATGACTGCCTGTCGCAGGCGGACCGATTGCGTACCTCATTTTCAGGAATCCTGATAACGGAATTGCATCAAGTGGACCGATCAGACATCATTAATGGATCACGGGTGCGATTGGCCCGTCCCTGCCTTGCTGTTTACGGAGACCCCGCCATGTTGCTCCGACTGGTTCGTCTGGCTGCGACTTTTTTGCCAGTACTTGCGTTTGCCACGATCGTTCGGGCTGACGAGCCGTTTCAGGTTGTTCCTGCCGAAATCTCGCTCAAAGGGAATTTCGCGCAAACACAATTACTCGTCACCTCGCCGGGAAACACTTCAGCTGCTCAGGATCTGACATCGCAGGCTGCGTATGTCTCTTCCAACGAAGCGATTGTGACAGTCTCTCCCGCAGGACGATTGATTCCTCGCGGCAACGGGATGGCCGAGATCACTGTAACGGTCGCGACAGCCGTTCGAAAGATTCCTGTCACGGTGACAGCCGTCTCCGCAGAACCGGCTGTCAGTTTTCTTGACCACGTTCGACCCGCTGTCAACAAGGCTGGCTGCAGTATGGCGGCCTGTCATGCTGCACAGTTTGGTAAGGGAGGATTCAAGCTGTCGGTGTTTGGGTTCGATCAGGCTGCTGACCATTTCGCGATGACAAAAGACAGCCAGGGACGACGGCTGAATGTTCTTTCGCCCGAGGAAAGCCTGTTGCTGCAAAAGCCGACAATGCAGGTCCCTCATCAGGGTGGCCGACGATTCGACCCGAAATCGCGTGACTATGAAATGATGGTGGCCTGGATCAGGTCAGGAGCACCCGGCCCGACGACCGAACGCGTGATCAACAAACTGGTTGTCACTCCTGCTCAACGGGTCGGCGAACCAGGCCTGAAACAGCAGTTACGCGTCGAAGCGGTCTACGCGGATGGGGAAATTCGTGATGTGACGGCCTGGGCCAAATATGATTCGATGGACGAAGGGATCGTATCGGTCACGCGTGACGGCTTTTGCTCTGTTTCCGGTCGAGGTCAGGCCCCGGTGATGGTGCGGTTTGAAGGACAGGCCGAAATTGCGATGTTTGTCATTCCTTACGGGCCCCCTGCCCGGTTGGAAGGCTGGGTCAACAACAATTTCATCGACGAACTGGCTGCCACAAAATTTCGCGAACTGGGGATCGAACCATCGCCCCTGTGCGATGACGCCACGTTCCTGCGGCGTCTGTTTCTGGATGCCACCGGAACCCTGCCGACTCGTGAAGAGATCGACGAGTTTCTTGCTGCCAGAGAACCAGACAAGCGAACAATCTGGATCGATCGAGTCCTGGGTCTGGTCGATTCACCCAAAAAGGGACTCTACAACGAACGATATGCGGCTTATTGGACTTTGAAATGGTCCGACTTGATTCGCAACAACAGTCGCGACCTGCAGGACACCGGGATGTGGGCCTTGCACAACTGGATCAAGGGGGCGTTCCGGCAAAACCTGTCGTTCGACAAATTCGTCTCGCAACTCGTTCAGGGAAAGGGTTCCAGCTTTTCTAATGGACCGGCCAATTACTTCATCGTCAACAACAATCCGAATGAACTTGCCGAGTCGACATCGCAACTGTTCCTGGGGACTCGACTGACCTGTGCCCAGTGTCACCATCATCCGTTCGAAAAATACAGTCAGGACGACTACTACAGCTTTGCCGCGTTTTTCGCTCGCACAGGACTGAAGACCAGCCAGGAATTCGGGTTGTTTGGTGGTGAACGTGTCGTCGTCATCAAAACCGGTGGCGATGTGCGACAGCCGCGGTCGGGCAAAGTGATGCCTCCCAAGCCGCTGGATGCGGAACCGGTCGATCATCCGCTCGACCGCCGAATTGCCCTTGCGCAGTGGATGACGGCCCCGACGAATACTGCGTTTTCGCGAGCGACCGTGAATCGTTATGCCAGTTATCTGCTGGGACGTGGCATCGTCGATCCCGTTGATGATCTGCGAGCGACGAACCCCCCGACGAATCCCGCACTGCTGCAGGCTTTGTCCGATGAGTTTGTGAAGAGTGGCTTCAATCTGAAGCAAATCGTACGAACGATCATGGTTTCGCGGCTGTATCAACTGGACTCTCAACCGACATCGCAAAACGTCGCTGACAGCCGGTTCTACAGCCATTTCGAAGTGAAGCGGCTGACGGCAGAGCCACTGCTGGATGCGATCGATCAGGCCGCAGGGACCCAGACCAAGTTCAAGGATCTGCCACTGGGAACACGGGCGATTGAGATCCCTGACGCCGAGTATCCCGACTACTTTCTGAACACGTTCGCCAAGCCGCGTCGGACGAGTGTGTGTGAGTGCGAACGCTCACCGGATGCCAATCTGGCCCAGGCCCTGCATACGCTCAACGGCGACATTTTGTCGACCAAGATCAGCGCTAAGGGAAGCCGAGTCGACAAGCTGCTGACCGAAAAGAAAACGCATGCTGAAATTGTCACGGACCTCTACTATGCCACTCTGTGCCGGGCACCCTCTCAACCGGAAGTTGCCGCCGCAGAACAATTGTTGACGGATTACCAGAATCCAAAGGAATGCTACGAAGATCTGTTGTGGGCCTTGATCAATTCCAAGGGATTCTTGTTTGTGCGATGAATTACGATAAGCAATGGAATCGACGATGCAGAATCAAAGCTGGCATGAAAGACTTGTCGGCGGGCGCATTCCCGTCATTGCCATTCTCGTGTTGATCTACATCGCCAGTTTTGTTTTCTTGTCTCGTCGAGGCGTCGCCATCGCTCGTTCGTACAATTCAGATGGCTACAATTTCACAGATCCGTCAGATCATCGCTCGGACCAGTTCGAAATGGTGATTCAAATCTTCTTTGCACCGTGTGTGTTGATCGATGTGATGATCTTCGGCTCGCCGCGGCCATCATCAGCTCCTTTACGAAGTCTAAGTTGAGCAGCGAAGCGACCTGACGGCCTTGTCGCATCGCCAACAGTCTGCCTCCAACGGTGGCAATCAACAGGCCATTCGATTCAAATCGTATCCGCCGTGGTGTGAATGCGATTCCACGGATTCCGCGTCCCTCTGCTCAGAAACAGCGAGTTTACTGTTTACGTGACGGGACGGATTTCATGAATTCTGGTCGAGATACAAACTATGCTGCTGATGGAATCTCAAGGGGGAGTGGTCCGGTTAACATTGAATCGGCCGGAACGCCGGAACGCGTTGTCTGAGGCGATGCTGACGGAACTTGGTACCGCCTTGGACCAGATCGCAGCGGACCGGACGGCTCGCGTTGTGGTACTGGGGGCTGCCGGGTCGGTGTTCTGTTCCGGGCACGACCTGGGCGAGATGGCAGGTCGCCCCGAAGCGGATTATCAAACGCTGTTTTCCCGCTGCTCACGGGTCATGCAGCAGATCCGCAAGCTTCCACAACCGGTGATTGCTCGAGTGCAAGGCCTGGCGACGGCGGCAGGCTGCCAACTGGTGGCCACGTGTGATCTGGCCGTGGCTGTGAGTGAAGCCCGGTTCGCCACGCCTGGCGTCAAAATCGGGCTGTTTTGTACAACTCCCATGGTTCCACTCGTCCGAGCTGTTCCTCCCAAAGTGGCGATGGAAATGCTGCTGACAGGAATCCCGATCACGGCGGCACGGGCATTAGAAGTCGGACTGGTCAACCGCGTTGTCTCTGCTGATCAACTCGATGCGTCGATCAAGGAATTGACCGATGCCATCGTTGCCAGCAGTGGTGCCACGCTGAGCCTTGGTAAGCGGGCGTTCTACGATCAACTCGCCCTGGACGAAGGGACTGCTTACGACCAGGCGACATGTATCATGGTCGAAAATGCCATACAGTACGATGCTCAGGAAGGAATCACCGCATTCCTGCAGAAGCGTCCGCCGCAATGGAAGTCCGAATGACGTCGAGCCGCATCGAGTTCGCGTCTCGTGTTTTCTGGTCATGTTTCCGCATCACGTCGATTACCATCAGGCCTATGAATCATGTCTCTCATCGGTTTTGACGACCTGTACCAGCTTGCTGACAATCTCCCGACGCCAATATCCGTGGTTGCTGCAGGCGGCGCTGATCCGACCGTGCTGCAGGCTCTTTCACTGGCACAGCGTCGAGGCTGGATCAATCCCGTTTTGACGGGCAAATCGGATGAGATTCAGCAACTCGCCAATGACCTGCAGATCGACCTGACAGGTTTTCGCATTATCGATGCAGACGATCCTGCCGGTGCGGCCGTAGCCGAAATCCAGGCGGGACGGGCTCAAACCTTGATGAAGGGACAGATTGCCACACCAGCGTTGATGAAAGCAGTTCTCTCGCGCGAGACAGGCCTGCGAACGAACCGCTGCATCTGCCAGGTTGTTCTGATGGAGATTCCACGCGATCAGCGTCGGTTCCTGCTGTCCGATACCGGGATCACAATTCAGCCGACACTCGATCAAAAGAGAGACATTCTGCAGAGCCTGGTGGAAGTTGCGACCGTCTTGCGCGAAAGCGGTTCGACGGAGCCTCCGCGTATCGCGGCGATGGCTGCGACGGAAAAGGCTTCGGAAGCGATGCCTGATACGCTCGATGCCGCGGAACTGACACGTCGAAATGCCGCTGGCGACATCCACGGATGTGTCGTTCAAGGTCCGCTTTCGTTTGACCTGGCATATGCCACGGATGCAGGTGAAAAGAAGAAGATTGAAGGGGGCGTCGTCGGGGCCGCCGATGCGATGCTGTTTCCCGATTTGCTCTCTGCAAACCTGACTGTGAAAGCGATCATGTACACGGCCGACTGTCGGTTTGGTGGTGTGCTTTGGGGCACTCGCTGTCCCGTCGTGTTCATGTCGCGGGCCGACACGACCACGACGCGATTGAATTCATTGGCACTGACACTACGAATGCTGTCGACGACCAATTTGTAAGCGGCATGAAATCGACGGACCCATGCTGTCATCTCGGTATACGGAATCGGGAGTTTCGGAAATGCAGACTCACCAGATGGCGAACACGTGGGGAGGCCTCTCAAGGGGCTTCGCTCCTAATGACAGAAAGCAGCCACATTCAATCGTCGGGTCGGTTACTCTCTTCGCGGCTGTGCTGTTGATCAGCCTGACCGCGACTGCCACGTCGCAGGAATCTGGCCGTTCACAGAACTCGGGCAAAACGTCCGTTTCGCAGGGATCAAGTGACGATCACATTCCTGATTCCATGGACCCGGCTACAGCACGGAAGTCGATGAAGGTTGCTCCCGGCTTTCGAGTCGATCTGGTGGCACATGAACCGTTGACGATGGACCCGGTTGCGATGGATTGGGGACCTGATGGCAAGTTCTGGATTGCCGAGATGGCTGACTACCCGCGCGGAATGGACGACAAAGGAAAACCGGGAGGACGAGTCCGTTTCCTCGAAGACACCAACGGCGACGGGATCTATGACAAGTCGACCCTGTTTCTTGATGGAGTTGCGTTCCCCAACGGAGTTCTTGCCTGGAAGAAAGGTGTGCTGGTCTCCGCCGCTCCAGATGTCTTCTATGCCGAAGATACAGACGGCGATGGGAAGGGAGACCTGAAGAAAGTCCTGTTTACTGGTTTCGTTGAAGGGAACCAGCAGCATCGTGTCAACGGGTTTGCACGAGGGTTAGACAACTGGCTCTATCTGGCGAACGGTGACAGTGGTGGAACGATTCGAGTTGTTGCGGCACTGACGCGATCGATTGCGGTAGAAGAAGTGAATGCCATCGATATTCGCGGACGTGATGTGCGGATCAGGCCGGATACGGGCGAAATGGAAGCGATTGCGGGCCAGTCTCAATTCGGTCGAAACCGCGATGACTGGGGTAACTGGTTTGGAAACAACAACAGCCGACCCATTTGGCATTACCTGCTTGACGATCACTATCTGCGGCGAAATCCGTTTTTGATCGCGCCAGCCCTGCAGAAAGACGTCTCGGTCGCACCCGGCGCGGCACCGGTTTTTCCCGCCAGCCGCACGTTGACTCGATTCAACGATTTTCACACCTTCAACAGATTTACTTCGGCCTGTTCGTCGATGGTCTATCGCGACAATCTCCTTACGAAAGGAGATGAGACACAGGTATTCATCAGTGAGCCGGTTCACAATCTGGTTCATCGCGAAGTCATGCGGCCTGAGGGATTGAGCTTCACCAGCCAGCGGAGTGATCAGGAACAGAATTCCGAATTCCTGGCATCGACAGACAACTGGTTTCGCCCGACTCAGATCAAGACAGGTCCCGATGGTGCGCTCTACGTGGCAGACATGTATCGACTGGTGATCGAGCATCCTCAGTGGATTCCCATCGAATGGCAGAGAAAGCTCGACTTGCGAGCAGGCCAGGACAAGGGACGCATCTGGCGAGTTACGCCGATCGATACGAAGTTACGATCCATCCCGCGTCTGGACAGCATGACCACAGAACAACTGGTGGCCGCTTTGTCGCATGCGAACGGATGGCAACGCGATCTGGCACAGCAATTGATTCTGGACCGTGCGGACCCCGCGGCCATTCCTCTATTGGCTGCGGTTGCCGCAGGCCACCAGCCTGTGGCTGATATGTCATCGTCGCTGGGGCGTCTGCATGCACTCTGTACGCTCGATGGCTTGTTCGAACACGAAACACTGCGGCCTGCTGTGCGGGATGTGCTCGTTCAATTACTGCCAGTCACGTTGGGCGATAGTCACGCGGGAGTGCGTCGTCAAGCTGTTCGAATTTGTGAACGGTTCCCCGAGCCGAACGCTGCGATCTGGGAACGGTTGATTGAGCGAGTTGAAGATCCTGATCCTCAGGTCCGGTTGCAACTGGCGTATTCCCTGGGTCAATTCCAGCACGCTGACGTGGGAAGGGTACTCGGTCGTCTTGCCGTGGTCGGACCGCTGAAGCAGGACTCTTCTGGAAGTGGGCCGTTGCATCCTCAGTTTACCGCGGCTGTTCTCAGTTCGCTGACCTCAGTCAATCTGGATTCGGTGCTGACGGAAGTTATGCCACATGCGGCCAGTCAGTCTGAACTGCTGCAACAACTATTGGCACAGGCAACTGCTTTCGACCATCTTCCGTCGCTGGTGAAACTGCTGACGCGCGCGACGGAGCCCGGTAAGGCAGGCACTTTCGAGCGATGGCAGTACGCTGCGATCGAACAATTCCTGATTTCAATCGATCGACGTTTTGCATCGCCTGACAAATGGCTGCTCGGTCTGAGCCCCGAAACTCGCCCGGTGGCGGTGCGATTGCAGGCGATGCTGAAGGTCGCTCGATCGGTAGGAGCGAACGACGAGGCTCGCCTGGACGACCGTATCGCCGCGATCCGGGTTCTTGGCCGAATGGCCGATTCGAACGAGGATCTGGAATTATTGAAAAGCCTGGTCACACCGCGTCAGCCCCCGGAATTGCAATCTGCGGCGATGGCGACTCTGGCGAGAATCCGATCGAATGATGTTCCGACGATCTTGATCGCGGGTTACAGGTCACTGGCTCCCAGCCAGAGAGCTCAGGCAAGTGACATTCTGCTGAGTCGCGATGGCTGGCGAGATCTTTTGTTGAGTGCGATTGAAGAGAAGAAACTCGCGCCGACAGATCTGGATGCTGTTTCGCGGCAACGATTGCTTGATCACAAGACAAAGTCCGTGGCCGATCGTGCCGCAAAACTTTTGTCGGCCAATCTGAATTCAGATCGTGCGAAACTGGTTGCAGATTACCTTCCGACGGTCCGCGCTGGTGGAGATGCCCAGCTTGGCAGCCAGTTATTCAAGGTACGCTGCTCGCAATGTCACAAGCTGGGTGAAGTCGGTCACGCGGTCGGGCCAGACCTTGCGTCACTCACCGATAAGTCTCCGGATGCCATGTTGACGGCTGTGCTGGATCCCAATCGAGCGGTCGAAACGAAGTTTCAGTCATTTATTGTGATTACCAAGTCAGGCGTCACTCATACGGGGCTGATGGCCACTGAGACTGCGGGGAGCATCACGCTGCGTGCAGCGGAGGGGAAAGAGATCACACTGTTGCGAAGCGAGATCGAAGAGATTGAAGGACTTTCGAAGTCGTTGATGCCAGAAGGTCTGGAACGCGAACTGAAACCGTCCGATGTGGCCGCGCTGGTCGAATACATCCGGCGCAATGTTCCTCTGCCAGCAATCAAGAAATTTCCCGGCAATGAACCGCGAGTCGTTAAGCCGGACCCGTCAGGGACATTCACTTTGAATCCAGACTCGGCCGAGGTTTACGGGCCGACAATTGTTATTGAAGACAAGCACAAGAATCTCGGCTGGTGGAGCAGTGCGGATGACATCGTTGTCTGGACCGTCGACGTTGCTCGACCAGGTAAGTATGCCGTCAGTTGGACGTATGCGTGTGAGCCAAATGCCGCGGGAAATCGACTGGTTGTTGATGCGGCAGGAAAATCACTGGTCCATCGCGTCGAGAAGACAGAGAACTGGGAGACGTACGTGAATCAGCAGATTGGCGAGATCGAACTTCCTGCGGGACAAGTCCGCGTCACTCTGAAACCCGCCTCACGACCGTTACCCGCTTTGGCAGATGTCAAAAGCGTGGCACTGACTCCGAAATAGATCTCATCCCATTCAAGAGTGGCGACCCGCACAAAAAGCAGATGTCACGGTACCCGAATGGAAACCGTGACATCTGTATAGTCGGCTCTCAATCATTCAGGCAATGCGGGAAGCCAGGAGCAAAGGTACATCGCTCGCGGGACCGTCGATTCCACCAGCATCTTCCAGGGGTCAACGGCAGGTTTGGCCTGCACGCTGCCTGACATCAGTTGTTCGAGAACGGTTGTTTCTGTTCGATAGTAAACAACTCGTGCCTTTTCCAGTCCAAGTTTTGCCTGCAGCGCCTTCAGTGCGTCTTCTTCGTATCCAATTTCGTCGACAAGTTTCTTTTCCTTGGCATCGTCGGCAGTGTAGATCTGACCGGTGGCGAGGGCCTTGACTGCGTCGGCGTCGAGTGGTTCACGGTTATCATCAATCACTTTGATGAACTTCTGGAACGATTGATCCAGGATGTTCTGCCAGAGTTTTCGCTCGTTTTCCGTCATCGGGCGAAACGGATTGAGGGCATCTTTGAATTCGCCGGTCTTCAGCGGATCTGAAGCAACGCCGATCTTGTCTGCCAGCTTGCTGGCGTCATAACGAGGGATGATGACGCCGATCGAACCGGTCCAGGTCGTGGGTTCGGCATAGATCTTTCCTTCGGGCCCGGCACCCATCGAAATGTAGTATCCGCCCGAAGCTGCCATCCGTTTCATCTGGACATAAATCGGCTTTTGCTTTTCGCCGAGTTGCTTTAATCGGTGATAGATCTCGTGGCTGTCAGCGACGAGACCACCAGGACTGTCAACGACCAGCAGAACACCTTTGACATGGTCATCCTTGCCAGCGTGCTCAATCTGTCGAATCAGCCGTTCCGTGAACGGAGGCATAATGGTCCCATCGACCGTCAGGACGACAATCTTGTCCTTGGCTTGCTCATCTCCCGAATGGAATCGCTCTGTTGGTCCTTCGGTCTTGGCAAAGTACTCGTGATACGAACTGTACATGCTGACATTGCACAGGACGGAAAACCCGAGCCCGGCCAGCAGCAGTCGAGTCATCCAGCTTCGCCAGAAACTGGGGTTGGAATGAACAACAACGGTTTGCGGTGCAGGCGCCGCTGCTGTGGATTGTGGGGAAGACGGAGTAAACACTTTGCCATCACTCATGTCGTTATGTTCCAATTTCGTAAGATTATAAGACAGTTTGCGGACGATCAGGACGGGCGACTCCGCCAGTTACTGAACTCCCCGTGTTTCAGGAATTCCAGCGTAGTCTGAGACGGGACAAACGTCCAGACGGTTCAGGGAATAGATCAGTAAGCAAGCAATTGATCGCCATCGGACGGAAAGCCAAGATTAAGGTTGTCCGTCAACCGTATGAAAAGAGAAGAACGAAGACAAGGCGGACAGGATTGTCCGCACTACGTTGTCATCCATCATACCTGGCCCAAATTCGAAGCTCGTCAGCGCGTCGCGTTCGTGAAGCCTCTGTCCCGGATTGTTTGCCATCAATGCACTCTGTAGCATCCGTTTCGCGCGAATTGCGATTTCGTTCGGAATGACTCGTGAGGCAGTTACAGGCGGGTTGTGATCATGTGGCAGCATTTCGAAATCCGGGGAACGGGAAGTTATTTGCCCGGAACCGGAGTCTCTGCAGCCGAAATCGAAGAGCGAGCTCAATTGCCTGCCGGATGGATCGCTCAGCACACTCAAGTTGAGCTGCGCTACGAATGTGCTCGACCTGAAACACTGGCAACGATGGCGCGACATGCCATGCAGCGAGCCATGGATGATGCGAACGTCACGTGGAAAGAAATTGATCTGCTGATTGACTGCAGCACATCGCGGCATCAGCCGATTCCCTGCAATGGAGCAATTCTTCAATCGCTGTTTCTGCCGGAATCTGATGGCGTTCCTGTCATGGATATCCATGGAACATGCCTTGGATTCATGCTGGCGCTGAATGTTGTTAATGCTCTTTTCAGTACGGGAATGTATCAGCGTATCCTGCTCGTTGTGTCTGAATCGACCCTCGCGGCGGCGAACTGGAATGAGCCCGAAAGCTCGACGCTACTCAGCGACGGTGCCGCTGCATTGGTGTTGCAAAAGCGAGAGCCAACTCCCAATTTCTACTTCCAGCACGAAACCTATTCAAAACACCTGGATGAGTGCCAGGTGATGGGGGGCGGTCATTCGTTGCCAGCGTTCGAATTCAGCTCCGACAAGAACGATGCATACCGCTTTCATATGGAAGGCCCGCGATTATTTCGTACAGCACTGCGTCGCCTTCCGCCACTTGTCGAACAGTTGTTGGATGAGAGCCAGATCCCCCGCGACTCAATTCTGTTTGTGCCACATCAGGCATCTCCACATGCAGTCGAAGCCGTGCGGCGTCGATTGAAAGTCTCATCTGACCGTTTCATTAATCGGGCCGCAGTTCTCGGCAACATGGCATCAGCCAGTATTCCCGTTGTCGTCGACCAGTTGCGGCGAAATTCACAATTGAGCATTGGTCAGCCCGTGATGTTTCTCGGGACGTCGGCCGGATTTTCACAGGCAGGATTGCTCTTTACACCATGAGTACCTCTCTTCAATCTGTAAAGTTCCTGACATCGGGATGGTGTTCACAATTTGCGTGGCTCGTCGGGGCACGTTCCTGGAAATGGATACGCTTTTACGCCGTTTTCATTTACTTCGAACATCCTGTTCATGGAGGTTGCCTGATCGATACGGCCTACAGTGAGGAATTCTTTAAAGCGACTCGCTGGTTGCCCGAACGGATCTATCGGTGGCTGACCCCGGTCTGCCTGGAAGCCACACGCGATCCCCGCGCGACGTTACAAGCTCGTGGGATTAACCCGGATTCGATCCGACAGATCGTGGTGACACACTTTCATGCAGATCACATTGCCGGGCTGAAGTGTTTTCCCAACGCTACGTTTCTCTATCGAAAAGCCGCGTACGACACTCTGAAGAGTACACCCGTACGCCAGCAGGTAAGGCATGGTTTTTTGAAAGACCTGGTGCCGTACGATTTCGAACAACGAGGAAAGGTGATCTGCGAGGAGCAGTTTGTCGCCGGTACGGGTGACTGGCAGGAATTTCGCGTCTTCGATCTCTGGGGGGATGGAACCCTGGTCCTGATTGATCTGCCTGGTCATGCCGATGGGCATTTCGGTTGTGTCCTGAAGGTTGGCGAGCAGACTCTATTTTACATTGTCGATGCCTGCTGGCATGTGCAGGTGATGATGGAACAATCTCCTCTGCCATGGGTCAGTCGACGATTCCAGCACGATCCCCCCGCCTACTTTGAGACGCAGGCCAAACTGAGACGTCTGGCTGAACGAACGGGAATGGAATTGATTGCCTGTCACTGCCCGAGAACATTAAGCCATGTCTCGTGAACTTCGTATCGATTTTGTCACACCACCGTTTGCCGGTCACTTGTACCCGGCTCTCGATCTCGCCAGCCGTCTTCGATCGCGCGGCGTTGAGGGGATTCGGATCCTGACGACAGCTGGCGGAGCACCTCCTATCGCTTCGGCGGGCTTTCCGTTTGTCGAGATCCTACCGGGGCATGATCAGGCAGTCTGGTCGATTGCCAACACGCGAATGCAAGTCGGATCCAATCCGATGCAGATGTGGCGGCAGGTTCAGAAGAATCTGGCGTTGATGCACGAGCTGAAACGCCAGTTGACAGAGACGTGGCAGGCGGATGCGCCGGATCTGGTGATTGCCGATTTCGTCGTTCCCGTCGCTGGCCTGACAGCGAAAGAGATGGGAATTCCCTGGTGGACAGGAATGCCCAGTCCCTGCGTTCTTGAAACAAAAGATGGAACGCCCGCTTACCTGGGTGGCTGGATGCCGCGAAAGGATCTGTACGGACGAGTTCGTGACTGGATCGGGCGGCAGACTGTTCGAACGTTCAAAAAAACATCGGCCTGGTTGTTTTCACGTCCGCTGGCGTCGCTGTCGATTCCCAGCCTTTATCGTGCAGATGGAACGGAAGTAGTTTATTCCCCCGAGCGAATTCTTGCCTATGGAATGAAAGAGTTCGAGTTTGACCGGACATGGCCAGACTGGTTTCACTTCATTGGCCCGTTAATCATCGCACCGACATTGCCAGGTCCGGAATTACAGTGGGACGAGACCAAAAAAACGGTACTGGTCACGCTGGGAACTCATCTGCCGTGGGCCAAGTCACAAGCAATCCAGTTGATGCAGGAAGTGGCGAGCCGAATGCCGGACACGATCTTCCATTTTTCGCGCGGACGAATGGGAACGCGAGAGGTCGAGATTCGAGATAACCTGCATTTGTATGACTTCGTCCCCTACAACGCCTTTCTCCATCGATATGACGCTGCGATCATTCACGGCGGAACGGGCATTACCTATACCTGCATTCAGCATGGCATTCCGATGCTGGTCTGGCCGCACGACTACGACCAGTTTGACCACGCGGCCCGGATCGTACACCATCAGCTTGGCTTACGTCTGAAGCCGCAGGCCCACCAGATTGCTCAGGACCTGCAGACGCTGATCACAAGTCCTGAAATTCGAACTTCGCTGGATCGCTACCGGCAGCTGTATTGCAATTATGATCCAGGGCAGATGGTCTTCGACGCACTGTCGTCAATCGATCTCAGTCGCAGCAAAATGGCATAGATTTCTAGTATGCGTCGACAAAATCGTTTGTATAATCATCCGCACAGCGCATGTCTCCATCACCCGATGATCTCATGAAATTCACACCCTGCGAGGGCGACCTGATGGACGGTAATACGAACAACAGCGATGACTTTGATGTGGAAGAAGCCTTGGGTTGGGCCGAATTCTGCGGCTGGTCAGCACTGGTGATGACCCCGATCATCTGGTGGCTGCAGGGACCATCCGTTTCCACGGATCAGTACGTTGTGCGGTGTTCGCTGATTGTGATTTCCTGCGTCGTCGCCGTCAGCCTCAGAATTCGCAGCGTGATCAGGCGGAAGAAGGCATCCTGACATTCTGGCGTGTGAGCCATCGCCAAAAGTGACCTGGTTCCTGTCAGGATGACCCAACCCGATCGGGGCCTTGGTCCGCAGCGCCACTCGCCCGATGCAAATTCAGAACGATTGAAACACGGCGAATCTACCAGGCCCGTCGGTTTTCTACGCCACAATATTCCTCAGCAACCGTGGATCTTCATGCACGGGTGACAGTTCGCCTCGGCGCTCCATTTCGCTCGCCGAATCACGGATGTCATCGAGTCCTCCGCGAATCATCCGCAGGACGCTCAGCGCAGCAGGCAAATCAAGCTTGGGGCCCATCCCGATGCAGTTCAGTACGAACAGGTAAAGCTTTTGCATGTTTTCCGGGATCTGCCCGTAACGCAAATCGATTCCTTCGTAAAGCGCCAGGACAATCTGCTGTGCGCGCAGTAACAGCGGTTGAGCCTGAAGGGGTTCATTCTGCTCCAGCAGAACTTGAGCTCGTTCGATCCGAGAAATCGTTCCATCGAATGCGGCCAGTAACATCTCGATGCGAGTCCAGTTCGTCACCGGTTGCGAATAAAGTCCGAATCGTTTCATAGGGGAAAGCTCTCCGAGGGGACGTCAGCAGAAATTATGGCAAAATGTCACGCGACTTATTTTGATAGACCAATTGACGTTGAGACACTTGAACCGAATGCGGAATTCAGCAAATTGGCTCGACTTTGCAGATTCGCCATGACGGATTCCATGGACGAGAATTGCCGAAGCAGCGCCGCCTGCTGGAGGTTCATGGCAGCCGTTTGATTATTGACATCTGTTTGTGCATTCTGGATCTGCTTCGTGAGCTGGTTGCCAATGGAAGTAATCTGGCCGTTGACCGGATCAAGCATGCTCTTCAGCATTCCATTGAGACTCGAGGCCAGCCCACGAGTCACGGTTAATGTGGAATCAGTTCCGCCAACACCAACTTGTGACGGTGTCAGTGTTGAAACGATTGTCAGGCCATCAGTGTTGTCGTTCCCGGAATCACCAGTCAGAATCTGACCTGTGCCAGTCGCGGTTTCGGTTTGTCCATTGACCACGAACGAGCCCGCTACGTTGATACCGGTCGAGGTCTCGGTTCCGCTGAATCCGAGCGATGCAAGGGACGTCCCAGAACCGATACTGACGGTGGATGCCGTCCCATATCGACCTGATGTCATCACAATCTTTCCGCCATCAAGTTTTACATTGATGGTACTACCGTTCGGCTGAATGGCGTTATTCACTGCCGATTGAAGTTCGTTGGCAAGCGCCTGAGCGGTGTAGGTTCCATCTGCCAACGTGACCGTTCCACTGGTTTTGCCATCGACCGTCAGAACGAGTGTATTATTGGAACTGTCGATGACGGTACTCGACGCCACCGCATTCGTAGCCGTCACAGCTGCCTGCGTCGCGGCCTGAGTGATATGCACTGTATATGGTGTTGATGACGCTTTTGTATTGGCTGTGCCGGTCGCAAATTGGACGCTGGCGGAACTGGAAGCCCCTTGCAGGCCGAACAGCGACTTCAAGTCGTCAAATTTGACTCCCGCGACACTTCCATTCAAAACGCTTTTCAACTGGGCAGTGTCAATTTTCAACTGGCCATTGGAATCGGGTGAGATTCCTAGTGCCCCCAGTCGATTGATCTGCGATGGAAGATCAGGAGAAATGGCGAGCAGTGCCTGCTGAACCTGACTGCGTAATCCACGAACCGATGTCACGCCATTCAAGGGACCAGCTGTTCCCGTAGCAGTCCCGGACCCTGGGGTGTATTTGGTTTGCGTGTCGATATAATCAGCGAAGTTGTTGTAGTCCGATACGAAATTCGTGATCTTCGTGACCGCGCCATCGACGTCGTTAGAGACGTTCAACTGAACCGTTTTCGTGGGATCCGCTGCCTGTAACTTGATCGATACTCCTGGAACCAGGTTCGTGATCGTATTCGTGGAATTGCGAACGACGAACGCACCGTTTCCAGAACCAATTTGCACTTGAGCGTCGGCGGCAGCTTGAATCGTCGGCGTGTAGACATTCAGCGAGAACTTGTCTCCTGAAACCAGTGAGCCCGCATCGAACTGGACTTTAATCCCATCGACGACATCGACGGGTGTTCCGACATCACCGTGGTTGATTGTGACTGTGCCAGTCTGCGTGCCGCTGCTGTTCTTGTAAGAGAGTTGAATTCCGTCATCGGTGCCGACGGTTCCTGCATTGGTGACCGTAAACGTGAAGGTATCGTTGCTCGTGCCTGTGTATGTTCCCGAAGACGTGATTGTCGATGTCCCCGAGAACGCGGCATCCGTCACGGCCGGTCCGATTTCTGTCGTCGCGAAGTTCGGTAAGACAGCCCCTCCACCACTTGCGGCCAGGCCATTGGTGATCTGGATGGCATTGTCCGTTCCCGTGGTATCGGATGTCAGCATCAGTCGATACGGCTGGGTCCGTGAATCGGTTGCACCAGTATTAACGATTGTGGCTGTGACTCCGATTCCAGCATTGTTGATCGCCGCAGCCAGGCCACTTAGCGTGTTATTCGTCCCGTCGATCGTCAGGGTGGCAGACTTGCTGCCAGACTGGATCTGAAACGTCCCCTGCGTGATGTCGCTGCTGGGATCTTGATAGCCTTGCGAAGCAATCTGGTCGGACTGGGCGATTGCCAGGATCTTCAACGTGGTGACGCCAGATTTGGCACCGCTGCCGACGGCCGCCGTCACCAGATCTGTATTGCTTGAGGAAACAGTCTTGTTGTCGAAGACACTTCCCTGCGGTTGCGCGAGATCATTGGCAGTATTCATCAGCGTCTGCAGACGGGTCGTGACGCCCTGGAATGCCGACTGTTGAGTCGTCTCTTTCTGAACGGTCTGATTCAACAACGAGATCCGCTGCTGATTGAACCGTAACAGGTTCTGAATCAGTGCAGTCGTGTTCAGACCGGAAGCAAGACCACTGAAACTGATGTTGGATGACATGGAAACGACCCAAGGATGGGGGCGATTGTCCGCGTCGAAACGAAACGCAAGGGGAGCACTGCTTTCGCAGGCTCCCCCGGTGTTCTGCTCAATCCATTACGATCACTCAGTATTACTGACCACGCAGCAAGCTCAGAATAGACTGGTTGCTCTGGTTGGCCATACCAAGGACCGTCGAAGCGGCCTGCTGACGGATATTTTCGCTGGTGTAGTTCGCGATTTCCGTCTGGTAGTTGGTATCGGTCACAATTGACTTGGCCTGTTGCAGGTTTGTCAATTGGGCCTGATTGTTGTTCTGAGTTGCGGTCAATGTACCGGCCATGAAGGCTCCGAGACCACCGCGGGATGAAGCGACTGTGCTGATCGCAGCGTCGATAGCGGTCAACGCTGCTGTCGCACCGGCAGCGGTTGTGATGTCGATAGCGTTCACACCAAGCGTGGTGGAGTCTGACTTGGTAATTGTCAGCGAAGCGGTCTGGCCCGAAAACGCGCCCGTCTGGAACTGGGCAGCGCTGAACGTGCCGTCGAGCAGAGCGACTGTACCGAACTTGGTGGTAGTGGCGATGTTATCGATTGAGGACAACAGGGCTGCAGCGTTAGCCTGGTTAGCTGCCAGCGACGCGGTGCTTTGGGTCGCGGTGTTTGCCGAGTTCGCGGCCAGGTTACGAACCTGGACCAGCAGGTCATTGATGTTGGACAGTGACGAATCAGCCGTCTGTACCAGGGCACTGCCCGTCTGGATGTTCTGAATCGACTGCTGAAGTCCGGAAATCTGTGCATTTTCCAGCGATGACGTGACCAGGCCGGCTGGATTGTCAGCGGCACTGTTGATCTGCAGACCGGTCGACAACCGCTGCAATGCATTGTTCATTCGGGACTGGCTCGACTGCAGATTGTTCTGTGCGACGAGCGAATTCATGTTCGTGTTGACTGATAACATTCGTGTGTTCCTCGCTGATGTTTCTCGAACGGTGACGGTTTTCCAACTCCGGGAGAAGATGCCAGCTTGGTGACATCTCGAATTTCCCTGCCCATGCTGAATGAATCGAAGTGGAACGGGATGACTTGCCCGCAACTTGTCAGAAAATTGGAAAAATCTCCATTTTTCCTGAAGATTAAGACCGCTACAGGCAGCAATCTCCCCTGGAACCGTCAACGTCACCCGAAATCAGATCGTTGGAACAACCGCACGAAATTACCGGCTTCGCTCGCGCTGGATCACTGACAGCGTCGATGTGACTGCGTCCAGATCACCAATGATGACGTACTGGCGGAACACATAATCTGCCGCCGGAATTCCGTTTGGATCGCGTAACCGATACACGCAGTTCCACTTGACGACTTTGTCGTGATGAAACCGGAATCGACCATAACCTGGGCCCGTCATTCCGCGAGGGGCCGGGTCACGCGCGATGATTCCCATAGCATGAGAACCTGACTCTGTTGCCAGGACAACGGGAAATGGCTGTTCTCCCGGGCCATCGTCAAGCGGTTCCAGCACCATCGACTCGGGATTGAATTTCCAGAACCTGGAGAATTCGACAGGCATATAACCCGTCAGGGCCTCGAACTGCGCGTACTGGTGCTTCTCTCCCATCGGAAGGCCGAAGGTGACATCGTAGGCCAGAACGTTCGGCAGCTTGCCCTCACCAATTCGAACACGCTTTGTCAGAAGATGGTCTGAAAGCAAAGTCGAGTTCTTCGCAGGTTTGCCACCAGATTTTCCTGTCGGCGACAGCCAGAAAGCCATCTGGCTGGTCGTTTGGAGATAATTCTCTTTTGCGATCAGGTGCAGCAGACGACTTGTCGTTTTCGAACCCGCCGCATCGTCAACAGAACCTGCTTCTGTCGGATTGAATGTTTCCACGGTAAACGGAGATCCAGCATCAAAGCTGGATGCTGATTGAAGCTGCCGACCATGGTCAGTGCTGTCGATGAACTCTTTTCCGTTCCAGCGAAGAGAATCAATCGCACCAGCCAGTCGCGACGTCGTTCTGATCACGATCTCGGAACCACCATACGGCGCTCGAATCGTCGCTTCACCCGAAATCGAAGGTTGTTCGGCTATCGCCAGTCGCGAGGCGACGGCACATATCAGTAGCGTCAACAACAACGAAAGACCGCACGTTCGTCCAGCAAATCTCATAGAACCAGCCTGTCAATAACGACACATTGCAGTTCAGCGATTTCCGTCTCGCTGAATCAGTCGATTGGCGAGGGAAACACCGGAATCGAGACCACCTTCCATATATCCGATAAACCCGGTGCTTGCATGCTCGCCCGCGAAATGCAATCTCCCAATTCCGTCACGTAGCAGGCGAGCTTGGGCCAGGAATTCACCCGGCCGTGGAAAAGAGTATCCCCCTTTCACCCATGGATCTGCAGGCCAATCAACCAGTTCAGACTTTTCCAGGGACTGCTTATAGCCTGGCAGCCAGGCTTCGATCGCATCGGCAACCCCCTTTTTCTGTGCACTGAACCCCAGCTGATGAATGGCTTCAGCAGCAGACCCGCCCGCGAAAGCAACCAGTGATTTTCGCTTTCCATCCGGTTCCGGTGCCCCTTCCCATGTTGAGCCAACCAGGGTATCCGTCAACGAATCTGGTGAACGGGTTGGCTCCCAGAAGCCGTCGCGGCAGATGGACAGCAGTTTCGTTGCAGTTCCCATTTGAGGTTTCAATGCCGCCGGGAGAGCAGGTGAGAATTCAATCCTGCTCCAGACAGAGGGTGGAACAGCCAGAACAATATCGTGATACGTGAATGAACGGCCATCCTGCAAACGGATCTGCATTTCGCGGTCTTTGGAAACCACATTTGTAACGGGGCAATCGAGATGCATCGTTCCTCGAATGCCACCCGCAAGGTACGAAGCAAGTGTCTGGTTTCCGTTTTCTGCACGATAGACTTCAGTATCTGTCCAGAACTTTTCAACACCGTGGGCATGGATCGTGCACATCAATGCCAGATAGTTCATATTTTCGAGCGGAACAGCCATATCCAGTTCCAATTCCCGAGCGAGCGTCAAACGGGCACGATCCGTGAGCGTCATTTGTGACAACCGATCGGCAACGGACATTCGGTCAAACCGCGCTGCATCCGGCGTCTTCCACGGCTCCTGTGAGTTTGCTCGCTTCGCGTCCGAATTCAGCGCTTCGTATCCCAGTTCCATTTCCTTTTCGAGTTGACGCACGTCGTCTCCAAGATAGCGTTTGCCATCTACCAGAACTTCACGAACAGAATCACCCCCATCGTCAACAGACGTCAGCTTGATCCCAAATGCCTTCGCGTACCGCATCCAGTTGGAATGGTTCTTTCCGATCAGTTCGGCTCCAAACTCAATGACCTGTCCCGGAGCAAACTCTGCTTCGGATCGTACGCGACCACCAATCCGGTTTCTCGCTTCGAAGACATCCACGGAATAACCCGCGACCGATAATTCATAGGCGCACGCCAAGCCGCCGAATCCAGCACCAATCACCCCGACTCGCGGAAGCCCTGATTCAGCCGTGGTCATTGCGTTCGACTCCATTGTCAGGGCCCATGCCGTTGTTGCTAATGACGCTGTGAGCAACTCACGGCGTGGAAATTCTGTCTCGCTGGCAGCCATTGTTTTCCATTCTCATCTCGTCAGATATTGCGACCACTGCAATTGGGAGAATATCCGATCGACGTAAGTTGCGAGAAGGTCACTTGATGTCACAAAGGTGATTCCACAATCGTCTGCTTGCGAGCGGACTGCACACAATCAATAAAATCACCACGTGGTGACCGATACCATTCTCCTCGCTTCATGAGGCGGCTGGCTCGCCCCAGAAGAGTGTCACTGGAATCGACATGGGCGTCATGGTCTTCGACCCATCCGGCGAGTTCCAGATCTTGCTGCAACGAGACTGAGTAGAATAACTGATAGACGTGCTCCAAGACCCAGATATCATCGTCCGCCAACCAATGACGGATCAGTGGCTGCAAACCATTCAGGAATTGAACGACATCAACGGAATCAACTTTCTTATCCAGCCGGCTGGTCAAAGCGATAACGACGTTCTCTGCGAGCAATGCCCGCACGTGGCAGTTCGGAATTGCATGGTAAGTCCACCAACAGTATTCCAGACGAGAAAGCGTCTCTGGCCGCTCTGGATATTTCCGGCTTTTCGGGTATTTACACTTCTGATCATGTCGACGTAGAAGAAAGCTGGATTCAGAAGTTCCAAGGATGATGCGCCAGCGAGGCAGACCTTCAGGGAGTTGATCTCGATCGATTGAGTCAATCAACCGATCCAGAATCTGAATTGACATTTCCTGGAACTCGACGTTCGTTGAGACGAGGTCAAGAATGGCCGCGCCTTCTTCGCACATGTCCCATAATGGGTGTGTAAATATCAGAACCAGAAACCGGACCGCAGATTCGATACGAGATTCCGTGGTCACGAACTCGACCGCTTGCTTCACGATAACAGACTTCCGGATGATCCACTTGACAATGAAATCTTTATCGTCCTGGCTGAGTTCGGTCTGATTCAGCATTTCTCCGATCTTCTGGACATCATCTGATTCAGACCCGCGACCTGATTTCTGGAATTTTTCAATCTCGCGCTGACGTGCGATAATTGCGAGACATTCCTCGTCAATCGACTTTTGCAGACGACCAAAATTGCCGAGCGACTTTGCTTTTCGGTGCTTTCGTTGCGCAAGGACACTCACGACATCCAGTTCAGTGTACTGCCAGAGAGGAGACCAGAAAGGCTCTACTGACTTCTCTTCAAACAGTTTTTCGACAGTCCTGTGGCGATTACGCAGCGTCAAATCGATCAGGAGATCGCCCATCATCGATTGACAAAAATAGCGTTCGTTCTTCGAAACCAGCTTCAGCCATCCCGAAACGACATCGAATTCTTTCCCGATATGCTCCTTCGCCAAGTCACAGACTGTATAGGCACCCATTTCCTGATGATCAGCGTCACGTGATTTCAGAAGTAACAGAACTTCCTTATCGGCTTGTATTCGTTTTCCTTCTGCCGAAAGTCGATTAAAGCGAGCCGACTGACCACTGGCCGCTGCATGACGAATGACGTAGTCGTGCAGATCGAGCATTTTGTTGACGAGCCGTTTCCAGCCAGCAATCTGCGTGCTTCCAATCCACAGAATCACCTGTTCGACCATGCTCGTTGCCGAAACACTCTGATAAAGCCCGAAGAGACGATCCTGGTCCAGCGATTCCAGTTTTGCCAGCGCTGCGGGTGATCGATCGCTCAAAGTCTTTTCGAGTGCATGCGCTAACGACGGACGAATGGCTTCCACAATTCTCTGATCGTCCTGAGATTCGTTGATCCAGCTCAAAAGCTCGACTGCGCGAATTAAGGAAGTATAGTGCTGGTATTTGTCTTCCGGCACACTACGTCGTTTGCTGCTGAAGCCGTTCCAAAAGACGTTCAAGAAGTGGTCGCCGCCATTCCTGCACCAGTATTCACCGAGAACGTCGCCTTCGGGTGTTTCTGACTTCCGCTGACTGTATTCACTCCAGCACCATTGCGCAATTCGTTTATCCCCCGCTTCCGAGAAAATCCGAAACGGATGGTCTTCTGAAATCTGTTGACCTTCAATCGGCCGTCCGAGTAACCAATCGAGAAAACTCATGTGGAACGGCTCGAATACCGGCGCAGTCTTCCCTTCAATGTATTTGTTACGCTCGACGATAAATGTTCTTCCGTTCGGGTCCCGCTCAACAATCATGGAATGCATCGAGGCGCGAAGTGCCTTAACCGCATCGACTCCCAGACAATCCGCAATGTCGGAAGCCGTTAGGTCTGTCGATTCCCCTGCTGCGATTAACTCCAGGCAAGGCTTCACATGACGCACGTACGTCGTTTCGAATTCGTCTCCCGGAAAATATTCGGCCATCTTGTTCAGGTAATACATCGCCATACCATCTGGCAGCGCACTGATACATTCTGGAGTGAGGTGTTTCCGGATGATGTCCGCAATCACGTAATGCAGGTACAACATGTTAGCCCGGCTTTTATCAACAAGCCTCTTGACATTCGCCCTTTCGCACCACCTCTTCGAAACTTTGGCAAGTTCTCCACTCACCACCTTTCCTGCATCGTCCTGCCGTTCTTTCTCGTGTTCATCATTCCATAAACCTTTTCGACGCGGTTGTTTCGTTTCGATCAGCTCACGCAAAATCGGGTACATTCTGGCCGGACGACTCGTCACCATGATCCGTACGAGCGAAGACCGAACTTCGAATAGTCGATCAAGGATCGATTTCATGGGAAGCAACATAGCCCCCCGCCGCCATTCGATCAGTTCGTCAAGGCCATCGACAATGATGAGATGTCTCATTGCTCCTGCCTCAACGGAAATGTCGCGAAGTGGCTGGATCAGCAGTTTCTCTAACAGGATTTCTGCAAATTTGAATTGCTCGTCGCCACACGCCTTCAAATCAGATGGAATCAGAACTTCACTCTTCGAAAAACGTTTCAATGCTTGATCATGTGCAGTACGATACGCCTGACACGCCTTTCGCAACTGGCCGCAAAGCTGCGTGACAAAACCGACCGGAGAATGACCTGGCTCAAGAAACAAAGCGGCGCCGACGTTGACTCCCGCGGATCCCTTCCAGCGAAATCCGAGCTGGGCACAGAAGGTGGATTTGCCGAATCCAGCTTCGGCTTCAAGCCAGAACAGCGGTTCTGAGTGACCTCGGGCATTCAGCCATTTCAAGACATCAGCATTCAACCATTCACGCCCGTAGAATCTCGTACTTCGAAGATTTCGGATATCAGTAGAATTATCACAGGCGGGCGTCTGTGTGATTTCATCCCGAAGAGCGTCGAATCGAAGTGCAGCTTCTTTTGCACTCGCCTCGCGCCTGGCGTCGGATAGACACTCGGCAAGGTCATGAGCTATCACCGTGGAAATGCGAGCTTTTGAACTGCGGCCCATATCAGCGATGCGCCAGTCATGCGCGATCAACAATGACGCGTGCTTCTGCTGCGAAATCTGATGCGATCGAAGTACTTCATCGGTCAGGATGGGCCCGGTGCACTTCTTAGGATCACTTACATTACAAACAACACCATCAGAAAGGTTGTACGTGTAAAGCCTGCAGCCGTGGTAAAGTGCCAGCCAAGCTTCCCATTGCGTGTAAGAAAGAGAAGCCCAAACGGGATGCGGCTTCTTCAGTTTCCGGGAAATCAGCGGAACAATTTGATCGCGCGCAGTCTTTGGAGGTCCCCAGTCTTTCGCGGATGATGACTTCCTCGCTGCCTGCTTTCCGATAAGATGGACAACCGCAGCACTTCGGGCGATTTGTTCGTCCAGGTAATTGAGGAGCTTATCCCCACTTCCGGAGAAGTCGTCTTGATGCACGATTTTATAGACAGAGGTGTTCAGTAACCTGGCCAATGCGCGACGCAGCGGGCCAAGTTCTTCGGTCACACACGACAAGAAGACAACTGGAGCATTTCGTTCCATTCCAGTAACCCTGCACGCGAACCAGATTCAAACGGACACGCATCGGTTGCATTACAAGAATTGGACCACGATAACGCAAGGCTACAACACAGACAGCATATTCTCCGAACACACACAAATGATTCGAAGATTTCATGGTTAGCGAATAACGGCACGCAGTAAGGAGCATTTTGTGTCACCAGAGTCCTACTATGTCATTGATACTCACCAGCAACCATGGGAAGAGCGGTTTAATGAAAAACTGGGCTGCGCCCTGTTTCGGAAGATGTTGTACGTTGATCCACAGACAGGGGCAGACATTCGAATTGTCCGTTATCCAGCTGGAATCATTAATCCGGCGCATACGCATCCTTGTGGACACGGTATGTTTGTCCTGGAAGGGACATTGGTGACCCATAAGGGAACATACGGGCCCGGCACGTTCGTCTGGTTCCCTGAAGGTGAAGCCATGGAACATGGTGCCAGTTCCGATGGCGACGTCACTGTGCTGTTCATTACGAACAAGAGCTTCCGAATTGACTACGTGTGATCGCGAACCTGCAATGGATCAGAACGTAGTTTCCTCGCACCTTTGGGTGTATCTGTAGGGAAGGATCGTGATGTTTCTCAGTAGCCGGACTCGTCAGAGTGCGGACGATGCCGTTTCGATGTTCCAACCTCTCGCCGTGGCAGCAGCATTCAATGAGCTTTATTGATTTCAGTCGGATGTCATGACGTGGACAGTTTCGGCAACATCATCCAGAACATACGAGCGCTGTAAAACGAACTGAGTTGTCGCCAGGATGCTGCTCGAATGGCCGATTCACCATCCGGCCATGGCTGGTTGTCAAGAAGGACTCCGACGATGCGATCCGTGCTGGACAAGTTTGCGTAGTAAATCCAGCACCAGTGAACTGACGGAGCCAGATCTGCCCGTTGAAGCAGGTTTATGATGCGCTTCATCAGATCCTCGGGTGGCGGAACATCTATTCCATGCTCGGCTTTTTGAACGAGATTACCCAGATGGACTGACCATACCTGCATCGGGCCACGGATCTCTGTGACGAAAACCTGATCAGGATCTGAAACACCCCAGAGTGCACTCAGCATCACATGCAGGGAACCTGTACAAAAGTTCTGGAGCGATGAGTGAAACGCCGATTGTGGGTCTGAGCCGAAGTCTGAGAATGATTCAATCACCACGCGATCAGAAGACACCTGGGCTTCGACATCTAACCGAATCTGGTAACCGCCGTTTCGTGACTGCGGGCTACTCGTAGACGCACGACAAGCCGGATAAATCCCGTTTGTGACAAGCCAACCGTCCGTGTTGAAGTGAGCTTCGACACCATGGTCGGCGAAGATTTCACGGAGGATCGATGTGACGTCTGGCATGGTTTGTTTGTTGACAGTAGATCGAGGCAACTTGCTTCCGATGTCGGACGGGCTGCCCGTCAACATGGAATCTAAGGAGTTACTCATAGAGTAACATTCTTGTCGACTTTGAGTTGTCCGAATCCCGGACAACAGAAGCAATCCAAGAATGAGAGCTGGAATGGTTCGACCGTACCAATTTCGCAATACCAATCGCTTTACAAAACTGATTCTGTCTATGAAAGCAAGACTTGGGCAGAACGATGGGGGGCAGGACGATAGAAGATGTCTGAATCATATTCCTTCATCGTTCTGCCCCTCATCGTTCTGCCTGTCATTGCTCTGCCCGTCATTGTCTGGAGAAATGGTTCGGTATTGAAACTGACCGAACATCTGCTCATTGCGGCGACAAAAAACTTGGCTGAGTGACACCGACCCAGGCGCACTCGCAAGATCACTCATAGAGTAGCATTCTTGTCGAATTTGAGTGGTCCGAATCCCAGACAACAGAAGCAATTCAAGAATGAGAGTTGGAATGGTTCGACCGTACCATCAAGAAGACTTCGATTTGTGAGGTCTGTGGCTTCGTAGATCACGGGAACATTGGCGTACTTGGGAACAACGAAATCATACGCGATTCGATTCCACTGACGTTCTTCTTCGAGTTCTTCGTCCGTGTAACCTTCAGATGGAGGTATCCGTCCGACACAGCGTACGTCGATGACTCGATCACTAACGGACTTCCAGACGAAAATCACGGTCTCATCTCGGCCGCTGCATTGTCCGTTACCGTCGTTCGTAAAGACTGCTCTGGAAGTATTCCCCGTACAACCACCGAAACCTATTCCAAAGTATTCGTCGACAGAATCAACCCAGACACCGACGGGTGAAGCGGAGAAGCGGGCGCGATACTCTGCGAGCATCGCTTGTGCCTGACGGTCGGTCCGGATCTGAATCGACTTCGGAGATTCGTTCGGCTTCTCGGACTTCTGAGTGGACTCCAATCCGACCTTTGGTTGCCTGAATTTGAACCAGCTAAACATGACGATCTCTGCTTTCGAATGCCGTGCTCGGGTCACGCAAATCGCTCAACCCCCCTTGGGTGACCGACCTGGTATGCGGCCATGCTGTTAAGTGAATATTGGGTAAATGTGTAGCCCCTTGCCGATAATTCTGATTCGAGTTCCAATTTCAGGACGAAATTGAATATCTTCCGTTGATACCGTCAGTTTGTCTGAACCGTTTCCGATGTCGACATCAAACAGGCTGACAATCTCATCGATCTGGGTTTCATTGTCGACCGTGCCATCAATGGCCACCTGACCATCGGCCAACGCATAAATCCCTGAAACAGTTTCATCTTTCGGGAGATTAATGGTGACGGTAATGACCTCGTTGAGTTCGTATTCCGCCGTGGTTTCGGTGTTTAACAATTCCTGCAATTTGTCGAATGTCCCAACCAACACCGCATCGCAGGTGTTGCCATTGCGCGTCACAGTGCCGAAATGGCGATCATGGTAACCCTCATGCGGTGCAATGTGTTGATTGTCACACCCATGTCACGACGGGTCCGTTCTGAGTTGGAATGTCGATGTTCGTTGACGCGGACTGCCAGGACCCTGAGTTCGCTGCCAGCATCGTCATTGCTGGTTTGGTGTGATGAGTCGCAACTCTGTGACGACCTGTTGCCCATAAGCGAACAGGACTTGTGCCGGGGAATCAGACTGCTCAATCTCGCTCATGGGAAAAGAAACCGTGCGAACGCCCGACGCCGTGACCATGTACAATCGTAGCGTCTGGCTATCGGGATACGGGTAAGTGGTCGTTGGGCGGGTGATGCTCAGAAAATGCTGAGCACAACCAACGAACTCAACAGCGGCCCCGCGAACGTTTTCATGTCCAATGCCACCAATGATGCCAAAAGTCGAAGTCGTATAAAGACTCGCGTCTCCGCCCGAGGACGAAAGCACCGTCACAATCTGCTCTCCAAGCGGCCAGTCCATCACCACGGCGACCACCTCATCATCGTCGGAGTAACTCCCCGGCTCAGGAATTATGGAAAGCCATCCAGTACGCAACTCGCGCATCTTCTCTGCGGGGCTTTTGTTCGGCGTCTTCATGATGGCTGACTGAGTAGATAGACAGAATTCAGATTCTGGATTTCAGCACATGCAAATCTGTCTATGACCCCTGCAAATTCTGCCCCGGTACGAAGTTGGCTGTCAAGAGGAGGGATGCCTTCGTTTAATGGAGTGGGGGCCGTGTCTCAGATCTCTTCCGTCTTGCCGAAATGAATGATCCATCGCGCCTGCCAGCACTCCCTGCGATATGATGAAATCGTGTTAATTAATTTGCAGGAAGGGATGCAATGGGCGAGGTCTTCAAAGGTTGGCGTGAGGCATTTGCACAATACGCTTCTGCATTCTTACATTTGCGCTGTACGTGGATCTGGTTGGGAATTGCGTCGCTACTGGTTCTTGCTCTCTGTTTTGTAATCCTCGAACAGACAACAAACGACGTCATTCTCGTCAATGAAACGGCGTTACCTGTCACCGTTGAAGAGGTGTTCATCGGTAACAAGATTGCCAACGAAAAAATGGAACCCTACGGTTTTGAGTACGTCCATACGGTGGATTCCGATGTCCTGCGTGACTACATCCTTGAGCCGAATGAGAGAACCAGGCGAAGATTCAGCGTTTCTCGTTGGCGCCTTTTTCGGGTCGCCTTTGTGACTCCAGAAGGGAAAAGTACCTGGTGCGAAACAAATGCACGAGCCTGGGGAAATCGCATGTCAATCGAATTCACCGAAAGCACGCATCGCGAAGGAGGGGTGCTGAAATCCAAGGCATCGTTACTGCGAAACTGGTTCGAGCAGGCTCAAGATTCGATTCCATTCATCTCGCGCTGGTTGGACTGAAGAATCTGGTACGGCTGTTCGCGCAAAGTATCCCTGCTGAAATCAAAAAGGGACTCAGAACCAACAGCTCAAAGGCCATTCATCGTCAGACATTTTCGCAATACCAATCGCTTTGCGAATCTGATTCTGTCTATGAAAGCAAGACTTGGGCAGAACGATGGGGGGCAGGACGATAGAAGATGTCTGAATCATATTCC
>CAXBSB010000008.1:0-61235 GCA_963977965.1 uncultured Schlesneria sp.
AATCTGCCGTGAGAAGGTTGGCTACAGTTAAAGCGGGTACGTAGTATCCCCGCCCGCCCATGGCGAAATCTATAACGATTGCGGTGAGATTTCGTTCAAATGTCCATCGGAAACCCGAACCGCAAACGCAGCCGACGTTCGCGAATTCAAGAAGCTGGCGTCACATCAGCAAAGAGCGTTGTCATAATCCTGCTTCCTATCGCGGCGTCGATGGAATTTCGGGGTCAGTTTCGACGAACATGAATCCCCGATACAATTCCCGAGGTTTTTTCCAGGCGAGCATTCCGCGGTTTTCCGCGGGTAAGTCGGAGTTAGCAGTATGAAGGCGGCATTTATTCGCGAAACGGGTTCGGCATCTGTCATTGAATACGGAGAATTGCCAACCCCGGAACCTCGCGCTAACGAAGTATTGGTCGAGGTTGGTGCGGTCTCGGTCAATCCGATTGACACCTACATCCGGGCCGGTGCGGTCGCGATGGCCAGTCGCTTTCCGTACATCATTGGTTGCGATCTCGCAGGAACCGTGGTCAAGGTTGGAACCGAAGTGAAGCGGTTCGCGATCGGTGACCGGGTCTGGGGAAGCAATCAGGGGCTGTTCGGACGCCAGGGAACATTTGCCGATTTTGCTGCTGTCGATGAACGATGGCTCTATCGTACCCCAAAGACGATGAGCGACGCCGAAGCGGCGGCAGGTGCTCTTGTCGGACTGACGGCTCATATGGGACTTTTTCAACACGCCGATCTGCATCCTGGCGAAGTTGTCTTCGTCAACGGAGGGGCTGGTGGAGTCGGGTCGTGCGTCGTTCAGTTGGCCAAGGCCACCGGGGCATTCGTTGTCACAACAGGTGGCAGTGACGAAAGCCTGGCAATGTGCAAGAAGCTGGGAGCCGACCTTGCGCTCGACTATCGCGCACCGAACCTCGATGACCAGTTACGAGCATTCAGCCTGCCGCATGGAGGCATCCAGCTCTGGATTGAAACTCAGCGCGAACCGACCCTCGATCGAACCATCAGCCTGATGGCACCACGTGGACGTATCGTTCTGATGGCGGGGCGCCAGGCACGACCTGAACTGCCGGTTGGGCCCTTCTACGTGAAGGATCTGCGATTGATCGGCTTTGCGATGTTCAATGGAACTCCCGAAGAACAGCGGGCTGCAGGCGAAGCGTTGAATGCCTTGTATGAAATGAATCGCTGGCGGCCTCAGATCGGTAAAGTGATGCCACTGAGCGAAGCTGCTCTGGCACATAAGCTTCAAGAGGACAACACGCTGAACAAGCAGGGAACTCTGCGGGGTAAGATTGTTCTCGAGCCACAGTGATTCTCGATTTATCACGCGGCAGTAAGTTGCAGCAACGTCTGTACAACGTTGGAAGGTCGACAAAGCCTGTAACCTGGTGATGAAATGTCGGGCTGCGATTCATCCAGTGTTGATTGGCGTTCTACATGGCGGCGCGAATGGTGCTGGTGGGGGTTATACCTGGCAATAGCTCTCTTTGCGTCGTGGCCATTAGCTTTGCAGCCGGGCTCCGCGATTTCGCTGGGATTTGAAGCCGAATCCACCGTTCCACTGCTGAACGTGTGGACGATGTGGTGGAATTCCGATCGGCTTGCCGCAGGGTTTGCTGGCTATTGGAATGCGCCAATCTTTCACCCGACCGAGGGAACGTTTGCCTTCTCAGAAGCACAGCCATTGATGGTGGTTGTGGCTCCCATTATCTGGCTGACGGGCAACAAGATCTTCGCCTACAACGTCTATTTCTGGTTGATCCTGTCTTTGAACGGATACAGCAGCCGGCGACTTCTGCTGCGAGTCGGACATCATCCGTTTCTGGCCTTCTGTGGAGGCCTGATCTGCCAGATGCTGCCGTTTGTCTGGTGGCAGTCTGGCGTTGTTCAATTGACGACGCTGTTCGGAATCGTCTGGACGATCCATGCGTTGATGCTGGTGTTTGAGCATTCCGCATCTACGGAATCAACGGCTGAAACAAATCGTCGCACAGCAATGTGGCCTCTTTGCAATGGGCTGAAGCTGGGAGGTGCATTCTGTGTGACCTACCTGCTTTGCAATTACTGGGGGATGTTCTTGACGTTGTTGCTGGTCCCCAGTTCTCTATGGCTGTGGAACGCGAGCTTGCTTCGATGGCGATTCTGGCTGTCAATCGGCGTTGCTGCTCTGGTCTCAGTTTCGATCCTGGGGCCACTGGTCTATGTGCAGAAATCGCTGGCAGGAAAGCATCAGTGGTCTCGTGACCAAAGCTGGATTCGAGATCTCTCTGCACATCAACGAGATTATCTGGATGCGCCACGCACGACGACCTTTCGAGCAACGCTGCCAACATCAGGCGATGTCAGGAAAGCAACGCCACAAACTGCACCTCCAACGACCGAGCCTTCAACAGATCAGGTTGTTGTCGATACAAACGACGTTCGTCAGTCCGACTGGACTTATTTTCCAAAGTGGGATTTTCCGGAAGAAGCGCGCCGCGACATCTGGCCACTGGGGAGCGGAAATATCCGCCTGTTGCTTGTCCCCATCGGGCTGCTGTCGGCGTTCCTGGGACGAAGAATCCGCTGGGGACTGTTTGCAGTCACATTCGGACTGATCGCGTTTGGATTGTCGTTGGGGCCCACGGTCTGGTTCGTTTCCTGGATGCCAGTTTTGGGAGGAACGAGTCCTTTCGAAATGCTGCAGCAGTATGTTCCCGGCTTCGCACTGATTCGCAGCCCGTTTCGGTTTGCCATGTTCGTGCAACTGGCAGTCGCCTGGTTATCCGTCGAATTCCTGGACCTGCTGAATCCATTGCGATGGAGGCGATCTCCTGCCGATCCTGAAGTGCACGAACACAAGGTCACTCCGACCGAGATAGATATTTCCGAAACAGCGCCCCCGCCGATTCATCCAGCGCTGTTGCTCCCTCCCGAACCATGGATTCACCCCAAGATCATGCGCTGGATTCAGTGGGGACCACTGGTTGTCGTAAGCTTGCTGGTGACAATTGAAGTCTGGCCACCGCGGCAATCGATTTATTCAATCCCGTCGACAGCAGGCGTTCCCGCGTGGGTGCACTGGCTGCGAGAGAACTCGGCCCCTGATGATGCGGTCGTCTGCCTTCCGTTTCCCACTGGCTACAACGTCCGGGATTATGAAGAGACCACCGTCTGGATGTACTGGGGAACACTTCATCGTCGACCATTGATCAACGGGTATTCGGGCTTTTTCCCGAAGCCGTTTGTCGATCTCAAGGAAAAACTGACTCAGTTTTATCGCCCTGAAGGGACAACAGCAGCCGAACCACAACTCAAGATGTACCCGTGGGACAGCCCCGCTCTGAAAGATCTGAATCAGTTCCCGCTGAAGTATCTCGTCGTGAAGCGTTCGTTTGCAACGCGCGATGACGTCTGGCAGCATCCATTGACCAAGTTCCGCTGGGCGTGGGTGACCAGTGATGAAACGAGCCAATTGGACATCTACGAACTTATCCCTGTTGACCCGGAGTCTTAACCCCCGCTCGGAAGTACCGGGCGCGGACTGCCTGAAAGAAAGACTGGCACGCTCCGACGGGGCGGGCAATCTGTCGTGCTGTCGATGGCTGCATCCAGGTGAACGAGACGATCACAAGCACCGCTGCTGTTCCCAGCAGACTGAGACGCAACGAGTCGTTTTCTGCAAACGGGACGAGCAACGGGCGATACCAGGCACGCGGAATAAGTGCAGGAGTCCGCATCTGGGTTAGATCGCGCGGAGAAAGGCGCAGTTCGGGATCAACAGGGATGATTTCCTCACCCTTCCGAACTGCATCGAACTCAATCCGAGTCATCTCGGTCGCAAAATCGGGATCCTGGCGGATGGCATCGACAACTCGTTGAAGCTGTTCGTTCTGTTGTTCAACCTGAACGAGTCGGAATTGAGTTGCGTCGTAGTCGTCCTGCAGACGCATCGTTTCCAGCATCTTGGGTGACAGACTGACGGCTGCAAATAGAAAGGCAGCACTCAGTAACGAAACCCAGAAAAGCAATGACACAACCAGGCCCGAGATCGTCTCGGGTGCTGATCGGGGCGATGCTGTTCGTGAAGTACTCATGGGCGTTGATGGAAACGGATTTGCAGAATTCGGTCACACGGCGTCATCTCCACATGATCGAAAGTCACGGACGCTGACTTGAATCCCTTTGGCGGACACGTTGAAAGCCATACGCGACGCCATCTTCTCTGCTATCAACGAGTTATCACAACTTGGCGTGGTGAGGTGTTCAACTGGCAAACCACATGACTTGGTAAGTCCCCGATAGTATCTGCAAGTCCCTTATCAAAAATGAGATGCGTCCATTTTCACCCGGCGGTCGACGATTTGATCGCTGTGAGGATCAGGCATGAATCTCCGCCTAAGACCTGAAGTCTTGATGTCGGATCAAAATGTCCGAAGTCGTATTCTGAGGGGAGGTTGTGAATGAAGGATTTGCAAAGAATCATCTTGACCCACCGCTTCAATCGGCGTAGAAACCCGATGCGCGGCTCACCTCTTGTTCCGTTTTGAAAAGCCATTCCGCCCGGTCTCTGGAGACATCAAATGCTTCGACCCTTTCCGTCGGATGGCCTGAGTCACATTTCTGTCACGCAACCTCCACTCCCGGCACGGCTGCTGCGTCGCGTCCTGGTCGGTGGAAATCACACGATTGGCCAGCATGTGCTGGTTGCGGGTGATCATTGCGGCGAAATGGCGGAATGGCTCGATGAACTCGGCTTCGACGTCGAAGCGATCGATGATTCCATGGAACGATTGAGTGCCCGGCAGCATTCGGGGGCTCGATTCGAAATTCATTTCGCGAAGCTCGATGGCTCCGACAATCTTGGTGCTCCGTACGATCTGATCATCGCAGACGACGTCAACATGCACCGCGAGAACCTGCTTTCCCTGAGAGCTCGTGTCGCAACGGCAGAGTTGCTGGCACAACTGAAACCCGAGGGAGAACTGGTCATCGTTCGTGAACCGGGAACGCTCGGTCACCACGATGTGGCCTGCTGGACTCGGCACCTGGCCTGTTTTCCAGGAAAACTGGAAACGATCGAATACCCGACGCCACTGTTCAGTCGCGAGATGTATCAGTGGATGGTTCGAGGGATTCGCCCAGAGCCATTCCTGACAGTCTCTTTGAAGGTTCCTGCAGAACAACTGTCGATGGCCGAATGGTGCGAACACGCTCAGCGAGGGCTGTTGACCAGTTCCACATGCTGCATGACGGAAATGAGCTTTCAGCGCCGGGCCGCGTAGTGCCTGCGTTGATTACAGCTCCGAAATCAGCACGGCACCGACGATGACATCGTAGGCCGCATGAGCTCCAACGGTGATGCCGAAACCACGCAGGAAGAAGAGTCCTGCGAAGAACATTCCGGCGAGTGTTCGGAAGATGAACCCGAACCACAGGGCCTTTGTCGACTGCACCCGCACGACCGCATCTGTCAAAACCGTCAAGGAGTAGTCCTGATCAGGTGCTCCCAGATAGTGTGCGAGCGAAAAGACAAGACTCGTCAGCACAATCGTTGCCCCGACGGACCAGAGGTGCGGGACGAGCAACGCCCGCAATGCGGCATAGGTCACCGGGATCAGACAGAGTCGAAACAGGAATTCTTCATAGATCCCCGCCCCGAGAAAAGTCACGGACCGAATCAGCAGGCTATGAGCCCAGCGAGATCCTTCCATCTGCAGCAGATTGGTCTGCGGCTGGCGAAAACAGGAATCAACGGCCTGACCGACAATAATCAGGGCGAAAGCAAACAGCAGGCTCTCGGCAATCATTCCGCCCAGAGTATCCCAAGACGTTCGCCATGGCTGGCGACTGGCCCACTGCCAGAAGACGAGTGCCCCGATCAGAGAAACCGGCAGCAGCCACAACAGATCGATCCCCAGACGCAACAGAAACTGACGCATCCACGCATCAGCACCATTTCGAAACGTCTCGGAGTCTGCCCCACCAATGGCCAGTACACCAAACTCGTAAATCAGCAGTAAGGGCAGAAGAAATACGAGGTTACAGAACGGACGCCGCGTCTCAAACCAGTAGTGAGGTTCGGACGATTCCGGTGGGACAAACGCATCTACGAACAGGGCACGAAACGTCATCCATCCTGACCTTCGATGTGGCCGCGGAACTAACGCATCCAGAACCTCATCGTCTGATCGGACTCACAAATTCAAGTTCCCTGAGCCGAGCGGAAAATTCAGCGAAGTTCCCCTGTTTCACAAAAACGTGGAGGCGATCGAGGACTTCGAACCGTGCCAAGCGGACTGGACGTGTTAGAATCTAGCGATCAGGTAAACCCTGACGGGTTCTCCGAACCGACACTGGAAGGGGATTGTCGGAATCAATGTAGTCAGAAGGATTGTGAGGACGATTCCAAGGATGCATCGTTTTCGCAGACGGTTTCGTGGAAGGTGGGCAAATGGCGACAGACATTCGATTGAAGGACTTGCTTCCTGATCTGACCGATCGGATTGTTGATACCTATCATGAAATCGGAACGATCAATCATCTCGGCCACTGTCCATTGCCCAGTGTCGATGCTGTGATCGAGATCGCTGAGTCCCTCAAAGAGATTCTCTATCCCGGCTATCGGAAGCGGCAGAATCTGCATTTCGGCAACGTGACGTACCACGTCGGCGATCTGATCGATGGTTTGCACGACCGGTTGACTCAACAGATTGCCCGTGCACTCAGACACGACTTCCGTCGCAAGAATCAATTAGCCTGTGGCGAAATCCAGCCCGACTTTGAAGCGGTCGGTCAGGAGAAGGCGATCCGGTTTCTGCAGCGAATTCCCGATGTCCGCCATCTGCTGGCGACCGATGTGCAGGCGGCATTCGATGGCGACCCCGCTGCAGGCAGTCTAGATGAAATCATCTTCTGCTACCCGGGACTGGAAGCGATCACCATCTATCGCCTGGCCCACGAACTCCACAAACTGGATGTCCCGCTGGTACCGCGAATGTTGTCCGAATGGTCACACAGCAAGACGGGGATTGATATCCACCCCGGTGCGCGGATCGGTCCCTCGTTCTTCATCGATCACGGAACCGGAGTTGTGATCGGTGCGACAACCGAAATCGCGGCCGGTGTCAAAATCTATCAGGGGGTGACACTGGGGGCTCTCAGTTTTGCCAAGGACAATGAAGGAAACCTGGTCCGCAATTCCAAACGTCATCCGACGATCGAAGAAAACGTCGTGATTTACGCCAACGCGACAGTCCTGGGTGGAACGACCACCATCGGCCGAAACTCGGTGATCGGTGCGAGTGCCTCGGTTTATGAAAGCGTTCCGCCCAATACCGTCGTCACGCTGGAAAAGCCGACACTGCGCATGCGTCAGGCCTCTTAAATCGTATTCCGTTTCAGTGTGGCGTCCCGTACTAACTAAGGATGGGCGTCTGTCATCAAGAAATTCAGCAGCACCGGAGGATGGCACAAACGTGTTCCATCCTCCTGGCGTTTTTGCCACGCTTGAACAGGACGCAATCCCAAGCAGTTCCTATTTCTGCGGCTGAGGATTTTCGCCATCCATGATGGCTCGCGTGCGGCTTTCGTTTTTCGCCGCCAACTGCTGCAACTGTCCACGGTAGGCATGCAGCGGACGTGTGAGCAGGCGATCAATAACCAGCTTCCGCTGGTCCATCTCTTCTGTCGAGATTCCCGCTTCACGACAAATCCCGGACATGACTTCCACGGTCTTGTCGATGGCGACCAGGCTACGCTCGATTTCAGCGAGTCGACGACGAGGTGACTTTACCGCGAACGACTGGCGAGTTTCCCAATGAGTTCTCAGGGTCTGAAGCAGGCCGTTCAGAATATCAAAGCGTTGAGCAGCATCTGGAATGACCTCGGGATGCTGAATGATTAACTCCAGCGTCGTGACAATGTTTCGCGTAGAACCGTCAGCCACGGGCGAGAAGTAAACCGAGTGAAGACGGTGAGTCAATTCGGCGGCGGGATCGCTCTTCCCCTTGGCATACAGGTCGGCAATTTCCAGGTGGGCGAAGTAACTGACCATGGGGTCGAATGGCTTCAGGAACGCTGTCACGGTTGCGATGCGTTCGGTCGTTGGATTGCTCGCGGCCTGACCGAGTGCCACGAAATATTCCTGTCGCCGCTGGTCTTCTGGATGAACGGCTTCAGCCGTCATCGAGTGACTCGCCTTCTGGACTCCCGAAGCACGTTTACTTTGCAATTGCTCACGCAAAGCCGTGCGATATCCCCACGAATAGAATTCGCCATCGGGATTTTCCCGAACAACTTTCTGCTGCGTCACCAGTTCTGCCAGCCGTCGCAGCAGGTCGGGCGACACGTAGCGGTCATCCATCCATTCAAGCAACCGTGACTTTCGAGACAGGTGAACTCCTTCCTGGGCAACCTTGGCTTCCAGTTCTTTGTTCAGGTAGGGAGCTTGACTCGTTCGGCGTGCATCGAGGACCTGATGCAGTTCATTCAACTTCGCTCCCCATCGCATCAGCTCAACGGGGGCTCGCAATGCAAGGATTCCGTTTGAAGGGGCGTTGGTCCAGGCTCGCCCGGAAGCACAGATTTCCCCCAGTGCTGCGTCGTCATAAGCGGGATAATTCAACAACGCGGACCAATCGAGTCCGCTGTTGGCGAGAACCTTTCGGACGTGGTTGCCCTGCAATCGCGTTGGCAGATCACCGGCGACAAACGTTCCGGCGGTATTTGTACCGAGCAACAGAAATTCACCTGCCGACGACTCAATCGCAATCACCTCCGTGAACGCCTGCCGCATCGACTGAACGACGATCCGCATCGGATCAATCCCATAGTCGACACACGGGAACCGCTGGCAGAAGATCCCTTCAGGAGCCATGACGCGAGCGATATTTCGATAGTGATTCGCAGTAAACATGGCACCGCCCGCAACAATGGATGAAGCCGGGGGAGAACTAAGGATCACGTCAAACGTTTCTGTCATCGACATGACAGCAATGGTGGGCGGAATCGTGACCAGTAGAACTCGCTCGTCCTGAAACGGATCGTGTCCTGTTTCACGTGCGATCGGTCCACGGATGACCTGTACCAGCGGTCCATCGTTTTCCATGCAGGTCACGTCCTGAACAGGGAACTTCAGACAGGTCGCCAGAGGTACACCGCTCGAAGCACCAAGAATCAGGACTCGATTAGGATTCTGCGACAGAACCAGCGGGAAAACCGCCTGCAGGACTTCGGGAGCAAACTGCGGATGAGTCTCCGGATTCGCGGTTACGACCGATTTCGGAATACCTGATTCGCGGAGATGCAGTTCAAGACCGTGTGACCGCCAGACAGTCAAGGGACCTCGAACTCCTTCTCGCACATCGATCGCGCGGGCATCATCAAGCATGGGAAGCAACCGAGATTCCCAGCCAGCCCGATGCGCAACGAACGATGGTGTCGAAAACAACAGCTTGGCCGTGATGACGGGGTTATGGTTGGCTTGCCAGAGCGGGACGGATAGTCCGAACGCCGAACAGCACGAGACGCCAATCATCCCCCAGCGAGACAGCCCTTCATGACGCGTCGCAAACAGAGTCACGATTCCAGTAGCAACAAGTACCAACGTACAGAGAGTCAGAAGCGAGACGAATCCGAAGGATTCAAAGCCCAGTTGTGCGGTGACAAATCCCGCCGCAACCAGTAGAGGCAGCAGCCACCAGCCAGCGACATTCTTCTGGTGATTTTCTGATGTCGTCTTGCTGACGGGAATCAATCCGGATAATCCGAATCCCAGCGGAGCCGTCGCGAGGATCAGCAGGATTGAGCGGAATGTCATTTGGAGGAAGACCGATGTCAGCGTGGTCGTCGCGTTGAGTGTCATCCCGACGATGACTGGCATCGCGGCCAACAGCAAAGCTGAAGAGCATGCGGGGATAATCCAGAGAGATGCCGAACGTGCTTGCAGGCGGCTGCGATTGTTTCTTACCCATTGCCCAAGCCCGATCCCTGCCACAAGCCCGCCCCATTCAGCAAACGTCACCTGGACCGTGTCGGGCATCAGTTGCGACATGAGTCGCAAGATCACAGCAATCAATCCACCGAGTGCCAGAGCTGCGACCGATTGACCGATCACAAATATCATATTGCCAGGCGACTTGATGGCGGCTGTTTCATCCACGTTGACCGTGTTCGTTGCGGGTTCCTGGCTGATTGACGCAGCCTCAGTCGCACTGGAAGCAGGCAGAAATCTTGCAGCAATTGACAGGACGGCAGCAACTGCAACACAGGTCCATGCCCCGATCCAGGGAGCCATCACAAAGGTTGTCGCAAATAATCCGAGTACCACACCCGCCGAAATCGCGGCGAGAGAAGATTCGCTGTGTGATCGAGTAGAGACATCCGAGACCACGCTGGCGCACAGCCAGCCAGCCAGCAGCCATGTCGGCGCGGCCAGGATCAAACCCATTCCGAACCGAAGGAGTTCGGTGGAAAGCACGGAGCTCGGAAGATACCAGAGCAGACTTTCCAGCAGCGGATTCAGCCAGGGCTGCAGTAATGTCCAGGTACAGGCCATCACAGCCAGTTCGGACAGACTGAAGAATCGCGACAGAGAAACGCGAGTTCCTCCCACCACACCGCAGGCAAACATCACAACCGCAGCACTCGCCAGTGCACGGTCATCACTCCACGTCAGTGTCCATGACAGAGACAACGAAACCGCAAGCAGGCCGATTAAGGCTCCCCAGCAGAAGGGAAGTCCCGGGAATCGGCTCCAGAATTGGGATCCGATGGAATAGATACGGTCCGTAAGTCGGCCTGCAAACATGGCGTCCGTGCCCCCTTGAACGATTCAGTTTGCCGGGCGATTCCGATCAGCCCCGGCTAACATCCAAGGGAGTTCTACCGGAAGGAGCGGAATCACAGCAATACCGAATACCGGCAGATTTGACGGAACTGGTTTACAGGCAACAGCTAAGCCGCTCCGGGTACATCAACAATCCCTGTGCGGGTCGCGTTGTGGGCGACGTAGCCGAACTCGTGAGAGTTCGGTCTGAAACTCAAGCAAGGCTTCCACTTCAAGTGCCTCACCCTCACGCTTCAGCGATCCCACGTCCGTGTCTTGCTTCGAGGCGATTTGGCATTGGGATCGACGTGATGTTCCTCAGAAGCTTGCCGTAACAGGTTACCTCTCAAGAACGCATCCAGAAGGCTCATAGGGGGCAAAGCCCCGGAAACAAGATCCACGAGATGACTTTGACTACGCCACCGATGGTCTCAGCGAAACAACGTCCCTGACACAGCATCCCGTTCGATTTGCAGAACTTTGTTCAGACGTCGCAGGTGGCGTTCTTCCTGTGTGAACTGGGCATTGATGAAGGCGCGGACCAGTTCTACGGCGACTTCTTCACCGACAATGCGTGCTCCCAGGCACAGGACGTTCATATCGTCGTGCTCGACACCCTGATGGGCTGAATAAATGTCATGACAGACGCCGGCGCGGATGCCTGGGATCTTGTTGGCGGCGACACTGATGCCGACGCCGCTGCCGCAGAGCAGAATGCCGCGATCCGCTTCGCCCGATACGATCGCCTGACCGACTCGCAAAGCGTAGTCGGGATAGTCGACCGAGCAATCGGAATCGGTACCGCAATTGACGACCGTGTGGCCAGCCGCCTGAATGACAGACGCGACCCGCTGCTTCAATGGGAAACCGCCGTGATCACAACCCAGAGCGATACGCATGTTGTTACTCAGTCTCGTTTCTCAGTGACAGATCATTGTCGTGTGCGAACCTGGGAATCGCCCGGATCACACGATTCAGAAGTCCAGCATCATTGATGCATGCCAGTGTCGGCAGACGCCGACAATCGCGATTTGCTCTCGCCGACCAGCGACCAACGGGAGCGGCATTGACAATTTCCGAGCGACAGCTCGAACCGGGTCAAGGGCTGCGCCCTTGTTATGGCAGGTCGGATTTCCCCATCAGGTATCGATCACATTCGCGAGCGGCTCCGCGGCCTTCGTTGATCGCCCAGACGATCAGACTTTGACCTCGTCGGCAGTCGCCAGCCGCGAAGACCCCAGGGACGTTCGTGTTGAACTGTCCGTGAGCAGCTTCGTAATTGGATCGCCCATCCAGCTTGACCCCCAACTGATCCGCGACAGGTGACTCGGGGCCGAGGAACCCAAGCGCCAGGAAAACGAGATCGGCAGGGATCTCTCGCTCGGATCCGGGGATCACTTTGAACGGCGGAGCAGCCTCAGCCTTGGCAATCCGCAGGGCTCGCAGTTCACCTTTGTCGTTCCCGAGGAACTCCACGGTTGTTGTGCTGAACAGACGTGGATCTTCACCGAAGACCGCAGCCACTTCGGCATGACCATAGTCGACTCGGAAAATACGTGGCCACTGCGGCCAGGGGTTGTTACCAGCGCGCGTGTCTGGAGGTTGAGGAACGATTTCCAGATTGACGACGCTCTTGCATCCATGGCGCATCGACGTTCCGATGCAGTCATTACCGGTATCACCACCACCGATTACAACGACGTGCTTATCCTTCGCGTTGATGAATTTGCCATCGGACAACTGCGAATCGAGCAGGCTCTTGGTATTCCCATGCAGGAATTCCATCGCCATGTGGATTCCCTTGAACTGACGACCTGGAATCGGCAGGTCGCGCGGCTTTGTGGCCCCGGTGGCCAGCACGATCGCATCGAACTGTTCTCGCAGGTCCATCGAACTGATGTCGCGACCGATTTCAGTGTTGGTCCGGAACTGGACACCTTCCGCGGCGAGCAGGTCCACCCGGCGCTGGACGATGTGCTTTTCCAGCTTCATGTTCGGAATGCCGTACATCAGCAATCCGCCGATCCGGTCTGCTCGTTCGAAGACAGTGACTTCATGTCCGACGCTGTTCAACTGAGCCGCAGCAGCCAGACCAGCCGGGCCACTTCCGACAACGGCGACTCGCTTGCCCGTTCGTTTGGCAGGAGGATTCGGCTGGACCCAGCCCTTGTCGAATCCGTGGTCGATGATCGAGCATTCGATGTTCTTGATCGTGACCGGGGGATTGGTGATCCCGAGAACGCACGATCCTTCACACGGAGCCGGACAGACTCGCCCGGTGAATTCCGGGAAGTTGTTCGTCTTGTGTAGTCGATCGAGGGCTTCGCGCCAGTTGCCACGATAGACCAGATCATTCCATTCGGGAATCAGGTTATTGACGGGACAGCCTGCAGCCATCCCGGCCATCAAGGACCCGGTGTGACAGAATGGCACACCGCAATCCATGCAGCGAGCCCCCTGAGTCTTGAGCTGCGCTTCCGGCATATGCTCATGAAACTCGTTCCAATCCAGGATTCGCAACTTTGCATCCCGATCGTTTGGAACCTGACGCTGAAACTCTTTAAAACCAGTCGGCTTGCCCATGTCGTTACCAGCTAGAATGAATCACAAATTTTGAAAACTTTAATACGCTGCGATGCACATCAAGGTTGATCAGCCACAACTTTTCAGCTCTTGGCCGTCTGCAATTTCTGTTCAGCCAAGGCTCGCTTGTAGTCGATTGGCATGACCTTCACGAAGCGTGGCAGTTCGTCGTCCCATCCCTGCAGGATTGACGATGCAACCGTCGAACCGGTGTACTTGTGGTGCTTTGCCAGCAGATCCTTCAGCATGGAAATGTCTTCCGGTGCGACCACTTTTTCGAGTTCGACCATTTCCAGGTTGCAGTTGCCCAGCAGTGCGTCGTCCTTGTCGTAAACGAAGGCGAAACCTCCAGACATCCCTGCAGCAAAGTTGCGACCCGTGGGGCCCAGGATGACGGCACAACCACCGGTCATGTATTCCAGACCGTGATCGCCGACCCCTTCCACAACGCAAGAAGCTCCAGAGTTTCGCACGCAGAATCGTTCGGCCGCTCGACCTCGGAAGAATGCTTCCCCTTCGGTCGCACCATACAGGGCGACGTTTCCGATCAGGATGTTTTCTTCCGGCTTGAACGTCGAAGCTGCTGGTGGATAGACCACGATGCGACCGCCCGACAAGCCCTTGCCGACGTAGTCGTTGGCGTCCCCTTCAACTTCCAGAGTCACACCGTGAGCCAGCCAGGCTCCCAGGCTTTGCCCTGCCGAACCCTTGCAACGGATGTGAACGGTGTCGTCGGGCAGGCCCTTTTCACCCCACTTCTTCGAAACTTCGTGACTGAGGATTGTTCCCAGGGCACGGTCGATGTTCTGGACTTCGATATTCAGACGAACTCCCTTGCCTGTCTCCAGGGCACCCTTCGCTTCGCGGATCAGTTCGTTGTCGAGCTGATACTCGATGCCGTGCTGCTGAGAGATCGTGCAATAGGTCTGAACGTTGGCATGTGGTTTGACCGCAGGGGTCAGGATGCGCGACAGGTCCAGATGCTTCAGCTTCCAGTGAGAGACCGTCTTGTCGTATTCCAGAACGTCACACCGTCCCACCATTTCATTGATCGTGCGGAAGCCGATCGATGCCATGATCTCGCGAGCTTCTTCTGCCACCATGAACAGGTAGTTGATGACATGTTCCGGCTGGCCACTGAACATCTTTCGCAATTGCGGGTCCTGAGTGGCAATGCCGACAGGACAGGTATTCAGATGGCACTTGCGCATCATGATGCAGCCAAGCACGATCAGCGGTGCGGTCGCAAACCCGAACTCTTCGGCACCCAGCAGACAGGCGATCACGACATCGCGACCGGTCTTCAACTGGCCATCGGTTTCCAGGCGAACCCGGCTACGCAGGTCGTTCAAAACGAGAGTCTGATGAGTTTCGGCGATACCGAGTTCCCAAGGCATCCCGGCGTGCTTGATACTCGTCAGCGGCGATGCACCTGTCCCGCCCGAATCACCCGAGATCAGGATCTTGTCCGCATGCCCCTTGGCCACCCCGGCAGCAACGGTTCCCACGCCGACTTCCGAAACCAGCTTCACGCTGACGCGTGCTGATGGGTTCGAGTTCTTCAGGTCGAAGATCAATTGAGCGAGGTCTTCGATCGAATAGATGTCGTGATGTGGCGGAGGACTGATCAGACCGACACCAGGCGTTGAATGCCGTGTCGCAGCGATGATCTTGTCGACCTTGTGGCCGGGAAGTTCGCCCCCTTCACCAGGCTTGGCTCCCTGTGACACCTTGATCTGCAGCTCATCGGCATTGGTCAGGTACCAGCTCGTGACACCAAACCGTCCTGATGCCACCTGCTTGATTGCTGACCGCTTGGAATCACCGTTCGGCAGTGGCTGGAATCGCTTGTAGTCTTCGCCCCCTTCACCAGTGTTGCTCTTGCCACCGATGCGGTTCATGGCGATGGCCAGCGATTCGTGAGCTTCGGCCGAAATCGAACCGTAGCTCATCGCCCCCGTGCAGAATCGTTTGACGATGGAAGCGGCCGTTTCCACTTCCTCCAGGGGAACTGGAGTCTGACCATCCTTGAACTTCAGCATGCCGCGCAAGTGACATTCTCGCGTGGTCTGTTCATTCACCATCTTGGAGAATTCGCGGTATGCCTGCTTATCGCCTTGTCGGGCAGCTCGCTGGATATTCGCGATATTGTGCGGATTCCAAGCGTGCTTTTCACCGGCAGATCGCCAGGAGAAGAGACCGAAGTTTGGCAGAACGGGCAGCCTGTTCGCTTCGCGGGTCGGATATCCAAGTTCGTGTCGACGCAGGGCTTCTTCGCCGAGAACGTCGAAGCCAACGCCGCTGATACGGCTGGCTGTTCCCCGGAAGCACTTGTTGATTACTTCATCGCTGAGGCCGACGGCTTCGAAGATCTGAGCACCCTTGTAGCTTTGCAGGGTGGAAATCCCCATCTTGGCCATGACTTTCAGAATCCCCTGCTTGGTCGCCTTGCGATACGCCGCAGTGATCTGTTCATGAGTCCAATCGCCGGCCAGTTCCCCATCATCCTGCAGTTGCCAGAGAGCTTCGAAGGCCATGTACGGATTCACCGCATCGGCACCAAAGCCTGCCAGCAGACAGAAGTGATGAACTTCTCGAGCTTCGCCGGTTTCAACAACGATCCCGATCCGCGTTCGTTCTTCATTGCGAACGAGGTGATGATGAACAGCGCCTGAGGCCAGCAGCGCACTGACTGGCAGACGATTGGCCCCGGCCAGTCGGTCCGACAACACGATCAGGCTGTAGCCTTCTTCAATCGCCTGACTCGCTTCACCGCAAATGCGATCCAGTGCCCACTTCAGTCCGGCAGGTCCCTGCGACTTCGGATAAGTAATGTCGATCGTCTTCGTCTTCCAGCCGCGATAGTTCAAATGCTTGATCGCAGCCAGTTCTTCATTTGTCAGGATCGGATGAGGCACGGCCAGTCGATGACACTGAGCTTCGGTCGATTCCAGAAGGTTGCCTTCCGGACCGATGTAGCATTCCAGCGACATGATGACTTCTTCACGCGTACTGTCGATCGCCGGGTTGGTCACCTGCGCAAACAATTGCTTGAAGTAATCATAGACCAGGCGTGGCTGATCACTCATACAGGCCAGAGCCGTATCATCACCCATGGACCCGATCGGATCCTTCTTGGTGGTAATCATCGGAACGAGCATGAACTGCAACGTTTCAGTGGTGTACCCGAACGACTGCATGTGCTGCAGCAGTTCGTTGTTCACCATTCGTTCCGGTGCTTCGACTTCTGGAAGCTCGCTCAGCAGCAGACGCTGGTTTTGCAGCCATTGCTTGTACGGACGTCGATTGGCGAAGTCCTTCTTCAATTCTTCGTCAGGGATCATGCGTCCCTGCTTGAAGTCGACCAGGAACATCTTGCCAGGCTGCAATCGTCCCTTGATCTTTACGTTAGCGGGATCAACATCGAGCACCCCGACTTCGCTCGCCATGATCACTCGATCATCGTGCGTGACGTAGTAGCGACTGGGACGCAGGCCGTTGCGGTCAAGCGTCGCACCGATGACGGTACCGTCTGTAAATGAAATCGATGCGGGGCCATCCCAAGGCTCTTGCAGGGCCGAATGGTATTCGTAGAAGGCTCGCTTGTCTTCAGGCATCGAATCGTGGTTCTGCCATGCTTCGGGAACCATCATCATGACGGCTTCGGGAAGGCTTCGGCCGGTCATCACCAGCGTTTCGAGAGCATTATCGAAGTTGCCCGAGTCCGAGCAAAATGGCTCGATCAGCGGGAACAGCTTCTTCAGATCATCGCCGAACAGGTCACTCTTCATGACCCCCTGGCGAGCATACATCCAGTTGCCGTTACCGCGAACCGTGTTGATTTCACCGTTATGAGCGATGAATCGCTGCGGATGGGCACGATCCCAGCTTGGGAATGTGTTCGTTGAGAACCGGCTGTGAACCATCGCCAGGTGCGATGTGTAATCGGGGTCCTGCAGGTCATTGAAGAATGGCATGACCTGCTCCGAGGTCAACATCCCCTTGTAAATCAGCACTTTGGATGACAGCGAGCAGATGTAGAACTGCAATGCCTGGGCCAGTTGGCCTTCGCGGATCGCATGACTGGCTCGCTTGCGAATGATGAACAACTGACGATCGAAAGCGTCCTGGTCGATTCCCGGTTGTGACGCAACGAACAGTTGTTCGAATGCGGGCATTGCGGCGCGAGCGGACGGGCCGATGTCGGCTCCGACGGGATCATGCGGCAATGGTCGCCAGCCGATCAATGTCTGCCCCTGTTCGGCGATCAGCTTGTTGACTGTCTCTTTCGCGATCTTACGTTGGTCAGCATCGGTTGGCAGAAAGACCACGCCAACACCATAGGTTCCCGGCTTCGGGAGTGTGACGTTCAGGTCTGCTTTTGCGACCTTGGCGAGGAAGTCGTGCGGAATCCCGGTGACAATCCCGGCGCCGTCGCCCGTATTGACTTCGCAACCGCAGGCACCACGATGAGCCATGTGCTTCAGCATCCGCAGGGCGTCATCCACGATCTGACGTGATTTTTCGCCCTTGATGTGAGCCACAAACCCGACGCCGCACGAATCATGCTCGTTCGCAGGATCGTAAAGGCCATGAGCCTTCGGGGTGCCGTCAGAGTGGAACAATTCGGGGTTACGACTAAAAAGTGGTTCGGTCATTTCAATCATCTCTCGGGACGGCGGCTTTGACACCGCTCTGGTTTTTCAACTTTTCTCAATCAATTGGTTTGCAGGTTTCGCTTCCGGTTCAGCATCAGATCGATGCTGACATGGACCTGCCTGGTCTCAGGACCAGAGGAATCGAATCAAACGGGTCGTTCTCATTCGGTCACTCGGTCGCGGATCTCACTTGATCATCGGGGATTGTTGTGACATCCGTTGCCAAGTCGACATTACCGGCGGCATCGTGCGCGGTGCCGGGTCGGGAGAACGTCTCCGGATCTTGGTGCAGCAGTTCCAGAAAGCGACTGATCGCCGTCGTAAACGGCTTCGTTCGCTTGTAAACAACGTCAAGGCGGCGAACCCACTCGACGTCAGCCAGTTCGATCGCAACGAGCGAACCGATTTCCAATTCGCGGCGAACTGTTGGAATTGGCAATAATCCAATCCCGGAACCAACTTCCACCGCTCGCTTAATGTTTTCGATGTTATCAAACGCATGGACGACATTGATCGAAACCTTGGCCTGTTTCAGCCATCGATCGATCTCTTGCCGCATTCGCAATTCTGACGTAAACCCAACCAGCGATTCACCATTCAGCTCGCTGACCGAAAGTGACTTTCGATTGGCCAGTCGATGCTGCGGAGCCACAACAACCACGATTGGCTGGTCCTGCCAGGTTTCGCAAATCAAATCGGCTCGACGCGGAGCAAACGACATCAGGCCCAGATCGACCTCTTCGTTTGCCACCCGCTCCAGGACCTCTTCGGGATGCAAATACTGAAGATCAAGCGCCGCATCAGGATACAGCCGCTCGAACTCTTTCACGTAACAGTCCATCTGCAACAACCCGACCGAATAGATCGAGGCAACCCGGACGGGCCCCACGACCTTGTCGCGACGCTGCAGAATCCTGTCTTCCAGCCGGCGGTAGTCATGCAGCAACTCGCGGCATCCGTCGTAATAGATTCTGCCTTCTGGAGTTAGCTCCAGCGGGCGAACGGCACGGTTCAGGAGTTCGCACCCCAGTTGCTCTTCCAGCGCCTTCACGATTTCGCTGGCAGCGGGCTGAGAAATTCCATGCGACTTCGCCGCCTTGGAAAAACTTCCAAGGCTCGCAATTTCGCAGAACAACTCAAGATCACGCAGGTTCATCGGATTGAAGATATCTGGTGGGGAGATAGAGACCTAGGGACAGTATCGCCATTTGCGATGCAGATCGTACCGGTCCAATCCAAAGAAAGTCAACGATTGTCCACCGAAATTAGAGTCAAATCCGCTAAAACCGTGCGTCCAGCCCGCGTTTTCAGCCGATTCCCGACGGATCAAGAGCTTCCGGAGTGCAGATGCGTGCCGGGGATGTTACGCAGCCGACGATTGAGGCGATTTGAAGTTACCGTCATCGCTGACGTCTTCGAATCGAACGCTCATTCGTTTCGAGACACCCGATTCTTCCATCGTCACCCCATACAAGACGTCTGCGACAGTCATCGAACGCTTGTGGTGAGTGATCATGATGAACTGGGTCGACTGGCGGAATGCCTGGACGACAGCCGTGAAGCGTTCAACGTTGGCTTCGTCGAGCGCTGCATCGACTTCGTCGAGGATACAGAACGGGCTGGGTTTGCTGCGGAAGATGGCCATGATCAGCGCGATCGCGGTCATGGTCTTTTCGCCTCCGCTGAGCAGCGAAATACTGCGCAGTTCTTTTCCAGGAGGACGTGCCGCGATGTCGATCCCGCAATCGAGGACATCGTTGGGGTCTTCCAGAATGATGTCCCCTTCGCCGCCACCAAACACCTGACGGAACAATTCCTGAAAGTTGGTCCGGATGGTGTCGAAGGTTTCTGCGAACAGTCGGCGACTTTCTCCGTTGATCTTACGAATAATGTCTTCCAGCGTATTCTTGGCTTCGACCAGGTCCTGAAGCTGAGACGACAACTGTGTGAATCGCGTTTCCAGCATTTCCAGGTCGCGCAGGCTATCTGTATTGACGGCCCCCATCAGCTTTAACTGCTTTCGCAGCCGGTTGACACGTGCCTCAATTTCAGGACGCACTTCTGCAAACGTCACTTCTGCGAACGTCAGGCCATCTGTACTGCCGCTGGGTTCCGGGGTCGCCTCTTCGTCGTCACCTTCGGTCACCTCAGCCGCCTCGGTCTTGTGACCTTTCCCTTTGGAACTATGAGCTTCGGCACGTGCTTGACGTTCTTCGATGATCAACCGTACGGCCGATGCACCAGACGCAACGACTTCATCCAGCTTAATCTGATATTCCTCGTCGAGGCGTTCATTCAACTGGTCGAGTGCGTGTCGAATATCGCGGACTCGCATCTCTTCGGCATGTCGACGGTCTGAAAGTTCACGCCGTTCCTTGCGGATGGCCAGTTCTTGCTCCACGAGCTGGCTACGTTCCACTCGCAATGCCAGTTTCCGGGCGTGCAGGGCCGTTGAAGCAGCAAAGACATGCTCATTCGCCAGCAACAGTTCGTCGCGGAGTGCGCGTGTGTTCAGGATGTTGAGCAGGATCTGTTGTCGCTTGGCATGGGATGCCTGGCATCGCCGCTCAGCCTCTTCATACTGCGCCTGTCGTTGTCCCAATTCTTCCTGCAGGCGGTTGGATTGGGCCCGCATGGCTTCGAGCCGTTCACCCTGCTTGGCGAGATCAAGCTGATCAGCAGATCGTTGCAATTCCAGTTGCTGAAGTTGCTGCTCGATTTCCAGCATTTCTTCCGTAGTGGTCGCAAGGCTGGCTTCGAGGTGATGCAATGACTGTTCAGAAAGGGCAGCCTGCTCTTCTGCGCTCGCCAGTTCCTGCCGACGTTGTTCAATCTCGGCTGATGAAGCGGTCTGCTGACTGGCGATCAGATTTCGTTCACGTCGCAGCCGGTCCAATGTCAGATCTTGAGCCCCAAGATCACCTTTCAGATCGGACAGTCGCTGATTGGCGTAATCGAGTTCCGCGGCGATCGATTCCAGTTCCGAATCGGCTCCAGTCAGCGATTGATAGACGGTCTGCAAGGCCGTTTCTTGCGAGGCAATATCGCGATCCAGTGTGACCAGATCGTTTTTCAGACGTCGCAGTTCGCTCTTGCGGGAAAACAGGGCCGTTTCGCTGCGGATCGTGCCAACAAACAATGTCCCGTTGGCCTCAAGCAATTCACCTTGAAGCGTGACGAATCGAAGTCCTTTGCCCGGCCCCATGGCCAGGCGAACCGCGACTTCCATCGTCTGCACGACCCATGTATCTGCCAGCAGGCTGACAGCCAGCCCGGTTGTCCCTCGATCCGACAACACCAGGCCGTCTGCTCGCATCACGACACCAGGCTCACGCGAGAGATCGGGCAGCTTTTCAGGATCTAACTGCAGATGAACAAAACGCGAATGCTGGACGGCAACGGGAATCGGCTGACTGGCAGCACGATCGGGGATTGCGACAAATCCCACGCGATTGGTCAGTAACACTGTTCCCTGATTCAGATAATCGAGCAGCCCCTGGTACTCTCGCAAGACGATTAACTGAGCCCGAGATCCCAGTGCGACTTCCAGCAGTGCGGCATGTTCCAGATCGACATCCAGCAGGTCTGCAACACTGCCGATGATCGAATTCCACGGGGGATATGGCGACGACCGCGCTCGCTGCAGAATATCCTTAACCCCGATTCCCAGTCCTTCCTGACGCAGTTCCAGATCTTCCAGCAGACTCTTGCGTGCGACGGAGGCACTGCGGCGTTCACGTTGTTCTGCGAGTCGTTGCTTGGCTTCTTCCTGCTCACCGAGCAGCGACATCCGTCGGGCCTGAGCTTCCCTGAGAGACTGCTGTGCCGCGGTCTGGCCGAGCACTGCCTCATCGACTCGCCGCAGACACTTTTCTCGTTCCAGTTCCTGACCTGCAAGGTCCCCATCAAGCTGATCAAGCTGAGAACCGACTTTCGCCAGGAATGCCTGGATGGTTCCAATTTGCGACTTCAAGGTTGAAACAGTGTTGGCACCGGCCGACACCATTTTCGTCAGTTCCAGTCGTCGGGTTCGATCGAGTTCCAGTTGCTCGCGACGAGTCGCCAGGTCGCGTGTCATCGATTGAAGCTGCTCATCCTGAGTCGAACAGCGATGTCGATTTTCGGAATGCGAAGCTTCGTCGTCGGCAAGGCGTCGTTGATGACGCACGATTTCGTCGGCCGTCTCGTGCACTCGCCGCCCGAGAACCAGTTGCTGCTTGTTCAAACGAAGCAGTTCCGACTCCAGTTCCTGCAACCGAGCGAGTTGATAGGTGATTGTCGTATCGTGGCCGGCGATTGCTTCGCGTCCCGCTGCGTTACGGCGATCAACCCCGCGAAGTTCGTCATCCAGTTGAGACAGGTCTGCGTCGAAGGCCGCTTCGCGCGATTCCAGCTCGCGGTGTCGTTCTGTCAGTTCATCCACGCGACCTGCGGATGAGGCCAGTTGTTCTTCCACGAGACCCAGTTCGGCAGTGAGGTGCCGAAAATCGTCGGCGGCCAGACCGAACCACCACTGTTTCAACCCGACAGAGACTTCGCGGTACTTGGCGGCCTTGGCGGCCTGACTGCGAGTCGAATTGAGTTGTGCTTCGACTTCATCGACAATATCGGTCAATCGTTCGAGGTTTTGAGCAACGCGTTCGAGCTTTCGCTGAGCTTCGACTTTCCGTGACTTAAAGCGGCTGATTCCGGCAGCTTCTTCGAAGACGGCCCGGCGACTGGTCGGATTAGCCTGCAGGATCTGATCGACGCGACCCTGCTCAATGATGCTGTAGGCACTCGTCCCAGCACCGGTCCCCATGAAGAGGTCTTTAATGTCCTTTAGTCGGGCGGTAGCACGATTGAGCAGGTATTCGGCATCGCCGTTGCGCCAGATGCGCCGGCCGATGTGGATTTCCTGGGCATCGCTCGGGAGCCAGCCTGTCGAGTTATCGAAAGTAATGGTTGCTTCTGCGTAAGCACTTGGCTTGCGACCTGCCGAACCATTGAAGATGACGTCCGTCATCTCTTTCCCGCGCAGACTGCGGGCAGATTGATCACCCAGGATCCACTTCATGGCGTCAACGACGTTGCTCTTCCCACTGCCGTTCGGCCCGACGACGCCAGTAATGCCCGTCGAGAAGTCGAACCGCGTGCGGTCGGCAAAGCTCTTGAACCCGAACAGTTCGAGGGATTTAAGCATGTCGAACGACTGACTGAAGTCTGGGATTGTCGCTGTGGCGACTTCCGGTCTGGATGGTATCAAAGCCCGGCTCAAACAAGCCGGGCTTTACGTGGAATTTGAAGGGATATTTGCTGGTCTCGGTGTCTCCCGCAGTTTTGAATACTCACGGCAAATGCCGGTCGTTTGGTCGAAGCTACTTGTCCGACTTCTTCCAGGTGGGCAGCCAGGAAAACATCCCTTTTGGCTTTTCAGACTCTTTCGTTCCGCGTCCGGGGAGAACCACACCATTCTGTTCCGATAATGGGACTTCTCTGGCTGGCTTCGATTGTTGATCAGAATTCTTGTCAGCCTCTTGCGGAACGTTGGCCATGTTCCCGCGTAGCTCTGCCTGCTTACGTTCAATATCGCGTTCGCTGGGCTCTTTCTGCTCCGGGAACAGGTTCGGTGACATGTTCGTACGACCAACCTTGGTCTTGCGTTTCTTGCCTGATGCCTCAGCCGTGTTGCCGGGCCGATAGTAAATGCGACCACCTTCAGGAAGTTCATCGATCGCGAGGCTGGTCGGCAGGTTCTTCTGCAGTGACGCATCGGCAAGCATCTGGACAACTTCGGGGTACGTTGCTCCCAGTTCATCTGCCGTTCGAATAACGTCTGCAACCTGCAACGAACATTCTCTACGCTGATCGGGTTTGCCGACTTCAAATCTGGAGAGAGTCACCGTCGTGGCTCCCGGTTGAGAAGTGACAATGATGTGCCGTCCAGCGGACAGGTACATCGGAGGTCGGAACTCCTGATTCGCACCGAACAGCACGATTTCGGGGCGAGTCCGGGTCAGTGCGTGGACCAGTGGTTCGCCTCCCGTGCGGAGGGCATGCAGTGTGAAGGCTCCGGCAGTGCGAGCAGGCTTTCCTTCTTCTTCACTCTCACGAATCCCCAGTAACTCGGCACGGATGAAGGGGTCTCGCTTGTCAAGCGTCCAGAGTGACCGGAATGCCCCGTAGCGAGTTTCAGCGCTTGGCTCACTCATCAGTTCCCGCAGAGCCAGATGGGCTTCGGCATCTTCAATTGTGGCAATGGCCGATAGGGCAAAGACTCGGAAGGCTCGTTCGTGACGGGCGGATTCGACGAGAGCATTCAGTCCATCCGAATTCCCGAGGTAAGCCAATGCTGTTGCCGCATAGAACCGAACTTCGATCAGCGGGGAGGTCAGTGCGTCCTTGAGAATCGGAATCGATTCGTTCCCGATTGCTTCCAGTTCCAGGCTGCACTCTTCGGCGCGTTCTGGCGTGAAGATGTCCTTCGCCAGTTTCTGCATACGTACGCGTGTTCCGACTGGGGTTTCACGAAAGGCCAGATGACGGATCACCTGCAGATATCGGGGATAGTTGTCCTTGTAACGTGGGTGGACACTAAGGACGAGTTTCTGGTCAGTCTTGGCTTTTGCCATTGGCTTCTTGATTCCATGTTCATCGAAGTCATGGAACCGCCGTCCAATCACCTCTGCCAGTCGTTGCGAGTTTCGAATGCTGCGGAAGTCGTGTCGCAGGTACATCGCCAGTTCGCGTTCCTTGAGAACAGTGGCTCCACCAAGGACGCGACCTCGTTTCAACAGTTCCGGTGACTTGCTGGCATCACTGCCGATTCCAGCCGTTAACACAGCCCCCTGGGCTCGTGCGTACGCGTGACCTTGCAAAGGTGCCGCCATTCCAGGGATAAACGCCTGCTCGGTCAGATAGGTGTCCATCAACCATCCGCCAGCAAGGCTGCTGGCGTCGGCACCGTCAGGCATCCGGATTTCGACGTCCAACGTTTCGCCCTTTTTCATCAGCGGTTGAAGATAAGCGCGAACGAGAACCAGCGCCGTGTCAGGTGACTGAAGCAACTGGTTGGGATTCGGGACGCCACGACGCTTCAAATCATTCATCAGGGCCGTGCGATATTGTGACGGAGCAGGGTCGCCCCCGGTTCCGTTCAGACCGACAACCAATCCGACACCTTCGATCACGACGGGTTGCAAACCCGAGTAGGTCGTGTAGTCACCGATGAGTGGCGTTTCGATTTTGGTTTCGTACCGTTTGTCGGTGGTCTCTTCGTCATCATCGCCACCGGGTGGCGAACTGGCGGAAAGAAACGTGTAGGAACAGGTGACGGCAATTCCAAACAGCACTGACCAACCCAAGGGGCGCAATGGAAACATGGCCTGCGAATCCTTTCGTGGGATGGAAATAGCACCGGAATCCTGCCGGTGAATCGTATTTGAAGCGATGAGATGCGACTGTCCAGGCCGGATGCCCAGAAGGCGTACGGTCCCGACAGATATTGTTGCGAACAAATTAAATGGGGTCAGAGAGGTGCGAAGCGTAGGTAGACATCTCGAGTCGGTCAAGATGAGTTCGGCGGGCGCATGCCAGTTTTCAGACGATCGGTCTTTTCTGCCGATTCACGTGATTTTACGGAAAACCCGCGTCACAGAGTTCGCTTTCAACAGTGAACTGACATTGCTGCGATTGACCGAAAGCGGGTAACCATGAGACCTGTCTTCTCACGTCAATTGCGGCTTAAGTTGCCGTTTCATTCAGGTCAATTGCCATGTCTGGCAGGACATCCTCATTTCGATCTGGAACCCGCCAAACGGCCCGTGAGCATTCGCCATGGAGTCGCTGGTGGCTGGGCGTCGTCCCTGCGTGGTTACTGCTGGTCAGCTTTGGCCTGGCAGTTGAACCGTACATCGTTGTAGACCCACAGGTTTATGTTGCGAGTGACCCGTTGCCAGTACCGCGACTGTTCACAGCGGGTCGAACTCCGAATCAACAACATGTCCAGACGGGGCTGAACCAATACTTGATCGATCAGGCGCGACCGGGACATTCTGCGACGGTGACTCCCGGCCTGCGACCCCTCTTTCCGCTGGCTTCTCCGCTGGCTCCACCCGTTCAACGAGCGATACTCAGTTCAATGGGGGGGGAAGTCTACGGCAGCATGCAGACTCTCAGTTTGCAAATTGCTGGCGTGGCATTGCGATCAGTCAGTAACAGAATCGTTAACACAGACTTGTTCCTGCATGAAGGGGACAGTCTGTATCTTGCGGATTCGAATTCCGACTCGATCAATTCTGGTTCGCCCGTCGTTCGGGGCCAGCATTCCATTTCGTTTGTCAGCGCCTGGATGCAGGGGTATGGCGGTTCAGGCGGATTCAGCTACGACGGAAATGCTTCTGCGTCTGACTTCGGCATGGGCGGTTTGTCCTACGGTATTGATCTGGGACGCGACGAAACAGGCGTCATCGGTATTACAGGCGGAAATACATCCACCTCGTTTGACGACAACTTGTCCGATTCCGTTCGTGTCAATTCGTATCAGATCGGACTCTATGGGCTAAAGCGGAACGAAGTGTCTTACTTTTTCGGCGTGATGAATTACGGGCACAACCAGTTTGATGTCAATCGGCTTCCAGGTCTCGGAGTTGCTCCCTCGCCTGCCAGTAGCAGCTTTGTTGGAAACCAGTTTGGCAGCTATTACGAATTGGGAGTGAATCTGGAAACGAGCTCATTCCGATTGCAACCATTTGTCGGAATGCAGCATGTGATGATGTCGAACAGTCAGGCGCACGAGTCTGGTGCAGCGGGCCTGAATGTCGCCGCAGAAAATTTTCAATCGCTTCAGTCGCACCTGGGTGCTCGCCTGATTGCTCATCGACTGGTCGACGCCCGCGGCCGACGATGGAGCCCCTATCTCAACGGGCGATGGGCCATGGAATTGCTCGACGATCAGGCTTCCGTGTTTGCTGCCTTGAACGGAGCCCCATCAGCAGGATGGGTCGTTTCTGGAAATCAACCGGCACGAAACATCGGCATGATCAGTCCGGGGCTGTCAGTCGAACTGAGTCGCGGAATGTCACTCTTTGTTGCCTACGAATACCAGTGGGGAACCAACTTCCGTGCTCAGACCGGAACAGGGGGATTCCTGTTCACGTTCTGAGATTTCGATCGATCAATCGCGATATTCACTGTGCTTTTGATTTCACACACCGAAATCCCACAGCATCGTCTCCATCAGTGATCTTGTACTTCCGCCGCGCACTGCTCGTCAGTTTGCCGTACGGATCCTTCCAAGACCCACTCCGCAAAACGATGGTCTTGGAATCCGCTGGAACTGCTTCTCCGTCTGCTGGAGCCTTTGAGTAGTCGTCTGACCAACCATCCGCGGTGAATTCCCAAAGGTATCCGTGCATATCGTAAAGACCCCAGGGATTCGGTTTCAGTGCACCGACCGGCGGATCATTTCCTGCGGCGTTTCCGGTATGCCAGCCATACTTATTCAGTATGGAAGCCTTGTTATCCAGATCACCCTCAGCGCGGGCTTCGTCTCCGAAACTGTATCGCGTTGTCGTACCGGCTCGGCAGCAGTATTCCCATTCGGCTTCGGTGGGAAGACGAATCACTTCATCCTCTGCAATCAGTTTTTGCTGGCGCAGAGCTTCGGTGATTTTTTTGCAGAACAGATTCGCGTCTTCCCACGACATCAGTTCGACGGAATTCCTTGGCCCTTTCCACCGACTTGGATTGTTCCCCATCACAGCCTGATACAGATTCTGCGGGACTTCATATTTGGCAATCGCAAACTTTGACTTCAGTGTCACCTCGTGAACAGGTTGTTCATTCGGTTCGTTCTTCGATCCCATCTGGAATGATGCCGGGAACTTTCCCTCACCCGGCGTAATCGTCACAAATTCCGTGACAAATGTTTTCAGCAACTCCACCGACTTGTCAGCGGGATCCTGAGCTCGCGCTTGTGTCTGCCAGGCGAGATTCATCATCACGATTGCGATTACGGCCGACATGGCTGTCCGTCTGAAGGTGCAGGACATGGAAATCTCCGGTGAATAGCGTGGGTGATCTTCTACGATGAATCTTATGTGCTAACGCATCTTACGCAGCAGGACCGGCATACCGAATGTTTCTTCGAACAGGGTCCCAGACTGCTTCAAAGCCAGTTGTTCCAGGCTGAGATCTTCGACCTGCGGGATGGAAATGACCAGACGGCCACTTTCTCTTGAGAATCGTAATTCGTGAAGTCGCTGAGCGTGAGATGCTTCCAGGGCATCTGCAACTCGCAACATCGCGGCCATCTTGACCACAGCGATACGCTGGTCTCGATTCAGTGCGGTGAACACCGTATGCGTTGGCTTGGGGGATGCCCGACGGTGGTAACGCGTGGTCAATGAAACGAGTTGCACGTCAGAACGGCTCAACCCAAACAATTCGCTGTTCTGAATCAGATACATCGAATGTTTGTGGTAGCTCCCTGTGCTGACATACAGTCCGATTTCGTGCAGCAACGCGGCCACTCGCAACAGCAATTCGTACCGTGGGTCGAGTTGATGTTCGTCTCGCAGGCCTTGAAACAGGATCTTACAGAGTTTGGAAACCTGCTTGGCATGTTGCTCATCGAAATCAAACTTGCGTCCCAGATCGACAGCGGATCGAATCACCTGATTGGCGAAGTCTTCGTTCCATCCTCCGCGAGTCGCCATCTGTTTCAGCAACCCGTCGCGCAGATTGATGCTCGAAACGATGACTTTCTTGAGTTGAAATGCGTGAGCAAGCATCACATAGGCCAGCAGTGCGGGGCCGAGGGTCCCAGCATCGGGGAACGTGATGTGATATTTGTGAACCAGTTTATCTTCGTTCAGCGACAAGACCGTATCGGTCAATTCTTCCAGTGCCGACAACGGGATGGGAGTCAGATGGCCCGGGTTCCAGTCAGGAATCAGCTGCTGAGCGGCAAACCGCATGTCCCCACCCAGGACGACCATTTCCTGTGACGCACCCGGTGGAACCTGCTGCAGAATCTGGTCAATCACACGCTGGATCTGCGTTTCCATCAGTCGCCGGGTGGTTGAATGCGACGCGTGGTAAGATTCGAGAGTCTGATGGATTCTCAGCGATCCAAGCCGATAGGTATGTGCAAACAGCACGTCAGCGTTCTGGACCTGCAGTAACTCGGTACTTCCACCGCCGACTTCTGTAATGACAGTCCGAGCGGCGGCCAGATCGGGATCGGCCTTCAGCAGGGGCTGAACGCCCAGGTAAGTCACTCGATTGACTTCGGCCTCGTCGATCGGAATGACCTGGATTCCCGTTGCCGTATAGATGCGGTCAAGAAACGACAGCTTGTTCAGCGCTTCGCGAACGGCACTGGTGGCAACGACACGAACCTGATCGGGGCGATCGATCCCGTATTCGGCAAGGACCCGTTTGTAGCTCTTGAGTACTCGCACGCATTCTTCAATCGTGCTCTTTTCGATCGAACCTCGTGTGAAGGTGTCTTTACCGAGTGCCACCGCCTGCGATAAGGACGACAACAGATGAACATCACCGGTATCGTCGATATCGGCAATCGCCATGCGGATTGATGTCGTTCCAACGTCGATCACCGCTGCCGTACGAGTGGAGGCAGGGCGTGAAGTCGTCGGGTTGGCTGGATCGGCAATCATGATGAACTTGGTGGTGCAAATCTCGGAATTGATGTTTCAACCAGCAAACCATTCGTCAGGCTTCGATCAGTCGACGAGCCCATGCCGCGGCACCCATCGCTCCTGCGTCGTCACCCAGCTTGGCCGCTTTCAATTCGTATGTCTTCTGGTACGAAGGCATCACGTGTTTGGCGAGTGACTTCGCAACTTCATCGATGTAGAGTCGGGGCATGGCTTCGACCAGACCGCCCCCCAGGATGATGATGTCGGGTGCAAGTAGGTTAACGGTTCCTGCCAGAGCGATCCCCAGGAACTTCGCGCCGTCTCGCATGATCTCCTGAACGATTTGGTCCCCGGCTTCGATCGCTTCATTGATCGTTCCACTGCGGATATTTGCCAGGTCCGTTCCAGCGACACGCAGGATATGCGGTGCCTGGCCTCGATACGCGGCTTTCGCGATCTCGGCCGATAGCGCCAGTCGACTGGCCACCGTTTCCAGGCATCCGCGTCGGCCACAACCGCACATGGCACCATCGATCACAACTGGAATATGTCCGATCTCAAGGCAGCTTGACGTCTTGCCCCGGAAGATTTTTCCCTCATAGACCATGCCCCCGCCGATCCCTGTACCAGGGAAGACACCGAGAACCGTTCTGGCACCAATTGCGGCTCCGAACCGGAATTCGCCGTAGACCCCCGCGTCGACATCGTTGCAAATCCAGACGGGACAGCCAAACTCTTTCTCAAGCGTCTTCTTCAGAGGGACGTCCTTCCACCCCAGATTCGGGGCGGCGAGAATAATCCCTTCGTCGAGATCCAGCGGTCCAGGGCACCCGACTCCAATTCCCCCCAGTCGCGATCGATCAACGTTGCCTTCTTCGAGCAGCTTTTCGATGGTGGCTCGGATTCGTTCCACTCCGGCCGTGGAGCCATCGGCTCCGCGTGTTTTCTTTTTGCGGCGGGCGATTGCTTCGAACTTCCGGTCGAAGAGAACCGCATTCATCTTCGTTCCGCCAAGGTCAAATCCGACCCACACCTTTTCGGCGGGTTCGGCCCCTTTGGCGACTTCGACGCCACCCGTGGCGGTTGGGGCGCGAAGTTCAGCATCCTTGAGTGACGGTTCGAGCATCGAGCATTTCCGTGCGGAGGTCCATTTCACAACACGGCCATCAGGATAACAGAATTACAACCGGAAAACACGGACGGCAAGGTGCGAGTCAGAACGCGTCTTCGAAAAGGGCTTTCCTCCGGGTTCAATTCGGTTATGCTGAATGGAAGCGTCTCAAATTCAACTGCCGGGGTGATCATGTTCTCTCGTCTTAAGTTTCCCGTCGTTCTTCTTGCCCTCGTGACTGGATTGGGCGGGTTCCCTGGGGAATCAGGGATGTCATCGGTTGCGTACGCGCAGTCTGGTACGAAAGACGCGAAAGACAAAGGAAAGCCCAAGTCCCCTCGCGGGAAAGACACTCCAGCGATCCCCGGCGTCAACGAGTATTCGTCAAAGAACTTCGCCTTACGAACGGACTTGCCGCCCGACGAGGCTCGTGAATTACTGACGCGGCTCGAAACAATGCTGGTTCTGGTCAGTCGCTACTTCGGGAAGCCGAACACTCAGATCATTGAGATGAATGTCGTCAAACAGCAGACCAACTGGCCACCCGGATCGATCGATGGGGATGCGATCCAAAGTATTGAGTCCGGGGGAGGGATCACGCTGAGTGTCACATCGTTTCAAAGGAACGGTTCCGGACAAAAGCAGGTTGTCGGTGCCAAGTCGATCGTCTGGGCTGTGGCAGATCGAGGAACCCCGCAGCACGAAGCCGTTCACGCTTACTGTCATCAGACGTTTGGCCGAACTGGTCCGACATGGTATTCAGAAGGAATGGCGGAACTCGGACAGTACTGGAAAGAGAAAGAAGACGGCGTCAACATTCATGATGGCGTTCTGCAGTACCTGAAGTCCGAAGATCCTAAAGAACTGACGGAAATCGTCGCAGCAGGCCAGCGGACAGGTGACAGTTGGCAGAATTATTCCTGGCGCTGGGCGCTGTGCCACCTTCTGGCTGCCAATCCAAACTATGCACCTCGCTTCAAACCTCTCGGTCTGGCATTACTCAATGATCAACAGACCAGCTTCGAAGCGGTGTATGGGCCCATGGCCAAGGAAATCACCTTTGAATACAACTTCTTTCTGAAGCATATCGATCAGGGCCTTCGTGCGGACCTGTGCAGTTGGGACTGGAAAGCCAAGTTTCAGCGATTGAAGGGAACCGGATCAGCTCAGGCGAAAATTGAAGCCATGCGCGGATGGCAACCGGCACGAGTGACAGTCAAATCGGGAGATAAACTGAGCTTCACCGCAACGGGCGAATGGGCATCCTCAAAAGCTGGCAAGAAAGTGACAGCCGATGGGGACGAGGAAGGCAAAGGAAAGCTGGTCGGCATCCTGTTCGACGATTACGTACTTTCGGAACCGTTCGAACTGGGAGCAAATTGCGAATGGGAAGCCACGGGTGACGGCAACCTCTACTTACGATGCCGCGATGACTGGAAATCGATCGCCGACAACAGCGGTGCCGTCACCGTCAAGATTAAGCTTGCTGAGTAGTTTCCCCGCACCGCAGGGTGCAAATACTCCGAAGGAGTTACTTCATACAGCCCAGGGTTGCCGCGTTTCGCGGCTACCCTGGGAATGCGTGCAGGAGACTCATTTACCCAGAATGGGTTACGTCCAGAATGATGACGGAACCCCGTTGGGCCCGTTGGGGTACAGGGGGAAACCATCCAGACCCAGGGTAGCTCACTTCGTGAGCAACCCTGGGCTTTAAGACACAACTCCGTTGGAGTTGAAGACATTGATAATAAGAATGCCAGATCTCGTCATATCAAGTCCTCCGAACAGATGTTCCCGACCCATAGAGGGCTGGGTGAACTGTTGAGCCGAAAAGCGTTCCGAATGCGAAGCGATCACGGACGATAGGAATCAATAGCAGAGTGATGCTCCTCTGGAGATCAATCTCTGGCCGCTACATCATTGCGGATTCGCCCCTGAGCGAAATCTCTCTATCCCGCAGGAAGCTCATGTGGCAAGCAGTTTTACCACAGATGACACGGATACCACGGAGAGGGTTAAGCGAATCATTGGTGCCTGCGAAGCCATTTCACGCCTTGCCATGTGGAGCAGCGGACTGACCTGCCGGAGTTCCGCCTGCTGGTGCCGGGGCATGCGGGGCGGCGTGCGGTGTGAAGTAGGCAACGACGACGATACAGACCGCCATTCCGGCGATTCCGACCCACAGCATCGGGTTAGTTTCTGCCTTTGTTGTCAGCACTGCGGTAATGGCACTGACTGAAACGGCTGTACCAAACACAATTGGCATCACGATCTGGGGCATTGCGGTTCCACCAGTAAACATTGCCATCGTTAATGTCAGGGCTCCCCAGGCGCCGAGAGATCCGGCTGCGAATCCCCAGAAGACCCCTTCCTTTGTGAAGCTGAAAAAGGCTTCGCCCGGCTTCTGTGTGTACGCCATTCCTGCCAGGCCGCCAATGATCCCCCAGACCAGATAGGCCACGCCGATCATCACGTACGGCTTGAAGGCACTCTTTTCGAAAGCGCGTGCCTGAGCCAATGTCGGACCGTAGGTTCCCCAGAATAAGCCGGTCAACAACGCGAAAATGATGGGCATGTATTTCATCGATTTGCTTTCTTTAGTCAGTTAGATTCATTAGTGTCGTTGGGCGACGTCAGCTATTCACGGCTCTTGTGTCGCTGGCGTTGAGTAATGATTCGCTCAAGAGCCGTTTTGGGAGTTCCATCCGGATGCATCACCCCGGCGAATGGGAACTGGTGTGGAACGGCATCCGAAAAATGTGACAGATAGACCCCGGACACTGTGGGCTTTGCCAGCAGCAATTCCATCACGCGATCAACGCACTCGGCCTGAGTCGCTTCGCTGCAGTCTTCCGGCCACAACCGGGAATCGACTTCGCAGTCTGGATACGACAACGGATCGTCATCAATACTCGAAGGGCAAGCGAGTGTAATCTGGATCGGCAGGTTCAAGACGCTCCAGGCGTCGATCATGCGCGAGATGTCCATCAGGTCACGTCGAGCACTGCCGCGAGGCAGATACCCCATCGCCATCTCCAGATTGACTCCCGCAAGTCCGACACCGGATCGATGCAGTGCATCAACAAACTGAAGCGGGGATAATCGATGCTGACCACGTGCCTGGTAATCGCCCCATGGCTGGTCAACACGGATCACGAGTTGTGCCTCTTCGTCGATTTGCTTGGCGACTCCGAGCACACTCGCCGTCAGCATCAGTCGACTTTCTTCGTTCAACGTCAACGCGCCGCCAGAGTTTGCTCGAGCGGCAACTTCCCAGATACGGATCCGGCCGACATAGCGAGAAATCGCGGTTTCGACGAAGTCACAAACGAAGCTTCGCAGATTGAATACGTCATGTTCCCATCGGGCCAGCCAGGCGGGCAGTCCATCGGGACCGAGGTCGATCAGTGGTCCACCGCGTACCAGCAGCTTCTGATCGCCTCGCTGCTGCTCGCACCATTCCAACTGACGATCAACGGCACTCCAATCGTATTCCCCTTCGACAGCTTCGATGCTGCGCCACGGAACTGCAACGGCCGCGGCATTGAAGGCTGCGGTGAATAGTTCATTCGCGTCGGCATCGGGTGTCGAACCTTGTAATTCACAGCCGACAGACGCGGGCAGGCTCTTGTAACGCTGCAATCGACCAGCCAGAGCCTGCGACGAATAACCGAGCGTCAGGACTTCGGCAGCGCGAAACGCGTGATGAAGCGCTTCGGTCGCAAGTTCTGTCGACTTGGCGATGTCATGCTGACTTGAGGCCGCGCTGGCGAAGGCGCGATGGGCCGCTCGGGAAGGGGCTGCAAACCCTGCAGGGATCTGCATGCCTGCCAGTTCCCAGGCCGAAGCCTGATTTCGAATCTGAACGATCTTGCCTCGTGCCAGTTCGACGACCAGCAGGTACGGCTGCTCGCGTTCTGGAAGAGACGCGGTGCTGACAAACGGGCGACCGAAATCGGGTACGGGATAGGCGACGTGAAACTTGCAGCTTTCGGATGTTGTGCGACGACAACCGACGTATTCTTCGTCGACTTCAATCCGTGTTGGAAAGACGCGTCCGTCGGATCCGGTCAGGTATCCGCGATAGACTTCAGGCCAGTCCGCGATCAATGACGTCGGGTGGACAGCGAAACGGATCAAGCCCATGCGCAGCCCCGGCGTGCTAAAGAGTGATGAGATGATCGAAGGATGTCAGGCACGATCAATCCGCGGATGAGGGTTTTCAAAAGTGGTAATTCACGACGCAGACACCTTCGAACCGGACGACTCGACGGAAATTCCGCCATCCCCCGATTCTCACGATCCCGGAAGTGTAGTTGTGTCGTCCGGGTTGTTCAACGTTGTTGGCAATGTTAGTCTCGGTTTGAGTACCTGCCGTTTTTTGAAAAAAACGAAGTTTCCGGTCCAGTCGCAACAGACGAATCCGTAACTTTCGTTGTCTCTTCGGAAAGACGCCTGTATTTCAACCTGGTGAACGATTCGGCTCGATGGTCCTGCCGGTATCCCCTGGTTCTCATTCGTGACTTGTGACACTCTGATGCCAACGCCTCCTTCGGTCGCTCCGTTTCTGCGCAGCCAGTTGACCGGTCGCACACCGACCTGCGGTAAAGTCCGTGATGTCTATGACTTTGGTGATCGACTGCTGTTCGTCGCCACCGATCGGATCAGTGCTTTTGACTGGATTTTGCCAACGGGTATTCCCGACAAAGGACGCGTCCTGACGCAGATCAGCCGGTTCTGGTTTGACTACCTGAAGGTGCCAAATCATCTGATCAGCATGAATCCGGCCGACCTGCCACTTCCCCCCGATACCAGCCTGACGGATTTGGAAGGGCGGAGTATGGTTGTAACGAAGACGAAAGTTTTTCCGGTGGAATGCGTTGTCCGAGGGTATCTGGCGGGTTCTGGTTGGAAAGAATACAAGGTGTCGCAAACCGTCTGCGGGCTGCCATTGCCTGCCGGACTTCGCGAATGTGATCAACTGCCGTCACCGATCTTCACTCCCGCGACGAAGGCAGAAACCGGGCACGACGAGAACATCCCGTTTGAACGGATGTGCGAGATCGTGGGAACGGACCGGGCTGAGAAGTTGCGCGACCTGAGTCTGCAGATCTATACGCGAGCCGCGGACTACGCCCGTGGTCGCGGCATTATCCTGGCTGATACCAAATTCGAATTCGGGTTGCTGGACGACAAGATCATCCTGATTGACGAAGTCCTGACACCGGACAGTTCGCGTTTCTGGCCTGCTGATCAATACGCTCCTGGTGGGAGTCAGCCGAGTTACGACAAGCAGTTCGTGCGGGACTGGCTCGAATCGACCACATGGGACAAAAACAGCCCACCCCCACCGCTGCCAGCCGATGTCGTAGCGCGGACTCGATCCAAGTATGTCGAAGCCTTTGAAAGGCTTACGGGCGAGACGTTTGCCTGGAAGTAACCACAACTATTCTCCCGGGATGATGAAACGTGGCGACGCAAACAGCCAGCGACTCCAGTTCGCAAGTCTGGATCGCAGAATCGTGGCTGATTACCTTCGACGGTGCGACCGTTTGCCGACATCAGATTCCTGATGAATCCTTGCGCCGGGAAGCTCAACAGAAGATTTCCAGAGGTGCGACTCGTCAAGACCTTTTTGGAACGTCCGTTCAGAAACTGGAGTGCCTTCGGATTTCATCAGTCGCCTGGATCCCTGCGGTTCAGACAGTACTGATCCGCTTCAATTGGTTACGTGATCCCTGGTGGATCGTATTCGACGATACCAACGCTGGCGAGCGATTGTTCAAGGCGATTGGAGAGAAGCTTCCTGATCACAGCGAAGTCATCCAGACGCGTACCGGACCTCAGGACCTTGCGATGGATCCAGGGCTTGCCCTCGGTATCCTGCTCGTGTTGTTTGCATTGATCGCCATGATCGGGGGAGCTCTCGAAGGGGCTGGAAATGCGCCGATGCCTGTTTTTGAATGGCTGTTCCGATTGCTGGGACGTGCGGCGGGACTCGTGGCCGTCGGTGTCGTCGGTGTTATTGTCCTGATCTCAGGTGTCGTTGCACTCGTCGTCTGGTTTCGCAACCGACCAACAAAACTCGTGGTTCGCTCGCATCAGCCGCGTCAGGGCGAGTGAGAGTATTTGCCAGGTTTTCTCATTTTCAGTCCAAATCGAAATCTGTGAAATCATCTCATGACTCCGGCACCTCACGAAACCATTGATCACACGCCCGGACAGATCGATTCGGTGATTGTGACAATGGTCTGGTTCAGCTTTCTGGCGTACAGCCTGATCTCAGCACCGATACCGGCCGTCAACGAACCGCACTACCTTTGCAAAGCGAAACATTACTGGCAGCCCGAATGGTGTGCGGGAGATTTTTTTCTGGAGTCAACCAACGCACATACCGTGTTCTATGCAACGGTTGGCGTGCTGACTCAATGGTGCTCCCTCGAGCAAACCGCACTGATCGGTCGAATCGTGGCACTGCTGATTCTGTCGCTGGGTTGGTGCAACCTGTTGTTGACGTTGCACTCAGAAAGATGGTTCCCGCTGAAAGTCTGTGTGCTGTTTCTGTTCTTTCAGGCCTGTGGCAGTTTTTCGGGTGAATGGCTTGTTGGTGGGGTTGAAGGAAAGGTCTTCGGATACGGGTTCCTGTTCGCGGCGCTCGGTGAAGTCAATCGAGGCCGAGTGATCTCGGCAGGAGCATTCACGGGATTGGCGATCTCGTTCCATCCCGTGATCGGAATCTGGGGCCTGCTCGCGTTTTCAGGAACTCTGCTTCTAGAGATCGCACCTGCGATGATTCGAGTTATCTCACGTAAATCTGCTTCAGAAACAGCGGAACAACCCGTTGAGGTGGGACTGGCTGGTCAGATTCCGGTGGCACACGGGGTTTACGGCAGCCTGTTACTGCTGGCATGTGCTCTTCCTGGCCTGATTCCGGTTTATCGGCTCCTCAGTGAAGCCGTCCCGGAACAGACCAAAGCGGCAGCGAACTTCATCCAGGTTCACTATCGATTGGCTCACCATCTGGATCCGCGAACTTTTTTATTGCGGGCGTACCTTTGCTATCTGGGGTTGCTGGTCCTCTGGATAGCACTCGCGCGGCGAGGGCCGAGTCACCTGGCAGCCCGTGACAAAAGGGGTCAGACCCTCTCCGGGCAGGCGATTTTCGAGTCAAATCGATTGCCCTCCAAAGGGTCTGCCCCCTCTTGCCACGGGCTGCTCGCAGAGAGACGCTTCAACAGGCTGGTCGGATTCTCGATCCTGTTCGCAGTCTCGGGAGTTCTGATTGGATGGAGTTCTTTGCCGCAGAGATCTCTGTTGCTGAAGTTCTATCCATTTCGAGTCGCGGATCTGCTGGTTCCACTGGCTGTCGCGATGGGTCTCGCGAGAATCTGGCCATCCTCTGGCGGGACGATGTTGTCTCGTGCCGGGTATGCCAGTCTGTTCGTCATCGCACTGGTTCGAGTGCACTTTGTCAGTGAATCGAACCGCTATTCGGCGGAACAGACGGCCGACTGGATCAGCGCATGCCATTGGATCGATGAGCACCTGGCCAAGGATGTTCTGGTTTTTGCTCCACACGATGGACGGGCCTTCAAGTGGTATGCCCAGCGTGCTGAGTACGTTTCGTACAAAGACTGCCCGCAGGATGCCAGCGGAATCGTCGAATGGAATCGTCGTTTGCAATTTCTGCAGAAATGGTTCAACGCCCATTTTGACGATGGAAAATATACCGCCGAAGAGTTACGGGATTTCCGTAAGCAGACTGGTATTACTCACATCCTGACAGATCGGATTGGTCCTGTGGAACTGGACCCTGTTTTCGGCAACGATACGTACGACGTTTACGATTTAACGACGCTCGATTAGCTCAGTATTCGTTCCATTGCCTGCCGAAACACCAGGAAATCGCCGGCTGAAACCGCATCGCGAGCAGTCTTGAGCTCATCCATCTGTCGTTGTGTGACGGGAATCGCAGTTCCTGGCGGCGGATTGTGCGGGACCAGTCGTTTGACGATCAGGCTTTGCAGTTCTGCCAATCCGGTTCCAACTGTTGAGGAAACCTTGATCGCATGTCGAGGAAGTCGATCGCGCCATTGATCTGTCAGATCACACTTATGAGCGACCACGATCGCATCGGGCCATTCAGCCAGTAACTCTTCGTCGTCGGGCAACGGAGGTTCGCTCAAGTCGATCAGAATCAGTCGCAGGTCGGCAACTTCCAGCTTCTGGCGAGTCAGCGCGATCCCGGCCGCTTCGAGTTCCTCGGAGGTCTCTCGTAGGCCAGCCGTGTCAGTCAATTGGACTGGCCATCCATCAAATGCGGTTTCCGCTGTAACAACATCACGAGTCGTCCCCGGCTGATCAAAGACAATCGCTCGTTCGTACCCCAGCAGGGCATTAATCAGGCTCGACTTGCCAACGTTTGGCCGCCCCGACAAGACCACCGTCCAGGGTTGCGACAGGTGAATTCCGAGCGAAGACCAGCGAAGCAGTTCATCCACGCGTGATTTCAGTTCCGTCTCGGTTGCGGACACGTTCAACAAATCTGACAACGACTGCCGCAGCAGGCCATGACATTGCTCGTAGAGAATCTCGGCCGTTTTCCACGTCGTTGCTCGACTGAGAGCCATCAGGCACTCGGTCTCGAAGATTCCCCGGAAGTGCTGGCTCTGACTCGTCCAGTCCATGACCTGGCAACCGATGTGTTGCAAGTCATTCAAGATACGTCGAACCGCCGCGTCACCTCCGTGGCAGTGAATTTCCAGAGCTTGCGGAGTGACTCGACAGACAACAACGTCTTCACTGTCGGCAGAATTCTGTCCCCAGTTCCCGAAAACAATACGACCGATGGACTGCTGAGACAGGACCTTTCCGTTGGCTGCCCGAAACGGAATCTCAGCGAGGCCCGGAGAATCGAGATCGCCCTGCAGACGAATGGTCGCCACGGCGCCGCGACCGATCGGGGTTAAGAGTGCTGCAGTCAGTTGCTGATCGCACAGGGGGGGATCTCCTGCCGTCATGACAACTGGTTCCATGCGGTCAGCACCAGACCATGCATTCCCAGTGATGCGACGCGATGAGCCATCGGAAACTGAGAACTGAGAACGGGCCCGCCGCCACCTGTCAGAATCAGCCAGGGGGCTTCATCGCAATCGGCGTCAACCACCGGATTGGGATGATGACGCTGCAGACAAAGCTGATGAATCAATTCGCGAATGGCACCCACCTGTCCCCAGAAGAGTCCGTTCCGAATCGCATCTCGCGTGTTTCGTCCAGGTGCCTGAGGTGCCGTGCCACCCAGTTCCTGCACAGGGATCAAGGGGAGCAAGGCCGTATAGAGGTGCAAGGCTTTCGCCGAAAGTTCCATCCCCGGCAGGATTGAACCTCCGCAGAATTCTCCATCGGCGGAAACGTAGTCAACCGTCGTGGCGGTTCCTGAATCGACGACGATGACCGCTCGACCTGCTGGCCGAAGGACATTCACTGCGACTGCATTCAACAATCGATCCAATCCAACCTTTTCAGGAAAATCGACGCTGGCGATGACAGGGATTTCTGCACAACTCATCACCGCTCGCGGCTCGGATGTGCCGATCGTCCATTGCTCAACAAGTCGGCGCACAACAGGAGGATTCGAGCCAGAAATGACGACACCACCGAGGCCTGAGGCATACCAGCGGGCTAATTCGCTGTGTGGAATCGGGTCGTCGATCGGTACGGCAAGGAATTCGATGCATTCCGGCCAGATCCGCCCGTCAAGCGGTGATCGCGTTGGTCGAAACGATCCGAATTTGATTCGACTGTTTCCAACGTCGATCGCCAGGAGTGAGGGGGGAAGGTCCGAAGTGTGAGAAGGCATGAGAGAACGTCTGTTTGAAGTTTGCTGAGGGCCTGAGCATATCCATTTGTGTTCGATTGAGCATTCAACCTCAGGGTATCGGCTGTCGTTTCGTTTCGAAAGAGGGACTCGACATTAACGCCAACTGAATTCCGCAGATCGGGCGCTGTCGACAGCCTGCGGCGCGACGGCTAAACTTCCACGTGCTGGTCGCTGGGGGTTTCCGGCGGCCGGAAGAATCCCTGTCTAACGACAATACACTTCGTGACGACCTCTTAACACTGGCCGGTTTTCCATGCCTGAATTTCGCTATGTTGCACGCGAACTCACCGGTAAGCAGGTTGAGGGGATGCTGACGGCCGCTAACGAACGTGAAGCGCTGGGGGCGTTAAGTGCGCGCGGTGTCTTTCCCATTTCGGTGACGTTGGCGGCATCGGCACAGGCTCACAAGGAAAACAAGCGTCGCCGCGTCCCCGCTCGACTGCTGTGTGTCCTTTACACGCAACTGTCGGATTTGTTGCGGGCAGGCGTTCCGCTGTTGCGATCACTGGAACTGCTGGAAAGGCAAACCCGCCATACGACGCTCAAGCTGGTTCTCCAGGAAGTGCGTGATCAGGTTGCTGATGGAACCCGACTGGCCGAAGCATTGCGGCAGCATCCCACCGTTTTTCCAGAACTGACCGTCAGTATGGTGAGGGCTGGTGAAGAGGGAAGCTTTCTGGAAGATACGCTGAAGCGGATCGCAGACTTCACGGAGCATCAGGAGGAACTCAAAGGACGCGTGTTCGGCGCGATGGCCTATCCCGCGTTCCTGGTAGTTGTTGGCTCGCTGATCCTGGTCGGCATGTTGATCTTCTTCGTCCCGAAGTTTGAACCGATGTTTGACCGGATGCGCGAGGATGGAAACCTGCCGTGGGCAACCGTTGCCCTGCTGGCTGTGAGTAACCAGTTGCAACGTCGAGGCTGGGTGATTCTGATCGCAATTCCTGTGATCTTCGTCTTTTTGCAGAAGCAGTTTGAGGCTGAAGCGGGACGTCGGCGGTTTGACGAGTTACGGTTGAAGATCGTGGGTGTCGGCAGCGTCGTTCGCAGCCTTGCGATCGCCCGTTTCTGTCGAGTGCTGGGGACGCTTCTGCATAACGGTGTCCCGATTCTGAATTCGCTCAAGATCGCCAAGGATGCCACCGGCAATCGCGTTCTCAGTGATGCCATCGGGGAAGCGGCCGAGCATGTGTCGTCAGGTCGTTCACTGGCACAGCCGCTGGCGGAATGTCGTCAATTTCCCGTCGACGTGATCGAAATGATCGCCGTTGGCGAAGAAGCCAATAATCTGGAACAGGTACTGGTGACGATCGCCGACAAGATGGAACGCCAGACAAATCGCCAGCTCGATCTGGTGGTCCGGCTTTTGGAACCGCTGATGCTGGTCATCATGGCCGGCGTCATCCTGTTTGTACTGCTCGCCCTGATGCTGCCGATTTTCAACAGTTCGTCGGTCGTGTGATGTGTCGCAAGACACAACTTCCGCATGGGCACTCTCCTTAAGATAACCTGAAACATCGGTGGTTCGGCGGGGGTATGTCGTATGATGCGTCGGCGTGTGGAGCCGGAATTGACACGAAGCCCCTAAATATTCTCTATTACTGTCGGAAACCCGATTTACTGTTTGCCTGGAAGGTTAAGTTTGCCATGAAGCGTTCAATTGCTCGATCAGTTCGCCAACCCCAGTCCCTTCGCGGGGGCTTTACATTGACGGAAGTGTTGCTGGTGCTCGCCATCCTGGGCGTGATTGCGGCAATGGTGGTTCCAAACCTGCTGGGTCGTCAGCAGGAAGCGCTGGTCAAGAGTACGAAGATGAGCATCAAGTCGATGCAGGATGCATGCGAACAGTATGCGATCTCGCACGATGGCCAGTTCCCTCAAGGTGGCCGGGATGAAGTGATCCAACTGCTGATGAATCCCGGTGCAGACGTTGACGGAAAGCCGATCAGCCCCTACTTGAAGGAAGTCCCCAAAGACGCCTGGCAGCAGCCACTGTATTACGAATATCCCAACACAAAGGTTGCGAATGCGGTCGGCCCGGCCATCTGGTCATCCGGTCCAGACCGAAAGAGTGACGACGGCGCCAACGACGACGTCAAGCTCTGGGGTAACAACTGAATTCGTTATGCGGTGCCGAGCATTCAACGAAAGCAGAGTACTGCATTATCAAAGACAAATAACGGCGAGTTGATGATCGGGAGGGCGAAGCTCCTGCTGAGCCCCTTAGGGAGTTAGCGCACATCGCAGGGTGACTGGCCTTCCTAGGCAGGGTGGCCCGGGTTGGCCGTCTTAGGCCTACCCGGGTTACAGCGTAACAAGAAGTTTTCTGACGCGGATCCTGCTCTTTGAAGCTTCTTGTGGCTCCGACACCCCGCTTGGCTCGAACGTTCGCCCGTTGAATACACTGCGGTGTCGTATGAAGGTACGTCATGCAAAGCTCCTGGACGTTTTTGGGCGACCTTCCAAGTCTGGTAGCTTTGCAATCATGCCAGCAGCCCTGGAACTCGATGGGACGTCATTTTCGCTGACGTTTCCACTCGCAGATCTTCCGCCGGACCAAATCCCTCCTGTCCTGCGATTGCCGATTCAAGAGCACTACGACGCGTCGTGGGTTCGAGCCAGATTGCCATTTGCGTTTGGAATTGTACCGGAGCCCACTGAAGGCGAGAAATCGTTTCTGTCGATTGGATTCGTAGCGGTCGCGGACGGTGCGAACGAAGCGGTCGCGTTCGAATGCGCCGACCATTACGGCAAGACTTCGCTCATCTTCAGCGAACACGAAGTCGATGACTCCGCAAAACAGGCAATCGCTCTCGCCTTTTGGAATGTGTTGCTATCAGAACCAGACGACCTTGAGGACTTCGAGGCAACAGTCCTTCATCTTGGTGCTCCAGTGACACTCCACTTCGGCTGTGAAAACGGCGAGCCATTCTGTCACGAAATACCAGATTCCCGGAACGGCTGAATCAGCGGTCAACTTGACCCGAAACACATCAAAACGGAATGGCTTTCTCGTACTCTTACGACCCGGGCAGGGCGCAGACGACCAACTTGGTCCACCTCAGGTCGATTGTGCAGATGCTTGGACCACGCCCATCACAAAGCCTCTGAGCGTGCCACCCGTCCGTTTGTCTCAATTAAACTCGGCGTGGCGTAGGGCAGCACCTTCCAGATTTAACCCAATCATTCCACATCATCAACTTCGCATTCGTCGAAGGTGTGACATATGAAATTATGGTCGAATACACGAATACCATCCATCCCGGAGATTGGGACGTCGATGGCGTGACGCTTTTTGCATTCAACGGTGGCGGTTCAATTACCGATTCGTTCAGCCTCTTGGTAGAAGATAAGTCAAATTGGCAGAACCGTGTCGATGCCTCAAAGCGACCTGAGGGCCCCGTCCTGGAACTGGTTGATACATCTGATGGCTCGGCATCATTTATCCTAAAACCAACGTTTACACCGAATTCGTTGCGGGCTCGGCGTGCCTGCATTTGGCAGGTTGAAGGAAACTCCGTTCAGGCGCCGAGTTCGGGGCGATTTGATGATCCCTACAATGACGGACCAACAGTCAAGGTCTTCCCAAACTCTGATGCAAATCGGGTTCATCCGAAGTTTTCATCAGGGAGCCCGTTGGATCGGTCATCAATTACTCGCCGCTCCTCTGCCATATAGAGAATCATTAACAAACTCGATTGAAACCTCAACTTCTTTTGGCTACGCCACCCCGGTAGGCTCAAAGCAGCCAACCGGGGCTACCCCTGCTACCCTGCTGCGGGCACCAGCAGCTTTGCATCTTCGATTGGGGAGCTCACGCGTCAGACTTTGATTGGTAACATCACAAGTCGCGAACGATCCCCATTGGTCCGGCGTTGATCACAGTTGTTGAACCGATCATTGCTTGTTGACCGGCGCTTGCATGGATGTGACCGCAGACGACCAGAGCCGGTTGGACTCGCTCAATTGCTGCCAGTACGGCGCGGCTTCCCAGATGCTTCTTATTCGATGCGACATCGACAAAACCGTGCGGCGGAGAATGTGACACGAGGATTCCACCGGCAGGGCAATCTGCCAGAAGTTTCGTTGCTTCTTCTTCGGAAAAATCGAAGCTCCAGTCGCCAAACGGAGTGACCGGAATGCCTCCTCCAATACCATAGAACGGAACCCCCTGGAGAGAGACTCCGTCTCCATGCAGGACATGGGCACTCTTCCATCCAGAACAAGCCGCAACGAGTTCCTCGTAAGATTCGTTATTGCCAGGGACCAGAACGGCAGGGCAAGTGATAGCCTGCAGAATATCCAGGCAGACATTTAATCTTCGCCGACTGTTTCCAAAGTCGCCAGCACCGATCACGACATCGACAGTACGTGCAGCTTCGACGAGTTTCTCAGCTGCAGTCACATCACAATGCAGGTCGCTGAACAGCAGAAGTTTCATCGGGTGCCTTTTCTTCCCAGCCCCCATTCTCAACCAGAAATTCATCAATAGGGCAGTGCCAGTCCGATTCCTTCGATCTTCGCCTTTTCTAGAATTCGAACTGCAACCGCCAGATCTTCCAGAGCCAGGCCGACAGATTTGAAGAGAGTGATGTCCTCGGAATGTGCCCGGCCGGTTTCGCGACCGTGAACGACATCGGCCAGTTCATGAACACGTGACCAGTCGAGACTGCCGTCTTCAATGGCCGGAACGAAGTCGCCGGCTTCGAGCTTACAGGCGTCGAGACTGTCGCAGACAATGTGATCCGCCCGGCGAATTGTTGTGACATCGATTTCGGCTTTCGACAGGTAGTTGCTGCCGATCACATTGATATGCGTTCCTTCTGCCAGTGCATGCCCGTCAAACAAGGGGACGTGGCTGGAGGTCGCACAAATGACGATGTCCTTTTCAGCGGCAACGTCTTCCGGTGAATGAACAGGAACGACGGGGACGTTGCAGAACTCTGACATCTCATCGGAAAAAGCCTGACGCCGGTCATCATGTCGACCATAGACTTCAACCCGCTCAATCCGTCGCACACTGCAGACAGCCTTCAACTGGGCACGAGCCTGAAAACCGGTCCCGAAACATCCGACGATCTTGGCATCGGGACGGGCCATGTATTTCGTGGCAACACCAGAAGCGGCTCCCGTCCGCATCTGACCGAGAAGATTCGCTTCGATCAGGGCTGCAGGCTGTCCGGTCCTGCCGTCATACAGGCCGAACTGGAATCGAGCCCCGGCCCGGCTTGTGACGTAAGCCTTGTATCCGACATATCCCAGGTATTCAGCTCCTGCACTCAGGACATGAAGCTTTGTGCCGTTTCCACCATCAACGCGTCGTCGCGGCTGGTTGTCGGCTCGCTCGGAACCCAATTGGCGGAACGACTCTTCCACAGCTTCAATTGCTGTTTCCATGTCGAGCAGCCAGGCAACGTCGTCTTCCGTCAAATACAGGGCCGTCATGGGATACACCTGTTCGTCAGAGGGCCTGTGGACGGGCGGTCAACCTGTCCGTGAAAAACGCCAACACAAAGTCGAAAATGGCTCGACGTCCGGCAGGCAAGTTGCGCACGCCTGCCGATGATACGGCATGCCGTTGTCAGGCAGACTCAACCTGCCTGACGTGGCGATCACCACCTGATGTATTGTACGCAGTTCGACGTCACGATTCTGCGACGATCTTGGCGATCTCGACAAAATCCCCCTTCAGGGATTTGTACAGTCGAGTGTACATCGGATACGACTTCGTGTAGATGCGTTTCGCTTCCGCCTGAGGATCCGTGCTGCCGGTCACCTTGATGGTGGCTGTACAGGCTTCCACGACGCTCTTGTAGCGTCCTGTTCCTGCAGCTGCGAGCAACGCGACGCCGTAGGCAGGTCCCTCTTCCGCGTTGATGACACTGACTCGACGTCCGTAGACATCAGCCTGCATCTGTCGCCAGAACTCGCTGCGAGCTCCACCACCCGAAAGTCGGATCTCGCGAATCGGGATTCGCATTTCGTTGATGACTTCCAGGCAGTCACGCATCGCGTAGGTTGCCCCTTCCATGATCGATCGAATGATGGCGGAACGACCATGTCGCAGGCTGAGGCCAATCCAGCAACCGCGTGCATTCGCATCGGCATGCGGGGTTCGTTCACCGGTCAGATAGGGCAGGAAGAACAACCCTTCACATCCTGGAGGGGCTTCTGCCGCCTGCTCGGTAATGATGTTGTACGGGTCGGTTTTAATCTTCTTGGCAGCCGCGACTTCCGTTTCGGCCAACTGGTTCCGATACCACTGCAGGCTTCCCCCTGCTGACAGAACCACACCCATGACGTGCCACTTGCCCCGAACGGCATGGCAGAAGGTGTGGACTCGCCCCGTCGGATCGATCTGTACGTCGTCACTATGAGCGAAGACGACGCCACTGGTTCCCATCGTCGCGGAAATGATCCCGCGTTTGACGATGCCGTTACCGACAGCACCTGCCGCCTGATCTCCAGCCCCGCCGACGACGGGGACACCTTTTTTCAGGCCCAGCAGCTTCGCAGCGGATTCCGAAAGCACACCCGTCACGTCTTCCGACTCATACACCTTTGGCAGCAGTGAAGCCTTGATGTCCAGCTTGTCGCACAGTGGCTTGCACCACTGGCGGTTACGAACATCCAGCAGCAACGTGCCTGATGCATCGCTGACTTCCGTCGCAAATTCGCCAGTCAACCGGAAACGAATGAAGTCTTTGGGCAGCAGAATCTGGGCAGTTCGAGCAAAGTTTTTGGGCTCGTTCTTCTGCAACCAGACGATTTTCGGAGCTGTAAATCCCGTCAAGGCGGGATTTGCGACCATCTCGATCAGCTTGGCGCGTCCACCTACCTTGTTTTCAATCTCGACACACTCTGCGGCCGTTCGCTGGTCGTTCCACAGCAAGGCATGGCGAATGACATTGTGCTGCTTGTCGAGGAACACGCTGCCATGCATCTGGCCGCTGAGTCCGATGCCAGCCACGTCATCCGGCTTGATTTTACCCGCTTTGAGCACCTTTTTGACCGTCGCAACAGTCGCATCCCACCAGTCTTCGGGATCCTGTTCAGACCAGCCGGGTCGCGGGGACATCAACGGGTATTCGGCGGTGGCAGAAGCCAGAATAGTTCCGTCTTCTTGCATCGCCAGCGTCTTGGTGCCGCTGGTTCCGATATCAATTCCCAGAAAGACGGCCATCGTGAAAAGTTCCTTCAAACCGGTGATTAATGTAAGTCTGGTGGCAGGGTTCGCGGCGAATGGACGCGAGGAAATTGTGCAAAAGGAACAGAATCTTAACATCCTGCGAACGGACCTGCCACGCTACAAGGCATTTGCATCTCACGACTTTAGAATGTCGCTCGACGAGCCAGTCGGTTTTGCCAGCGGGTGATCGCGATTTGTGCAGCCTTTCAAAAAGAACCTCAGAACGAACCTGATGGAATTCACTCATGCCGTGACTGGCGTCACGTGGGGAATGATGGTTTCCTGATGGAAGGGAAGTTGAATTCTATTGCCATGGGCTGCCAGGGAGCTGATTCGTCTAATGACTTCGCAAGCTTATCACGTTGGCTGGTACATGGATGGGGCGTCGGCGCTCCAGAACGTGACAGTCCACATCGACGCTGGTCACGTCCGCGAAGTGACTGCCGGCTGTGCTCCGGGGGCTATCGATCTCGGCAACCTCGTTCTGATCCCCGGACTCGTGAATGCTCACACGCATCTCGAATTCAGCCTGTTTGCAAACCCGATCCCGACCTCGGGGCGTTTTACCGACTGGATTCGTTCTGTCGTGAAGTATCGCCGCGAGCATCCAGACAATCCTCCAGCAGCAATACGTTCGGGAGTGTCCGAGTCCATTCGAGCTGGGACAACGTTGATCGGAGAAATCGCAACAACCGGCTGGAGTGAATCGGATTACGCGTCATCCCAGTTTCAGGGCCAGATCTTTCAGGAGGTTTTAGGGCTCGGAAATGAACGAGTGGCGACGCAGATCCAATTGATCGAATCGATCGCAACCAGACATCACGCGACTTCTGACGCCGCATCGTTTGGGTTTGGCTTGAGCCCCCACGCTCCCTACAGCGTTCACCCCGAGCTGTTTCGGAGTTCCGTCGAGATGGCGATCGGCCATCAGATCCCTGTTGCGATGCACCTGGCCGAAACGCCCGCCGAACTGGAACTTCTTGCGAAGGGAACCGGGGAATTTCGCGAATTACTGACCGATTTTGGTATCTGGCGTGACGGGATCTTTGGCGGCCAGAAGCCGCTTGACTACCTGAAGGGACTGGCACGTTGTCCGCGAGTCCTCGTGATCCATGGAAACTATCTGGATGACGAAGAACTGCAGTTCCTCGCAGCCTGCCCGAATATGACACTGGTCTACTGCCCCCGTACCCACGCCGCGTTTGGCCATCGAACACACCCGTGGCTGCGAGTTCTTGAATTGGGCGGGCGAGTCGCCATTGGTACCGACAGCAGGGCTTCGAATCCCGATCTCAGCCTGTTCGCGGAACTGCAATTCCTGGCAGCGACATCACCGGGGATGTCGCATATGGACTTACTGAAACTGGGGACGACATGCGGACGCCAGGCCCTGACTGGTCAATCATCATCCACGAAGGCTGATTTCTGCCTGATCGAATGCGATGGGGGACAGTCGACGGATCCCGAAAAGGCTCTGTTTGCACCTCAAAGCCGCGTCGTGGGGACGATGATTGAGGGGAGCTGGGCCTGTCTGCAGGAACGTTTTCTTCGGTTTGCCTCGGTGCCAGGTTCCATCCCTTCGCGAACGACAGGTTAAGAACTTTGAACAGGTGTCAGGCGACGCAGGCTGTGTTCGATCCAAATTCCGGGAACTGATGCCGGTCAGATTGCAATTCGACGGCAGCAAGCTACGCTGCTCCCCAGTTCGTGGCGGAGCCTCGACCCCGTTTTCATTTGGCGAGACCTCGGTTGGGATTAACCGTGGTTATCCTTGGGCGAATTTGTCATGACGCAGGCTTCAATCTCCTTTTCCGCCGGTTCCGCAGATGTCTCGGCTGTCAATGACATTGATTTTCTTAAAGCGATCGAATGGGAACGCGGTGCCGACCCCGACATGCGGGCAGCCGCTGCATCGGGGAACGTCAGTGCCTTCGTCGCCGCATGCCAGGCGCGGACCCGGAACGCCGCCGAATCGCCAACAACGTATGCCGCCGACATCCTGTGGTCTCAGGCCGCCTTTCCTGACGAATCAGAATTGATTCCCCTGCTGGAAGAGGCCGTCGGCGTCAGTTCAAAGCCTCGCAAAGGTCCACGACGCCCCGCCAACAAGACGACTCGAAACTTTGCCCAGCGCGTGGAAGCCCTGGTCTACGCATTGACGGGCGAACCCCAGACGGTGCAAACCGCCAACGCCGCATATGCCCTCGCCGCCAGCCTGGAGCTGTTAACCTACGCCGGTGGACGATTGCGATCCCAGCAATACTGGCGACTGTGGCGTTACTCGCTGATCCAGGCAATTCAACTGGCGCAAGATCTAGCCGCCGATGTTGATCCAACCGTTCCCAACGACGTCAGGCTGCTCGAACGTGGCGAAGTTCCGTATGTGGCAGGCTTGTTGTTCGAAGGAATCCTCGGCACATCGCAACTGGTCAAAACCAGCAAGAAAACCATTTCACGCGATCTGGTCAATCACACCGATACCGATGGTACCCCGCACGCGGACCTCGTCGAGCGACTGCCGTTGTGGTTGGCTCCGTTGATCCGGCTCACTCGCATTGCTCGTGCGTTCGATGTCCGTCTCTGGACACGTGACCAGGACGACCTGCTGCGGTCGCTGGTCGAACGTGCCATTCCGCTTTGCCGCCCGGATGGACATGCTGCTTTGTCCAATGGATTGAAGCTGCAACCTCTTCCAGTTCTTGCGGCGGCGGCTGAGACTTGTGGATTGCCGGAGTTGGGGTCAGCCGGATCGTACTTGCGATCCGTTAAACGAGTTGTCGCTGGAAAGTCGCCAGCCCGGACTCGCAATGATGGCGTCACCTCGATGCCCTCCAATCAATCCGATTTCGCACGATTCGCATTACTGCGCAGTGACTGGAGTGTTCAGGCCGACAGCGTCGCCCTGGCACATCACCGACGGTATCCCCAACTGGACGTTAGCGCATCGGGACGTCCGTTGATCCACGGCGACTGGACGATCAAGCTGAATATTGGTGGAGCCGATGTCGAACTGGCCGAAGAATGGACCTGCGTCTGCTGGCAGAGTGACCCGGATGCCGACTACATCGAATTGCAGATGGCAGGACCTGGCAAATTGCGAGTCGAACGCATCGTGATGCTGTCTCGTAACCAGCGATTCCTGCTTCTGGCAGATTCCGTCAGCGGCGTTCCACATGAGCGGATTGAATACTCGTCCCAGTTGCCGCTGGGGGATAATGTCCAGACGCGGATGGATACTCCGACGCGTGAGATTCAATTAACGATGAAGGGGTTTCGAGCCCGCGCGTTCCCCCTGGCGCTGCCACAGGACCGAGTTTTGAGCACGCCACATCAGTTCACCGCAGAAGATGGCCACGTGACTCTGAGTCAGGTCACCGAAGGGGAAGGGATGTTTGCCCCGATCCTGCTGGACTGGGACGCCAGCCGGTCTCGCGGAGCGGCTCAGTGGCGAACACTGACCGTCACCGAGGATGGCCGAGTCATTGGCCGAGACATTGCCTCAGGTCACCGCCTGAAGATCAATGATCTGCAACTGTTGATCTATCGCAGTTTGAAGGATACCGGCAATTCCCGTTCGGTCCTTGGCCATCATACATGGAACGAAACCGTGATTGCTCAATTCACCAAAAAGGGTGACGTGGATCCAATCCTGATGGTCGAGTAGCCGGGATCGATGCTTCACATCAACAAAAATCGCCCGGTTGGGATCTGCCGGGCCTTATTTGTCAGCTCAATCGTTGCCCTTTACCCGGATTCCTGATGCGGCGACATCGCGGTACCGGTCTTGATCACAAACTTGGTGATGCACTTCCCGGGCACGTCAAAACATCGGTGTCGGGTTGAAGTTTGGTCCCCTCAAACTGGACTCTTTATCCAGTAGACAATGCGATGCTCCGTCGCTAATTTGATCTGAGTCATACTGCGATGCTGAGTAGTCGTACGTATTGACACGACAATCAGGAATCGCCGGTCCGTCTGTTGTTCTTCATATCCTTAGTTCCATCGGCCCGATCCTGACAGCGCCCCTTAAGCTTTTAAGGGCTTTTTTTCTGATCTGAACAGTCATTTTCAATCGTATTTGTGATGGGGTGAGGCATGCCAATTCCCGTAGAATGTCTGAGTTGCGGCAAGCGGTACAAAGTCCGGGACGATATGGCCGGGGATACGATTCCCTGCAAGGACTGTGGCGATGATATCACGGTCCCCGGAGGTCGCCGACGAAGTGGTGGATCGAAGGGACGCAAGGGGAAGTCGAAGAGTGAAGGGAATCCCGCTCTCGTCATCGGTGGGATCGTCGGTGCCGTCGTCGTCGTTGGCGGGATTGTCATGTTCGTCATGGGCCGTCCCGCGGCACCTCCCCCCGGCGGATTTGCTCCGAATGGAACTCCGTCGACGATCGCGTCGAATCCAAGTCCGCCGCCTGCAATGCCGGGAACTCCTCCTGGCACCGCTCCTGCCGCCCCCGCAAATCCGGGGTCGCGATTCGATCAGACTGTCGTCGGAGGAAAGCCATCCGGAGGTGTTCCGAATGCACCTGCCAATTCCGGACCCAAGAATCCCAGCGCAGGGATCGGACTGGGGAATGTCGTTGGCGTGACGAAGCATTGGCGCAACTCGGCCATGGGTCAGCGCGATGCGACGATTGAATTCAAGACCTTGCAGGAATCGCCAGACCAGCTTCCCCCCGACTTCTGGGCTGTCGAAGTCGATGCTCCGCCCGCTCCCGTGGTCTTCGAACCGAAGAAAAAGGCGATTCGCGTCAAGGTCCCCATCGGGCTCGGCGGTCGAAACACAACGACCGAGGACATTGTTTTCCCGGTCGTTCCAAGCCCATTCGTTGCTGTGGGAACGAACGCCACGAAAAAGGATGCTCGTGAAATCTGGAATCTCGCGACCGGAACGAAGGTCGGTGAAATCACGGGATTGTCGGTCGAAACCTTTGATGGGGCTCTCAGCCCTGATGCCAAATACTACGCCGCTCGCGCCGGAAGAAGCGACAAGAATGTGAGTGTTTACGATATCGAAGAGAAAAAGCCCGTCTGTGAACTGGAAGTCGGCGCGATCGGTAGCTTCGTTGACGTCGCGATGCCCAAACCCAATCTGGTTGTTGTGACGACATCGTTCGGAAGCGGTGCAACGCACGTCTACGAATTGCCATCCGGCACAAAGCTGCACGCAATCGAAAACGGCTGGGGTACTTCGAACAGGACTGCCCCCGCGTTCAGCCCTGGCGGTCGCTATGTTGCGATGGCTCGCCGTGAACGTTCGTCAGAAGAAATCTGGATCAACGAACTTGAGACCGGCCAGAATGCCGGAAAGCTCTCGCTGCCGTCCTACGACATCGGATGGGGTCTTTCCATCGACGGAATGGCGTTTTCTCACGATGGCAAGGAACTGGCTGCTACGGTGAACGGCTGGTCCTGCTCCAAAATCCTGATCTGGAACGTGGCAGACGGATCGCTGGTCGATCACATGACCTTCCCCAAGAAACTGCGCGACACCTCGGAAGGAGTTCGCGATGCGAATCCGCTGACCTGGTTCCCCAGCGGAAAACGCTTGCTCGCGTTCGAACGATCGATCGTCGATCGTGAAATGGGAACGGTGATCTGGCAGATTCCCAAGGGAAGCGTCGACTGGCCCGGTAAACGCTGGGCACTGGATGATTCGCACATCACCGTGCTGGATGTCGCTGGCAAGTCAGGGATCGTGCTGGTGTACGAACTGCCGGAAGATCGCATCAAGCAGTCCGCAGAACGACTGGCCAAGACCGCGACGACTCGCAAGGATCCGTATCCGAACGTACTTGTCGAGCAACCTGCCGTTGTCCCACCGGACTTCTCGGGACTGAAGTTCATCACTCCGAAAGAAGCGACGTGGAGTGTCAAACCGGACGCTGCTCCTGCGGCCAATACATCGACGCGTCCAGTCAATTTGACGACCGGTGGCGGTGGAACCATTCGAGAAGTTGCCATTTCCAAAGGAGACTCACCGCGAGCGATTGCGCTTCGTTCGACAGGAAGTGATCCGTTTGGTCGAGTTGCCAGTGGAAACATTTCGCCGACGCAACTCAAGCAATTCCGCTGGCATAGCGTCCAGAACAAGGAAGATGACGAGAACAGTTTCTCCAGCGATTCAGGCGGAAAGCGACGATCGTGGGTTGATGTCTACGACTTGAAAACCGGCCAGAAAGCGTTGGAAATCCGTATGAAGACTGACGGAGATCTGATGGGAGTCAGCCCCGATGGAAGCCGCTTCCTGGTCTGGGCAGCCACAAAATCGGGACGTCTGGATCTGTACTCCGCAGATGACGGCAAGCCTGTGATGGGGTGGAACCCGTACGCGTCCGAAACCGGCGAGAATAACCAGACCCTGGTGTCAGCAACCCTGATCGACAACGAACGAGCCGTCACGATGAATGCCACGGGGCGAGTCATCGTCTGGAAGCTTCCTGAAGCGAAGGCTCTTTACGCGATCGAAAACGCGTCGCAACCGACTCTTTCGCCAAATGGCAAGTATCTCGGATACTCTGACGGCCAGGCATACTATCTGTTGGATCTTGCCACCGGAGAAACCAGCGGACGGATCGCCGACGTGGGTGACGTCAATGCGGCGGCGTTCCATCTGGATGGAACTCGATTAGCCCTGTTGTCGGCTCATAAAGGTGCCTACTACCTGTTCGCAATCAATCTGACCAGTGGACAGGCGTCACCCCCGTTCCCGGTGCCCGTATTGAGTGGTTTTCTGCACTGGTGCGGCGATCGATATGTTTTGCTGGATAATCAGAAGCTCGTTGATGTCGAGCAGCGAGTCGTGGCGTGGACCTACGAACTCACGGGAGACCATATTCCGTCGAGTCCCGATGGGAGGCACTGGTTCATGGCCGAATCGGGTGGCAAGCCACAATTGATCGCGGCCAAACTTCCGGGGGGATCGGTGGAAGGACAACTGGCAGGCGTCACGCTGCAGCCGGAATTTGTTCTGACCCCCAACGGGAAATGCAGCTTGAACATTCAGTTGGGCCCGCTGGGCGATCAGGCCTTTGCCGCGGAAATTGACAAATTGATGCGAGAACAACTCGCCAAGAACAGTATTACCATCGAAGCAGGGCAACCGGTCACGTTGTCATTAACAGCGACTGAAACCGCGGGACAAACGGTGGAACGTCGGTATATCGGATTTGGCGTGGGCGGAAACGAAACCTTCCAGTTGCAAACGAAGTCGATGCAATGTCGAGCCACGTTTGACGCGGTCGGTGGATCCGGTTGGGAGCGAGTCGGAGGTGCTTCGAACGATCTCCATTTCCTGCGACGAGAGCGTGATGAACCACTGCAGCAGGCGATTCAGCGAACATACATCGACAACGCCAAAGGCTTCTTCCGCTCGTTCACGCTGCCGCCGTACGTGTTCACTCCAAAATCAGCGAACGGAATTGGCACAACAAAACTGGGCGGAGGTGCTGCCGGTTCGTGATGACACTGCAGGGATACCGTTGGCAACGCTGGTTTGGCGGCGCTGGGTGGCCGCGGTTGCCCGTCTGCGGGCTACCGGGGTGGCGGAGCCAAAGGAAGTTTTCAGCATAGCACTCTCTGAAGTGGTAATCGGTCGGATGGAGGCAGGGTGACCCAGATGTCGCTTGGGACGTCTGGGTTTACGAGAGGCGAAATCGCAGTATGCCCGAAGTTCCTCTTGTGAACCCGAACGCTGCAGCAACGTCTGGGCCACCCGGCGGCCGCTCATATGGCGAAAGAAACTAAATATGAACTTCGCAGAAGTGCGGTTTACTGATGTCGCAATGAAGCTTACCCCGAGCGCAGCGAATGAAATAACGTTGCTCTCGAATATTTCCGCCGATTGGAGTTCGGCTCAATCGGTTAGAGATTTTTGGGAATTGTTATACCGCGAATCACAGCACTGGCCGACCGCTTTTGATGTTCTTCTGCGATCGACCTCCTCGCCTGTCGTTTATTCTGCACTTTCTGCTGTTGAGGAGCGAGTGAAATGGAGGGGCTACCGCGACAAGATCTCCAAGAACGGGAGGGAAGTCGTTTGTAAGAGTTGTTCCACGGTCTCATGCATCGAACACAAGTGGTACACAAATCGGATTCGAGCCCGCGTTGGCGACAACACGCTTCTGGAGGAGATCTGCAAGAATGGTGATCAGCAACAGGTCTTCCTTGCCGGAATCCTGGGAACTCCAGATGCAGTATCACTGCTCAGAAAATGGTACGCGTCTGCATCCGCAATGAGTGAGAGAGTCGAAATTGCAAGGTATTTGGCACGGAATGGTTTCAGTGATGGCGAGCAACTCCTTACGACACAATTAATGTGCAATTCTGGAATCGACGACCATCTCGCGTCGGCGGCGAGCCTGTTGAATATTAACAACAATGCGGGCAGGTATTATCTACTGGCGTTGTGTGATGCAGAACATGCCGAGCACAGTTCAGCCGTTGCGACAAAAGTGAAGCGTGCGTTTAACGAGTATTGTCCGCGAGTGGACATTGCTTACGGGTGCTGGAACGAGATTCTGGCACAGTTCATCACCGGCGAAGAATCGATATTTCGGCGATTGGAGGTGATTAACAGCGGAGATTTGGAGGCAGTACCTTGAGTCATGAGAATTCCTGGCGGGTCGGGTGGCACGCTCGGAGGTTTTGCGCTGGCTGGGTGGCCGCGGTTGCCCGTCTGCGGGCTACCGGGGTGGCGGAGCCAAAGGAAGTTTTCATCATTGCGCCCTGTGGAGTGGTAGTCCGACGGATCGAGGATACGGGTCGAAGCTCACTTCCGCTCTGTCGCAACTTCTCGTCGCTTTACGACTGGAACCCCCGGGTCATGCAAAAGTGGGTTCGCATGGCGACTCGCCATCGAATCCGTTGGTGCAACGCTCACCTGCGTCGTCATTTCTTGCGTCGCCAAAAAATAAAAGCGACGACAAGCCCAAGGATGCACCCATTGACGATGAGCATACTCCGTGTGATCCGGGATTTGTTATCTGGGATCGCCGTTGCAGGGGGCGTAAAAACTGCTTGAGGCGTTTCGCCTTTGATGACGACTGGCGTGTTCGACCTCGCATCAACAACTCGACGAATGGGGGCCGCGTTCTCGTCTCGGAAAGAATCGGCCGTAAACAGCCGCTCATCCACATCCTCGTTGATTTGATCCCATTCAAAATTCAACTGATAGGATCGCAAGTCTCCGGAATTATCTGGATTCCCCTTCAGCCCGGTGCGTTTTGACACTGACAACTTTGATGGCACCCAGACGTCGGCGAGCAGTGACCATGACACTTCGGCAACGTTCACGGGCTCGTAGTACCCGTCTCCACTCGCTTTCTTTTCCCGCTCCTCAAGTCGAATCGGCGAGTAGCCATCTGGCATCTTGAACCAAATATCTCGACGGATTCTTGACGCTGAAAAGTCCCACGTGATTTGTACGACATCCCCGGTTTTCATGACCTCGACAATTCGGTCATCGGTCATAAACCCACCGGACTCACTAAACAGTCGGTCAAATGGAAGATTGGCTTCCAATTCTCGCAGGTTTAGACTTCCGACGGTTCTCACATCAAATGGATTCACTCCTTCCAATGGCCTTGTTTCGGGACCACGGACGGTAACGCTACGGCCTTTCGGCGGAAGCAATAGCACCTGTGTGGGAGTACGAACGAATTTGCCGCCGTTGTTGTTTGGGTCAGTCCGAGGGTTCCATGGAGCCTCCTCTCGATCAAACCGTAATCGCGATGACACAAAATCAAATGCAGAGAATATGCGTACCTTCTCATCAGTATTGATGTCATATTTCCTGGAAACATTCTGTCGCCGACCTGTGGCGCGAAACACGCCAGAGCGAAGCTTCAACCGGTTTTCGCTATGACCCGCAAGAACCCTCCGGCCCAGTGCCAGATCATCAACCGACCCCTGGCAGAAAGCGAGGCTGCTATCGATCATCAAGTACAAACCTGCGAGCCAGACTTTCATCAAAGCCATTGCCTGTATCCCTCTCCAGCAACGCCCGGTCATCGTTTTTCCTATTCAAGACATCGCCTGGCCACCCAGCGACGAATGGGTAGCAATATTGTACCTCACGCAGCTTGGCGCGGCTTTTGTACAGTCGCACAAATGATTCCTGGCACGGATGCCAAGTACTCGGTTGTCACGTAACGGATGCGCGAGCTTGTCATACACCATTTCCTGAAGCCTAACTGGGCTCACGAGCGTTACACCAAATTAAATTCAGTGGGGCAGAACGATGGAGGGGCAGAATGATGAAAGAAATCGGAGTCCTGATTCTTCATCATTCTGCCCCACATCGTTCTGCCAATAGTTTTCTTGAACTTGAAAAGAACCCATTCAGCAATTTCAGCGAACGTGAGATCCGCGCCGAACAAAGTCGTGATCTGTACATCAGAATCCGACTTGAGGTTCTTATGCTGCGAACCCAGCTTGAACCGTCATCAACGCCGGACCAGTGGGGATCGTTCACCAATCGAAGTCTGACGCGTGAGCCTCCCAATCGATGATGCAAAGCTTTTTCTTGACAAATGCGTCTTCGGGCAGGCCGTAGTGAGGCTGATACCAAACAATCGCCAGGAGCGATTGACACTTCGTTTGGTCGCGAGCGGGCTGAAACGACCAAAACAATCCAATGCTTGTAATCTCCGGCAACCACTCAGCGATTCGATCACCAGACACATTTCCTCGAATTTGATCCATATCGCCGGTTTCTCGACGAAAATCTCGACGTTCAGGCTCAATGAGCAGCGGGGATATCTCAAAAAGCACTTCGGCTTTTTTCAACGCGTCGTTGACAAGTTCTTCGTTGTTCGTGGCACAGGGTGTACCTGCGAGTAAACCACGATACGTACGCGTTTGATGGAGACTGTCAAGAAAGATTCTACGACCGGAATGGAGTGCGATTTCGCAGTGAGCATTAAAACTCTCTGAGTATTCAAACTTTGACACGTGCGACTCCGGTATTCGATCTCACGACCGACGAGAATTCAATGCCTTGGACACATCCATTCCCCATCGCTGCCCATCGACGAATGGGCACAGCATCACGGATGAGCAACCCGCAAGTACCAATTCCATATGCATTGCAGGCGCACGCAGTGCGTTCGAACTATGAATGATGATCGGTAACTTCCGAGCGTATTGCGCGAGAAACGCTGTGACATTTTCTCCAGACCCGCATTCGACCCCTGCAAGCCATGTCGCGTCAAGGTCGCAGTCCAGCGACAACAGCGACACGCGTTCCAGGTTGGATGCAAGCCACGTTGTCATTTCATGGGCATCAGAGAAAAAACAGAATTCGCACTCAGATAAGACTGTCGCTGCTGATTGCATGTCAGCAATCCGCCGAGTGTCATCTTCAAGGATGGCAATCAGACGCATGTGAGGGTGTCTTTCTGAAATCGCTTTCGTCTGGTGCGTCTGGTTCAAACTGAATGTCGATGCAACAAAAAAAGGGGCACCGAAAATCGGCACCCCAGTTCGTTCAGGCAAGGTCAGACCGCTCAGTTGAGGGTCTTGCCGCCCTTCTTCCAGTTGCAGGGGACGAGTTTGTCGGTCTGCAGGGCGTCGAGGACTCGCAGGACTTCTTCGACATTGCGGCCGACGGGCAGGTCGTGAATTGCCAGCCAGCGGACGATGCCGTTTGGGGCGATCAGGAAGATACCGCGATAAGCGATCCCGGCGTCTTCAATCAGAACACCGTAGTCGCGTGACAGCTTGTGGTTGGTATCGGCCAGCATCAGGTGCTTCAGATTGGCCAGGTCTGGGTGGCTGTCGCACCATCCCTTATGTGAGTAGACGCTGTCGGTGCTGGCGGTCAGCAACACGCAGTTGCGGCTGGTGAATTCGCCAACAGCATCATTGAAGGCCACGATTTCCGTCGGGCAGACGAACGTGAAATCGAGTGGGTAAAAGTACAGACAGACCCATTTGCCCTGGTAGTCTGACAGATTGACGTGGGTGAATCCGTCCTTCGTTCGGTCATAAGCTTGAACTGAAAAATCCGGGGCGAGACGACCAACACTTGCGCTCATAAATCCTGCAGCCTCTGTTCTGGGGGACACAATATTTTCGGTAGGGGTCATTTCCCCATCCGTTCCATTTGGTACGAACGATTATAGCCGGGACAAGGGTTCACTCGCCAGCGGACACCCGTTGAGTTCAGGGCCATCGCCTGTTTGAGGCCGCGTACGACGGCTTATGAGCAGTTTTTGATGCCTTCTGAGGGTGGACCCGAGGGGAAGGGGCCTGCAGAAAGAAGCCGACAAAGAAGTAGCCGAACTCGTGAGAGTTCGGAGTCTGAGATATCGATCAGCCAGAAGTCTCACGACTTCTGCTACGGTTGTGATGGTGAACCGATGCCGGAAGTGAGGTTGTCGACACAGTTTTGTAATGAGCCGTCAAAGAAGTAGCCGAACTCGTGAGAGTTCGGAGTCTGAGATATCGATCCACCAGAAGTCTCACGACTTCTGCTACGGTTGTGATGGTGAACCGTCGCTGGAAGTGAGGTTGTCGACACAGTTCTGGAAAGTGCCGACCAATGAAGTAGCCGAACTCGTGAGAGTTCGGAGTCTGAGATATCGATCCACCAGAAGTCTCACGACTTCTGCTACGGGACTGATGGTGAACCGTTGCCGGAAGTGAGGTTGTCGACACAGTTTTGGAAAGAGCCGTCAATGAAGTAGCCGAATTCGTGAGAGTTCGGTCCCACTGAAGTCGCCCAACCTCAGCTACGCGCTCTCGCTCCAGCTCCAGACCAAGCTCTTCGACATCTTCACCTGGACGACCGGCGACTTTCAGTTCAACCCCAAGGCCGAGCTGCCTCCCGAGACGGTGTCGCTCGACATGACCTGCGCGGCAGTCATCTACGAGGGCCTGAAGCGGACGTGGGACCTCGACCGCATCAACGCCGAGATGAAGCCCTTCCAGGGCCAGTACGTCTGGGCGGCAGCCGACCCGCTCTACCGCTTCCAGGACGCTGGCCTGGACGAGGAGGAGAACGCCCTGCTGGAGGCCTCTGACGGCCGAAAGACGGTGAAGACGCTCTCTGCCCTCTCCATCCTCCCGCCCATCGACACCGCCCGGCTGCTGCTGCTGCAGGTGGTGACCTTCAACCCTCGGCTGGACCAGTGGCCAGGCGGCATGTGGCGGGCATACCTACAAGTGAGCGGCTGGTGACGGCCCTGTAATGGAATGGCAGATAGACGGCAGCTGCAGCAGCCAGGCTTGTCGGTGCTGCTGCTGCAGCCGCCCCTGCCGCTGCCACACTACAGGACCTGGCAGCGGGGAGCAGGGACCCCCTTGCAAGCGGGCACTGGTGGCCAGCTGCAGTCATGACGTTGCT
>CAXBSB010000009.1:0-60967 GCA_963977965.1 uncultured Schlesneria sp.
CAGTCGAATTCGCTCGCGAGCTTCCGAGTTGACGTCGGCTTGAATCGGCTCACTCGCCAGTCGTAAAACTCCGACGCGAAGGATCTGATGCTTGTCATTCAGATCGCGATGTGCCTCTTTCAATCCAGGAGTTTCGGGCCAGATCAACGCCGCTCGATCGATGATCTGGATCGCCTGCCGGGCCTGTCCCTGAGCAGACGCCGACTGCGCATCTTTGATAGCAGCGAGGGCGCGGTTTGTCAGTTCATCCTTCCACTTTTGAATGACGGGGTTTATCGCGTCACGTGCGGCCAGTCGATTGATAAAGTGTCGCGCCTTTCGAAAATCCTGTCTCTCCACACAGGGCGAAATCAAAAGATCGGCAGTCTTTCCAAGTCGACTGGATAAGCCTGGAACGTCACCCGTCAAATCTTCCAGCAATCGAAACGCGGCTTCCGGTCGCCCCTGCTCAATTTGTAAATCGGCGTCTTTGAAGATGAGCTTGTGATAGGTTTCGTCAAACCTGGGCCACGCGGGCAGGTAATAATCGTCCTTGCGAATCGCTTCTGGTTTCGGAAAGTCTTTGGGCCTTGCAAAGCGGAGTCTGAGGCGGACGGCTCGCAATTCTTCTTCGATCTCCTTGATTTCAACAGCAATCCGGGTGACGGTCTTTTCCAAAGCCGCGAGGCGGCCTTTTGATCCCGGCACATTCTTGCTGACTGCCGCGGTAAGGCTTTCTTTCGAAGTACGCAGAGTGGCCCGTTCATCGTCGAGAGACTTGATCTGGCGAACGAGTTCCTGTTCTTCGGTCTCCAGTTCCGATTGAATCAGAAGATTGTTGTCACGATGTCTGCGAGCAACCAGTAACAACAGGTCGTATGCCAGGGGGATGCGGCCATCAGCAATCAACTGGTCCGCGCGTCGCAATATCAGGTCTTCGAAATGGATGACCGTTTCAACCAGACGAAGATCAAGAACGTATTCTGGATCAACACTTCCATCGCGCAGTGTTACGGGTAATTTGAAAGTTTGTGGCTTCAATGCGTCTGCACGCTCACGAGCGTTTTCGAGTTCTTCCTTCAGACGCGTCTCCGTGGCGTCAGCTTCCGCCGTTTGATCCTTATTCTTACTGTATTGTCGCACACTTTCGATCTCGGCGATCTTGTAAGGACGGTTTTTCAGCATCCGATTGTACATCTGCTGTGCGATGTCGTGCTTGATCGTAACGCGAGTGATCGGATCGGGTCGCATGGAAACAGGATCGACAACGAGTACTTCCTGAGACTTCAATACGATCCAGTCAAACGGCTTTGCTCGCAGAAGGTCAACAGCCTCGGGAAGGACCATGTCAGGATATCGAGGCAACGTCGTCTGCTCTTCCTTCGCTCGCCCAACTGGTGGTTCAGCGTTTGAATCTTGAGCGACAACCTGACGGTGAAAGAAAAAGAGCGACAACAAAATCATCGTGCATCGGTGAAGTACCGACATTCGCACAGGATTCATGATTTCGCTCCTTTCTTTCCCACTCGCTGCCACATCCGGCGAGAGTTCATTCATTGACTCGATAAAATGCCCCGTCTGATGCGACAGCAAACAGCCCCTCACCGATTTTCTTGACCCCCATCGACAGAGCCTGCGGAACCTGAATTCTTCGGATCTCTTTGCCCATGACGTCCGCCACGATGACAGTTCCATCACGCGCGGCGAGCCAGATCTGATCTCCTTCCTGCAGCGGACTTCCAACGAGTTCCACTCCTTTCAGGTCCAGGGACCACTGAATTGGCAAGTCGCGGCCGCTGGAGACTGAATGCAGTTTTCCGTCTCCTCCCCAGACCAACCAATTGGACCCTGCGACCCACGTCCCGCGAACTGGAGCCGCAAAGTCGCGTTTTCCGTCCTGATCAAACGTTCGCCAGTTCAAGAGTTGAACCAGACCGGAAGCTGACGCTGCCAGCAGGAAATCCCCCTGAACCGCAGGGGTAACATCGACTGGCTTTTCCAACTGCAGTCTGGCCGATTCAGCCAGATGCGGAACATCTGTCACGCGCAGCTGAATGCGCAGCAGTAGTCCATCGCTGGTACATGCAAGGACTTCGTCTGAGTCCAGGCGTATCATGTGCTTCCAGGGGGCTGATGGTTTTTCGCCAGCGGGAGCCAACCAATCCTGCACGGTCTTTTTATTTGCGCCCGTCGGAATCAACTTGAGTTTTCCTGGCAACGGAACAATCAAGCCTTCGTCGATCAAAGCTCCTGCCGCCTGTACGGATTCCCCCTTGCCTAGACGCGTCGAGAGTTCCAATTGTCCTGCTGTCCCAATAATCCAGACCAGATTCTGATCACCATTGGCAGCGAGGAACATTCGACCGTCGTGCAAGTTTGCCGTGACGAGACGCTGATTGATACGAGTTGGCAAAGGAAGTTCGACGGCACTTTTCAGGTCAAAACCACCCTGCCGAATGCGATCTGCTCCGAGGGTGACGACATGGCCTGCTTCTGAAATCGCAATTGCTCCACCATCTTTTGACGCGACGACTTCATGAAACTGAGCGCCGAGGACAATCCTCCAGGGACTGACCATCCGGTCTCGGTCGACCGATGAAAATACTACTGCGTCATGGAACGGAGCCTTTCGGCCAACGAAGAATTGATCTCCGATCTGCTGCAGCTTTTGAGACGCAATCCCCACCGCAACCGCATTCCCATCCATATGGATTGAGTCGGCACCCAGTTCAAACCGACGAAAAGCAGAGCTGGCCCCCCAGAAACGACCATCAGGACCAAGTACCAGATACATTGGCGCCCGAGCGGCCACAGCAACAGGCAGAAGATTGTCGACTCCTTCAGGCGGATCATCCCCCTTCGGATTCTCTTTCTTATCGGACTTGGCTGCTTGCCGCTGATTGATATCCTCGTCCTCGCTGACACGGTACTGTGCCACAGGCGTCAGACCTTCGCGTCCTGCTGTGTCAGTGACGGAAAATGCAGCCAGGTGTTCACCGCTTGACGGAACCATCAACTGGTTCCCTCGCAAGACCGGCGATTCGCGAACTTGTCCACGGACGCGGAGTTCTTTGGCACTCAACTCGACAAGCGGCAATTTAGGATTCTCAGCATTCCATAATCGCAATCTCGCAGAGTCAGCCCGATCATTTTCGCATAGAAGGTAGAGTTTTCCCAATGCAAGTGGCGGGGCCACGATTGACCCGGCCGCGTGATCCGTAAACGTCGTTGCAGCAGATCTCAGGGGGCGCATCGAAAGGGTATAGATCATCGCCATTTCACCTGGCACGAGCAGATAAATCCCATCGGCGGACAGAACAGGCGGTCCTTGGATATTTTGCGAAAACGTCATGCGTTCGGTCAGACGACCCGTCTCAAGATCAATCCGGCAGAGTGCTCGATCATCCGTCGGCAGATAGATCTGTCCTTCGTGGATGAGTGGAGCCGACCGGGGTCGTCCGTCGAGAGGCTGTCTCCAGATCAGTTTTCCTGTGAGCGGCTGACAGCAGATCAGTGATTTCTGGTAGCCATCATAAAACAGAACGACCGCTTGCGTTCCTGTCGCGGTGACGGGAAAGAACGGCGCATCGAATCCAATCGCTCGTCTCCAGACGAGTTCCCCCGTGACGGTGTCAACGGCGTAACAGCAGTCCTTGGCAACGACATAGGCAACTCGCCCCAGTGAAGTCTCATCCGTTCGTGTCCGTGTATGAAAAACTCCCAGCGCCGGCGGTGATCCGGTCATGGGTTTGTCAGTCGTTTCAGCCGCGCGTTCTTCATCACTGGTCTTGATGACTGACCGCTCAAGATCAATTGCCTTTTGCAGTGACTCTTTCACGCGACTGACGCTGGCGAACCCTTCATAGACGCGCACGAGCTTTTCACGTTCCGAAAGCGCCACCATTGGCTTATTGGCCGCAATTGCGGCGTCGATCGCCGCCATACTGTCATCGAAAACCTTTTGCTTGCCAATCGCCAGCACGGCGGCGACTCGTGCCTCTTTGATTCGATTCAATGCGGCAGTGGGAGGTGATGCCGGGTCAGAATAGCGTTCCAGGATGACTTGAGCGTCTTCGGAAACGGTCAAGAGATCGGGATCACGCGTTGCGGCCGCAGTGCGAGCCGCCCCCAGCGCGATTTCTTCCCCATACCGGTGCAGGACGGATGTCAGATCTGAAAATTCAGACTCGTTGCGGTGCCGGGAAATCAGGCTGTGAACCTGTTCCAGGCCTTTCTTCCAGGCTGGCGTTCCACCCGCAATTTCCTTTTGTACAAGTGCCTTCCCCAACCCTCGTTCGGCCTGCCGCTGCAATGCATGCCCGGAATACTGCTGCAAAAACTGTTCAAACGACGCGATCGATTGTGCGTACTGGCCGTCGTTGAGTTCCGCAACGGCGCGGTCATAGAGTCGAGTCGATTGTTCGCGACTGATCAGGAACCAGAAGATTCCTGTAATCAGGACCAGTACCATTCCGCCCAGACTGAGCCCCAGCACCAACGGAGACCTCAATGCGTCCTGTTCCCCCGGGCGGACAGGAGACCCCATGGACATTCCCATCCCCGCATAACGATCGAGCTTTTTCGACGGAGGCGAATCTTCCGTTCTGCTCGAGGGGAGCGGCTTGAGCTTGGTAGGTGACAGCGAATCCTCTTCAACACTGGCAATGACATCGTAGGCCGCCATTACCTGAGATTCTGTGTAGACCGGTCCTTCGAAGAGTGACGCCTCGGGCTGCGGCTGTTCAACAGGTTCTCGCTTGTCACGTCCGTGTGACGACGAAGCATCTCGATTCTGCTTCGTGGACGCAGGATGTTTGGGAAGAGGCGGTGGAGTCTCGGGGATTTCTCGCAGTCGAATCTCTGGTTCAGGTTCGGCATCAGGATCAAGGTAGACCAGATCCAGGTTTCCGACGCGAATCACATCACCGGGATTCAATCGAGCGTGGGCGACTGTCGTGCCATTCACCTCAACCCCGTTCGTGGTAGCCGCGGTTACTTCGAACGTTGATTTGTTCCATAGGACTCGACAATGCATCGCCCCGACATCATCCCCCGCAACGCAGATATCGTTGAACGACTGCTTTCCAATCGTTAGCGGTTGCGTTCGCGACAACTCACATGTCGTGACCCGACCGTCTGCATATTGAAGTTCGAGTGAAGGCATCGTTATTCGCTTTTACCCTGTCGTGAGATCAGGCGGATTTTTTGCATACCAATTTGATTTGCGGCATCGATCACCGAGATGACAGAACGATGCAACGCGGCCGCATGGGCAGAAATCAGGATTTCCGACTTCTGATCTTTTCGCATCTTGTCTTTCAACGTATCAGCAAGTCGAGCTGGATCAGTGAGCGGTTCATCGTCGATCAGAATGACATTTGCCGCGTCAATCTGAACGCGAATCGACGAGCCTTCCAGATCTTCCAGAATCTGCAACTGCTGTGTCGCCCCCTTCTTGTCTGGATCAGGGGTCGGAACCTGAATCGATTTCTGCAAGGCAAACGATGCCGTGACCATGAAGAAGATCAGCAACTGAAACGTCACATCCACCATGGGTGTCAGATCCATTTCATCGTCAGTTCGTGTTCGGACTTTCAGCCGAAACGGTACGGGTTCGTCGTCTTCCACCTCGGCGGGATCTTCATGCAGATCCACTTCTCCGATTGATTCCACGCCGCTTTCACAAACCTCAGCAAATATCTCTTCGGGGGACGATTGCTCGTTTTCGTCATGGTCGTCGTCGACCGTTTCATTGCCGACAGGGGGATTCACGTCGGCAGTAGAACTGAAAATATCTTCCAGCGGGACACGAGTCTGCTCGCCACAGGTCGGACACTGAACCGTCATTCCAGCCTGGCGGCTGGAAATACTCATCAGTCCCGAACAATTCTGGCAGCGAAACCGAATCGCCATGTTTGGCCTGTTTTGGATCGACTTACATTTCAGACTGAATGCTACGGCACATGCGTGGCATTACTCGACCGGCTTGTCGCCAACTCCCATATACAATTCGACACCCTCAACCGACTTGATCGCTTTGGCAATTTCCTCAACCAGTCCGTGAGGAACATCTCCCTCAGCCTTGATGACAATCTTTCGAATCCCTTCGCGGGACTTCTCTTCCACGTAACCGCGGATATCACTCAACTCTCCATCAGGCCCCTGCACATCGCCCAGCACAATCCGGGGCGATTCCGCGACACTGGCAGCGGCAAATACCGTGACCACGGCAGCGCCCGCAGCATCGATTCCAATGGCATGCTGAGCAACGGGAACGTCGAGATCCGGTTTCCCCTGCATTGTGGATGAGACCATGAAGAAGATCAGCAGCAGGAAAGTCACATCGATCATCGGAGTGATATCAAGATCTCCTTCGACGCCTTTTCGTTTGCCGCCGAAAGAACTCGTGGAATCTTGGAACAGACTGCGACTGGCCACGTCAACGACTCCTGATCCGCTTCAATTCATCGCTTTTTTGACTGAGCCGATTCGAGTTCATCCAGAAATCTTCCGAGCTGATGCTGTACGGAATCGGTCAGGCGACCGATGCGTACCTGCATCGATGCCATACACATCACGAGGGGAATGGCGATCATCAGTCCGACCGCCGTTGTGATCAAAGCAAAACTGATATCCGTCGCCAGCTTGGTTGGATCAACGCCCGTTCTTTGACTGGAGGCAATCTTCGCAAATGCCGCGATCATTCCCAGGACAGTTCCCTGCAATCCAAGCATCGGCGCCGTTTTGACGACCGTGTTCACCCACGAAAGCTGGTAATCGAGTTCAGCCAGGACTTCACGTTCAAACGTCTCGCTCAGGAGTTGACGCAGTTTGGCGATGGGACGCTCGCGATTGGCGAGGGCAATCAGAATCAATTGGGGAACGGCCTTTGACCAGTATGGGGGAGAATCACATAACTCAGCGACGCTATCGAACTGGCGCGTCTGCAATCGTTCGCTCACCTGGTTCAGAAAGTCGTCGGCACCGGCTTGAGTCCGAAATCGCTTTTGAGCGATCCGGCGAAAGACGAGAATCGTCAGAAACAGACCATACACCGCTGCAATTGCCTGCATCGGGTAGATCAGATTGCTCATGAAATCGACCAGCTTGGCCATGTCCATGGGCGAAACTCCGAACAGAGATGTGACTGTAAGACCGAAGAGAAATTCGTTGACGAAACGCCAGTATAACCGTCCGAGGTCCCTGTCGGTACTCGGTGATGCAAAGTCCCGTCGTCCAACGATTCCCGTTCCGTCGACGCGGCGTCAAATACCACTGGATCCATTGATTACGTAAGATTTGCGATCTTTCAACGTGTTTCCGACCGCAAATGTGTGCATCGACGCAAATCTGGTCGGTTATGCATTCGTAACGAACTGCGGATCGCACACTTGAGCGCATTCAGTTCAAGTGTGGCGTCCCGGTAGCCGTACTATCGCTTCAAAGTTGAATTAGCGGATTGTCTTGCCACAATGAACGAGTTAAGATGAGGGGGCGTCACAATCAGGCCCGGAACGGGGTGTTCCGAGGCAATCGAGAAGGCATCGGAAATGAATGAACGACTGAATTGGATGCTGCCGTCGTTCGAGATCGTTCGAATCGGATCGCTTCGAATTCGAATGGATTTCTCGTTCTTTCTTATTGGTGCCTTTTTTCTGTTTCGATTGGGATGGATGCTCGGGGCCGCCTTTCTCGGCATTCTGATGGTTTCTGTGTTGCTGCATGAACTCGGGCACGTCTGCCTGGCCCGAATGACGGGTGGAAGCGCCACCGAAATCCGCCTGACGCCAATCGGGGGATTAGCGACCGTTCAGCCAGGGCGCGGGACATGGGCATCCATCGTGACAACTGCGGGTGGCCCGTTTGTCAATCTTGTGGTCTGCCTGGTCATTCTGTGGATCTTGCCGTCAGATGCTTACCGTTCGGCACTGATCCCCTTCACGTTTCCGCTTACGAAACTTGATCTTGAGCAATTACCACGCGATCTCGGAATCATCGCATTTGTGGTGAACTGGATGCTGTTCATTATAAACATGCTGCCGATGCTGCCACTGGATGGCGCTCAGATTGTGCGATCCGTTCTGGCCTCTCAAAAACATCCGGAACTCGTCAATCGCTCGGCCGTACAGTTCAGCATGGTTGTCGCCGGTATTTTGTCCATTGCCGGACTGGCGTTCGACATCGCCCCGCTTGTCTTTCTGAGTGCCGTCGTTTTCATCGTGAATCTGGTCGAGTTCTACGAAAATGAGCGAATCGATGGAGACGAAGACTCGTTCCTCGGATACGACTTTTCTGACGGGTACACCAGCCTGGACAGACCGGTTGCCGCAGGTGGCGGGACTCAGCCATCCGAAGCTCAGCCGGGACTGGTCGAACAATGGCGTGAACGCCGTCGACAACAGCAGGAGCAGGCCATCCGTCGGCAGCAGGAACAGGCTGAGCAGCAGTTGGACGAATTGCTCGCCAAAGTTCACGCGCATGGAATGAACTCGCTGACCTCCCGTGAACAGCAGACTCTGAAGCAGGTGAGCGACCTTCTTCGGGATCGCAGCAAGCGAACAGAATAGCGACACTGTATCGCGACACTGCGGGCGATGCCGAATATTCCGATCAAAGCGGTTTCACCTGCTGGGATGTTTGTAGTGTCGCATATTCACTTCCTCTGTATTTCATTGATCAACTTCTGGTTGCTCATCGCCAGAGTTGAACTAGAGTTCCAGAACCCTGAGTACCGTTGAATCGAAAGAGTTTCAATTCGACGACCACCGGGTTCGCTGCTGATGATCTGTGATCTTCACAGCATGGGAACTCGACAAATGACGACCTGGCTCCTCGACACACCGACGTCCTTCGATCGCGACTCCGTTCATTCAGATACGGTCGTCGCTCCGGGTGCCGATACGCCAGTCGATGCCATACTGCGAGAATTCAGCGATGCGACAGGCCTTCCCTGTATGATCATCGAGCGTGAATTCGCACAAGTGGTTGCTCAGTCGCACGCCGAATACCTTCCCTATGTTCCACCACGTCTGATACTGCGACTGGGGCAGGTGGCTGCCATTGAAGTCGACCGCATCAGCGAAGAGATGACATACTTCCTCGTTCCGATTCCGTCGAAAGAATCCTTGCTGATCGCCGGATACGTCCTGGCGTCTCGCGGTGTATTCCCTCCAGAACTTCATCTGGCAGCACTGGAAGCACGCGTCAGCGAAGCGGACTCTGAGAAAGCTTTGGCATCGGTCCCAGTCTGTGATCCGCAGTTGCTCGTTCGACTGCTGGATTGTGCTTTCCGCAGCCTGAAGCAGCGTGAACGTGAAGCGGAACTTCAGCAGGAGTTGGATGCACTCAGCCTGCAGATCGATTACACCTACGAAGAAATCAGCCTGCTGCATCGTTTGACGGAAAACCTGCAACTTTCCAGGTCGTCTGAGGAACTTGCGGAACTCTGTGTGCGCGGACTGCATCCGTTAATCGAATGTGCTGGCGTCGGGATCTGCGTCGAAAACTCTGATCACTCGATGAAGTTTCTGTCTCAGGGGCGACTGCCGTTTGATCAGATGGAACTTGCCCGGTTGCTCGCACGGTTCGATACGCACAATTGGAGCAAGCCACTGGTGAAGAACAAACTGCAGCACACGCTGCTGGGCGAAGACTTCCCGGGCCTGAAGAATATGGTGATCGTCCCGATCGGGGACCCGCAGCATCGGCGAGGCTGGATTGTTGCGGCGAACCTGCGAGGCGGCCGTGAATTCGGCTCAATCGAAGCAAATTTGATTTCCTCGATTGCCACTATCCTCGGAACTCATGTTCGCAATATTGAACTGTATGACGAACACGATGAACTGCTCGTCGGTTTCGTCCGCTCACTGGTATCAACCCTTGACGCCAAGGACCCGTACACGCGCGGTCATAGCGAACGAGTCGCATTGCTGGCTCGTCGTCTCGGGCAGCAGATTGGACTGGAATCCGGGGATCTTGAAGATATCTACCTATCTGGCTTGCTGCACGACATTGGCAAGGTTGGCGTCGATGATCGCATCCTCGCCAAGCCGGGTCAGTTGACGGAAGATGAGTTCCGTCAGATTCAGCAACACCCGATGATCGGATACCAGATCCTGTGTCAGTTGCGTAACCTTTCGCAGATCCTGCCAGGGGTTCGACATCACCACGAAGCCTTTAACGGCAAGGGTTATCCCGACAGACTTAAGGGTGATGGAATTCCGCTGATGGCTCGCATTATTGCAGTGGCCGACAGTTTTGATGCCATGGTCAGCGATCGCCCGTACCGAAAGGGAATGCCAATCGATCGATTGGAAGAAATCTTCCGACGTGGATCGGGTGAACAATGGGACCCACGGGTGATCGAGGCCTATTTTCAGGCTCGCGACGACATCCGCCAGTTGTGCGCTTCGTACTCGCCCTCGGCAGGCAACCTGCTGCGAGAAGTCGGCAGCAGTCGCTCTGGAATTCTCGCTGGCCGAGCCCTGTTGAAACAGTGATATCCACTGACCACGATGTCGGGCATCGCTCGCATCCAGGTTCACGGCACCGATTTTCGGTCCTTGGCCCAATAGCCTTTTACGACTTTGCCATCTCTGCGAGTGTATCCTCGAACCCATTTGTATCCGGGTCCGGGCCGGGTTGATTCATCGGGTTCATCGGCGTTTGCCTTCGTCTGTGAAGGAACCGGCTTCGACGGGGTATCCTCATCCGGACGAGTCGGTCGAACAACGGCAGGTGGTGGGAGACTCACTCGGCCAGCCAAGAAGCCAATCACGACACCCGTAACCAGCAGCCCTGCACCGACCCCCACCACTAAAAGAATTCCACCCGGAACGAATTGCGTCGCTGGCGCATTCGCGGCACCCGCACGGCCGGTTCCTTGAAGTTTTGCGAGGCACGCATCACATGCAAGCGGATCGAGCTTCGTGATTGGAAGCAGGATTTCGCTTCCGCAATCGGGACATTTCCAGGCACGTTGCCCTGCAGGAACGACAGCCATTTTCATTACTCCAGCATCGTTCTCTTCGCAAAGGCTTCCAGGGCGGGAAAAGAACGAATGACCAGTTCGCAACTAACTTACGTGCGGTGCCCCGCGGGCATCAATACTACAGCGCATCTCACCCGCACTATGTCAACGAATTCACTACGAGCCCCGAAAGCAGCTTCGGATAGAAGTACGTACTCTTGGGCGGCATCGTTTCTCGAGCTGCCGCGATATCGCTCACATGTTCGATCGTTGCAGGGGCCACCAGGCATGCCAACTGGTGCGACCGGGCTTTCAGAGCAGCAGTTGTTTCATCCACACGATGAACATACTGGAATTGAGGATTGCCACCGACCTTCTTGAAAACCAGGTCTTCCAGAAGCAACTTGTGCAGCAGACTGACGCCGAGTGACCGCCACGCCTCACTCTGGTCAGGCGCCAATTGCTCCATCGCACTGGTGTCATTGACGCGAGCAAGCAGCCATGCGTTGTCGGCCGCGGTTCCAAAAGCAAAGACGTTCTGGCCACCATCGATCTCAATCAGATCCCACGCTTCGCGCGCGGCCTCGTCGCCTGTGCCAAGTCGCTCGATTTCGCAGCATCCGGCCAAGCACTCCTGCAACTGGTCGGCAGTGAGATCTGGAAGTCCTGCAACAAGTCGGTGAGTCGGCAGAATCTGAAGCCCGGGATCCTGCATGCCGACCAGCATCATCATGACAAAGTTGGGAGCCCCCATGTCATCGCTCAACTTGCCACTCGCCTGCAATTCCCTGCGATAGTTCAGTGCCGTTTCGTACCGGTGATGACCATCAGCAATAAAAACCGGCAGGTCGCGCAGGCCAGCTTTGACACGTCCAATCACATTGTGATCCGTGACAACCCACGTCCGATGGATCACTCCCAGGTGATCTGTCGCGATACTCGGTGTCAGCGTCAGACATGTATCATCCAGAATCTGCTGGACCGAACTGGTTTCGTCTGGATACAGGCCGAATATCGGGGAAAGATTCGCCTTAGTCGCTCGGATCAGGTGCAAGCGATCCGCTTTGGGGCCTGACAACGTCTGTTCATGCGGAAAGATATTTCCGGTACCGAATTCTTCCAGTCGGACGCGGGCCAGGAATCCACTGCGGACATGTTTCTGACCTTCCCACTCGAATTCCTGCGAATAGACGTAGATTGCGTCTTCCGGTTCCTGACGCATAATTCCGTCCAACCGCCAGTGCTTCCAGAATCCCGCCGCGCGTTCGTATTTGGTTTCGGCAGAAGCATCACCCGGTTCTTCACGATTCAACTCGAGCCGAATGAAATTGCAGGGATGCTTCTTGAACAAAGCATCCTGCTGCTTGTTGTCGATGACATCGTACGGGGGCGTGACAACGTCCGAGAGATCCCCCACTTGAGCAACATCGAACCGCCAACCGCGAAACGAACAAACTTCCACCATGATCGTCGTACTTTCTCAGGTCAAATGAAACGTGTAAGGCGATCCCTGCACGTCGTCGCGGCAGCACAAGTTATTCAGTTCTTGAGATCTGCGTAGTCTCAGTAAAGCGTGGATAACGCATCGGTGATTACCGGCCGGTTCCGCTTTGGTGATGTCGCTGCCCGCGCGGATCATAGAATGAGGGTTGCGGCAACAAGGATCAAGCCACTCGCCGATCACAGGCAATGCCAATCCGCATTTCATCGCAGGATGTCACAGCAAGGATCTCGGGGCGCAAGGTCATCGTGTTGATGTCACGCAGTAGCGTGATGACAGTAACGAAGTCGCTGCTTTCAATCCTCACTTCGTCGGCTGGGTCGCTGGCTGCTGCGTCCGCCGGTCTTGGTGACTCGTCGAGAATCATCGCTGGCGGATGCATGCACGACATTGCTGGATTTGGATTCGCTGCCGGTTCCTGCGGTCGAGTGCTTCATCCCTCCCTGATCGAGGAACGAGGTGATTGATGTCAGCACTTCTTTTCGCTGAGGAATTTCGGTGCCGTTTGGCAGCTTGACCGTCATTTCCATGTAGCGGCTGACTTCCGAGTGCGTTGGCAAGCCTGTGCGGCGATCGATGGTGCATTGACCGGCGCAATGTCCGTCCTTCAACGTGATCTGCATGTTACGCACTCCGTCATGATACGAGACGGGGGTTGTTGACCCGGCGATCTTGCCGATCAGGCTGATCTCAGCGGATGTATCTGTCAGATTCTTCAGAACGCAACGGGTGGAGACGCTCATCGGAATCGGACCTTCGGAGCGACGATTTTTCAATTCCCAGACCGATCCTTGTTTCACAGCGACTGCCGGATGTCGCGGATTATCGCTGTAGGGAAGCAAGCCGATCCCGTCATCCACAAAGTTCGCCAGTCCATCTTCGCTCTGAGTCCCTTCCAGTTGGCGCATCACCTGGTCACGGTAGGCCGGGGGAACATCACGCAGGCAGCGTTGCAGGAATTCCTGGAACCCGATGAGTTCGGTCACCCGGTTGTCCGGACCAATCCAGAATGAAAATCCGTTGTCCTTCAGTCCCGCGTAAACAAGAGCTTCTGTTGGGGTCTGATTACGACTTTCGGAGTTGTATTCGATGATGCGGCCGGCGATGTTGTGGCCGTACTTGATCTTGTGATACCGGACGGAAAGTCTTTTGTTGCCGTCGTCACGGATTTCTTCCACGACGAGTGACAACAACATTTCCAGCATAGAACGGTTGGTGAGCATCCCCACCTGTCCGTCTCCCTGCTGCAAACGCTGGTCGATCTTTTTGACGAGTGGAAAACGGTCGCCGACCTTCAATTTCAGCTCTAATTCGCCCTCAATCGGCTTGGAATCATCCGCGACTTTTTCGCCATCGTCCGTATCGTCAGCTTCGTCCCCGTCGAATTCTGCTGTTTCATCATCAGCATCCGATTCCGCAGACTGAAAATAACTGCAGCCAGGAAGTACAAAAACGAGCATTACCAGCAGTAATGCGGAACGAAAAACAACATACGGCATCGTGGGACCTTCCATGGTCGGGGACACCCGTCATCGAATCCGCCGCCCCCAAAGACAATCCCGAGGCGATTCGATGAACCTGCACAGACCGGGAACTTATCAGGCTGGCGAAACGGCGCGAAGATGAAGTTTGGGTAGGCAGACAGAGGAGTTTTGGCGTCGACAGGTACTTTTATCCGGAGTGAAATCGCGAAAAACGCATAGCAGAATCGCCGTAACACCCCTTCCGAACAACTGTTGCAGTGAATCCACTGTTTCTCAACCGATGCGATCGTGAAGGGACAGGTTTGGGCGTTTCGTAGCGCCGTCCGGAAACCTGCGACCGAAGAGCAATCCATTTTCGCTGAGTGAGATCCGAAAGTAGGACAGACAATCCTGTCTGTCACTCAATACGCAAAACGAGAAAACGAAAAAGCGATAAGGAATGCGAGAAGTGAAAAATGGCGGTCAAGATCCTCCCAACTCTTAAAACGTGAATCGTTTGGGGGCGATTCGCGCAGGTTCCCTGTTGTTGTGGACACCACTGACAAAGTCTAAACTGCGTGCAGATAAAAGTGTCTGCCGTTAGCCGATTCGCTCCTACGAGACCACCGCTATGGTTCCCTCAATTGACATGTCGATGAATCGTCGGACGTTTCTGGGAAACTCGTCGACGGGGCTGGGAATGGCGGCTCTGGCGTCGATCATGGGAGGCTCGGCCAGTGCCGGTCCCAGCCTGGCGTTGCCGCACGCGCCGGCCAAGGCCAAGCGAGTGATCTGGATGTTTCAGTCGGGCGCTCCATCGCAGATTGACCTGTTTGACTATAAGCCTCGGTTAACCGAGTTTCACAAGCAGGAGCTGCCCGATTCGATCCGGATGGGACAACGACTGACAGGGATGACTTCGGGTCAGAAAAACTTCCCGGTCGCGGCGTCAAAGTTCAAATTCGCTCAACATGGCGAATGTGGTATGTGGCTCAGTGAAATGCTTCCCCACACGGCGAAGATCGCTGATGAACTTTGTCTGATCCGATCGATGCACACCGAAGCGATCAATCATGACCCGGCGATTACATTCATTCAGACAGGCAGTCAGCAGCCCGGACGTCCCAGCTTTGGTGCATGGGTCGACTATGGGCTAGGGACGATGAATGAAAATCTTCCCGCCTTCGTTGTCATGATCTCTAAATCGGGAACCAAAGGACAAGGATTGCTGGCTCGATTGTGGGGAAGCGGATTTCTGCCATCTGAGCATCAAGGTGTGAAGCTGCGTGGCGTTGGTGACCCGGTTCTGTACCTGAGCGATCCCCAGGGGATTGATCGCGCCGGTCGACGCGAAATGCTGGACGGACTGGCTCAACTGAACGAACTTCAACTCGCAGATGTAGGTGATCCGGAAATCAGCGCCCGCATTGCGCAATATGAACTTGCCTATCGGATGCAGACATCGGTGCCTGAGCTGATGGATCTGTCTGGCGAAACGGCTCAAACGTTTGAACTCTACGGCGAAGATTCCAAAAAGCCCGGAACCTACGCAGCAAACTGCCTGCTGGCACGGCGGCTGGTGGAACGTGGCGTCCGGTTCATTCAACTTTATCATCGTGACTGGGATCACCATGGGGGATTGCCTGATCGCATGGTTCAGCAATGTCGAGAAACCGATCAGGCATCGGCGGCACTGATCATGGACCTGAAACAGCGAGGATTACTGGACGATACGCTGGTAATCTGGGGAGGCGAATTTGGTCGCACGGTCTATTGCCAGGGAGCGATCACTGATACCAGTTACGGACGCGATCACCATCCGCGATGTTTTTCACTCTGGATGGCAGGTGGCGGTGTGAAACCAGGGACAGTTCACGGGGAAACAGACGATTATTCGTACAACATCGTCCGCGATCCTGTTCATATCCATGACCTGCAAGCAACGATCCTGCACCAGCTGGGAATCGACCACACGAAGCTGACTTATCGATTTCAGGGACGTGATTTCCGGTTGACCGATATCCACGGAAACGTCATGCAAAGCTTGCTGGCATAGGCGAGTTCGCGAATCAAATCAACAGCGTCGAGGCATCGAGAGATTGTCACTTCCCGAGTTTCTGCTCCAGCTCAAGAAATCGCTTCTTCAATTCAGGGCCGCCGAGTTCTGGATAGAGAAGCTTTGTGACAGTCAGCAGCTTCTTTGCGTCAGCCTGTTCGTTTAGCTTGACGGAAGCAGTAATCACACCCAGCCGAGCCGTGAACCAGTCGGCCGAGCCCTGTTTGCTGAGCGACTCCGCGCGTCGCCAGCATTGTTTGGCGAGGACTGAGTACTCCTTCGCAGTTGCCTCAGCAAGTATTCCAGCGATTTCTCGTTGTCGATTGGCGTCTTTCGCGGATGCGGTCGCGAGTTGCTCGTAAATCTCCAGTGCTTTTCCCGATTCTCCCGTGACGAGATAGGCACGGGCCTGGAATTGCTCCAGACGATCCTGTTCCTCACGCGAAAGAGATTTCTTGTGAGGAACCAGCAACTCGATCGCATGCAACTGCAGGGTCACATACTGCAACTGGCGTTGCCGATTTTGAGTAGCCACGAACGGTGCCAGTCGTTCGGCAATCACCATCAAATCACGTGGTGATGCCTTGGCGAGCGATACAATCAGACGCTCTGCTTCCAGGGGATGTCCATTTCCCGCCATGGCGACAACCTGCAGCGATTCCGCGCGTTGTCGCAGCTTCAACCAGCGATCGCGTTGCGAGTCAGCTTCATCGATTTTTGCTGTCGATTGAATGACATTTTGAAGAATCAGTTCTGCGTTCTCGAATTGAGGCGGTTCGGCCAGAAGAAGGATTGCTGCAAAATGTACTGCGGTTTCTGTCTGAGTGATCGACAGGCGTTCGGTTGATTCTTTGGGATCAGGAACGAGCGATTTCAGGGTCTTGATCGCCGTCTGTTCGAATTCGGCGGTCGGAAGTTTCTTATCTCGCATCCGAACCAGAATTGTTTCGTAACACCTGGCCGCGCCCGCATGAGCTTCCGCTGCACGGGGATGTGTGTCAGCAACTTTCAGATACAGTGGCAAGGCGATGGTTGCCTGCAATCGCTGTTCTTCGAGGTATGCCTTGAAGAAGCGAGCATCATCAGCAGTCGGATCGTCCGAGAATCGCTCCAGATGTCGATCAAGCGTCTCGGAATAGCGTTCCCGACGCTGCTGTGTCTTTTGCTCGTCATACAGACGTCCCAGGCAGTAGGATCCATTCAGGTGGGCGGAAGGTGCTCGTGGACTCTCAGGGTATTCATCTGCCAGGCGAAGAAATTCCGTCCCGGCAGAGTCATACTGTTTTTCCTGCAGCAAGATCGATGCCCTAGTGTAACCGAGGTCGAGCGCCAGGTCTGTTTTTCCGGCTGCCCGAGCGGCCAATTCTGCACGCGCATAGCCTTTGACAGAAGCTTCGATACGTCCACCGACGAAATCGGCACGAGCCTGCTGCATCAATCCGTCTAACTCTGGCCCGTACTTTTCCGAACTTTGCGTTGAGTCCCAAAGGTCTCGACACCGACGGCTCCAGAATCCTCCCACTTGATCATGACACCGTTGCATCGCCACTTCAGCCTGGTCTCGAAGCTGATTTGCCAGTTCCGTGTCTTTCCGGGAAATGGCAAGGTTCCGCATAGTGAGCAATGAACGGGTCTGAAGAAACCATAGCTCCCCGCTCAAGCGTTGCTCCTGACTTCGTCGTTTGACGATGATCCCCAGTGCATCAGGAGCCTGATGACGCAGCAACAGAATTCGGGCACGTTCTGCTACCAGTTCGTCGATGGTCAGGCGATCAGCGGTTGGAGCCCCCTTGTCCAGAAGAGCAAGCATCTTGTCTGCGCCATTCAAATCGCCTCGCAGGCGGAGGCAAGCGACCAGCAGTAGACTCGCTCGAAATGGAATCGGTTCCTCAGCGGCCCCGATCAACTTTCGGGCCGTCTGTTCAGCATTCACGAGGTCGACAGTCCGTTCCCGCGAGTCTGCCGGCATCAATTCTGCTCGGGTTTTGAGGGACTGTGCCAACGCCAGCCGGACATGGTGGAGCGCCGTACGAAGTACGTGAGTGGACGGACGCTCGACGTCATTTTTGGGTTTCTCTTTATTCGGAGCGAGAAGATCACGCTCCATTTCGCTCAGCAGTTGAATGGCCAGATCCGAATGCTGCCGGGTTCGATTTGTCAGAGTATCGTCAAAGGGGTGCAGTTCGCACTCAGGGCGTAACCATTCCACTTCTCCTGCGACCACCAGAGCGGATTGAGCTGCCAGGAGCAGTGCGAAGGGACTGGCCGGTTCCCGAAGTCGTTCTTCATCGACCACAGTTCTGGCCTGTTTCCAGAGCTCAGGCTGTTGCTGCTCCGATGCGAATTCCGCGTGCGCGGCCAGTGTTCGGGAAAGTTCGATTGTCAGATCGATGCGGCGTGTCCGCGCAATGTTTGGCTGTGCTAACCGGGAAACAGCGTAACTTTCAGCGATCGAAAAGAGCCCGCGCACTCGCAGTTGTTCGAAATAGACCCCCAGCGATTCGTCTGCGGCACGGCAGATTGACGGGCCTGAATGAAATGCGCCGACAATGACAATCAGGCAGATTGTCAGGTTGCTGCGGCTAATTCGACAACAAAAAGGCATCGGTCCGGTACTCTTCAGGATCCGTGCAGTTGGCGTGACGCGGGATCAAAACAGAAAGGTGGAGTGTAGCGGTGACGGGAAACCCTGTCTCCGCCAGTTCAGGGGGATTTCCCCCCGCGTTCATTGATGTCCAGACCTGCCAATTGACGATTGTTCTTTATCGCAATAGCATATTGGTTTATGGCAATTTCGCGGCGCAGGGTCTGATATGAACCGGCTCCTGCTGCGTGACCAGTGTGATCACTTATAGGACTGACGTTCGTTTGTCTGACGGCAATCTCAAGTCGAGAGTTTCTCAAGGCAGGCAACCGGCGGCGCTGATGATTGCGTGATGAGTTGGGGTGGCGGCAGTCATTGAGGGCAGATCTCATGAAATGCAGATCGATTGTTTGGTTGTTATTTGTCGGCTGCGCCACAATAGGCGATGCGGCTGAACCGAATCTGACAACAATCTCATCCCCCAAACTCGATCAAGTTTTTCTTCAGGCTGCCAAACTCGAACAGAAAGATCTGGCAGGAACGGTTTCGGATGAACAGTTCTTGCGCCGAGTGTCGCTCGATCTGATTGGACGTCAGCCGACACCGGACGAACTGGCGGTCTACCTGCTGGAACCATCGGCCACCAAGCGTGAAGCGACTGTCGAGCGATTGCTGGCATCGCCAGAGTTCGGTGCCAACTGGGCAGGGTACTGGTCGGATGTCATCGGATATCGGGTTCCTCCGCCGGAATTGACGTTTCTGGATTACACCCTGTTCGAACAGTGGCTGGCATCACGGATCAACGAAAACGCCCCTTGGGACGAAACCGTCCGATTGATTCTGACCGCCACGGGGAAAGTGAAGGATCATCCCGAAGCGACGTTCATTGGTTTTCATGGTGCAGACACGACGCGTCTGGCTGCTGAGACGGCACGTGTCTTCATGAGTCTGCAGATTGGTTGTGCACAGTGCCACGACCATCCATTTGACGAATGGAAACGAGAGCAATTCCACGAACTCGCGGCTTATTTCGTGCGAGCTTCTGCGAAAATGCCGTGGAACGACAGCGGTGAGATCGAGATCAAGGACAAGGGGAAGGGCGAGTACGAAATGCCCAATGTCGCAGATCCCACCAAAAAAGGAACGATGATGGTTCCGGCCTTTCTAACCGGAGTCAAACTGGATTCTGGCGTCAGTGACATTGAACGCCGTAAGGAACTGGCCACTGTTGTCGTCGCACGTGATAATCCATGGTTTGCCAAGGCCTACGTCAATCGAATCTGGGGTCGGCTGATGGGACGGGCATTTTACGAACCTGCCGATGACATCGGTGCCGGAAATGAGCCGCAACTGCGAGAAGTCCATCAGCCGTTGACCGCTCATTTCATCGCATCGGGCTACGATGTGAAGAGCCTCTTTCGCGTGATTATCAATTCGCAGGCCTATCAGCAGAACCTGGCTGAGCACGCGTCTGCTTCGGAAAAGCCCTATGCCGCAGGTCGTACCACGAAACTTCGTGGTGACGAAGTCTTCCAGTCGCTCGTCACGGCAGTCAATCTGCCAAATGTCACACCTCCCAAAACAGCCCCGACAAAAGAGATTCGATTTCCTCCTCCGCCACGAAGTACGAAGGATGTTGTCTCCGAGGTTTTCGGGTTCGACCCGAGCCTGAAACCGGATGACATTTCCAGGACTCTCGGTCAGGCAATGTTGTTGATGAACAACGATCAGTTACAGAACCAGATCAACGCACGACCGGAAAGCGGCACTGCACTCAGTAAGTTACTGACAGCCGAATCTGACAATTCCAAAGTCGTCAGTCGATTGTTTCAACTGGTACTGGCACGCAATCCCACTGAGTCCGAAGCGAAGATCGCTCTGGAACATGTCTCATCGCAACCAGCACGAGGTGAAGCGTTTGAAGATCTGTTGTGGAGTTTGATCAATTCGGCTGAGTTTACGACGAAGCGATAGTGAGGGTCGCACTGCCGTATCGCGTCGGAGCAAGAGTTTGACACTGCATCACGATGCCCGCGAGACGCAATACTCAAATTGGATTTGATCGAGAACGAAGGTATGACGATGGCAACTCCGCTTCTGGATCTTTCCGTCAATCGAAACGGAATGACAAGTCGCCGCGATTTTCTGATCAAGCTCGGTGCTGCGTCGGCAACAGGAGTCTTGACGCTTGGCTGGCGTGATATGCTCATCGCTCAGGCTGATGAACTGCGCAAACAAGGCAAGGCGATGATCCTGCTGTGGATGGATGGCGGGCCCAGCCAGTTCGACACATTCAATCCAAAGATTGGATCTCCGAACCAGGGGCCTGCCCGGGCGATTTCTACAAATGTCGCAGGCGTCCAGTTCGCTGACTTCTGGCCGCAAACCGCAATGTTGATGGATAAGCTGGCAGTTATTCGTTCGATGCGCACTCCCGAAGCGGAACATGATCGTGCCATCACGCATGTACGAACAGGCTTTCCTCCGACACCAGCGTTTCGCTACCCGACGTTTGGATCACTCGTGGCCCGCGAACGGGAGGATCTCAGCTACGACCTGCCCGCCTTCGTTCGAATCGGTAAGCCCCGGATCAAGACTCGCGATGTCGATGCCGGTGCCCTGGGGGTCCGATTTGCCTCGTTCAATGTCGACGAAGCGGGCAAGCTTCCACCCAATGTTCGCCCGATCGTCCCCGCAGACACTCTGCGACGGCGACTGTCATTGACGGACAAATTCGATACTCAGTTTGCTGCAGCCGGCGGTGCCAAAGAGGTCGCAGACAAGAAGTCGATCTACGATCGCACCGCGAGGTTTGTCTTAAGCCCGCGACTGGAAACGTTTGATCTGGATCGAGAATCAGATTCCCTGCGCGATGCCTATGGTCGAACGAATTTCGGACAAGGTTGTCTGCTGGCACGTCGACTGGTGGAACAGGGAGTCAGTTTCGTCGAGGTCATCAGTACGGGTGATCGTAACGATGCCGGCTGGGACACTCACAACAACGGCTTCCGCGATACGCCTTATCTGGCTGCGGAAGTCGACCCCGCCTACGCCACATTGCTGCAGGACCTTTCTGATCGTGGAATGCTCGACAAGACATTGGTCGTCTGGATGGGCGAATTCGGCCGCACTCCCAAGATCAAACCGGATGGTGGTCGCGATCACTACCCCAAGGGCTGGCCAGTGGTCATGTCGGGCGCAGGCGTCCGAGGCGGTCAGGTCATTGGTGCCACGGACATCGATGGCATCGATGTGACCGAACGCCCCATCAGTGTTGCCGATCTTTGCCGTACCTTCTGTCATGTGATGGGCATGGACGCCAACGAAGAGTATCACACCACCGACAACCGTCCGATGAAAGTCGTCGATGGTGGTAAGGTCATCGACGAATTGTTCACGTAGGCTGGATTCAGTCGATGATTCGAATCTGCTGTCGTGTCACAGGCGACCATTCACGGATGGTCCCATCGTAACTTCCTGAATACACGCGATCGGACTTGGGAGAGAACTCAAGGCATCTCACGATGCCGTCGTGGCCCAGCAGTTTTCCGTGCTCACCTGTTTGCAGATTCGCAATGAAGATCCCCGACATCGTCGTTGTCGAGGTGACCAGCCATTGACCGTCAGGAGACAGTGCGACGGCCGTCGGGCGATCCATGAAATCACCTTTCTTCAGTCCGAAATCTGCGACGATGGTTCGCTGAAGCATGTCATACACTCGTGTAAAGCCTTCTGTCGAAGTCACCGCCAGAAGCCTGTCGTCTGTGCTCCAGGTAAACATCGAGCATTCCGACTCAAGCTTCAGTGGAGTATCTTTCGCGATTCCGGATGTCGTTTCGTGAAATGAAATCGTGCCATCGGCACGTGCCAGTGTCAGTGTTCTGCCTGATTGGCTGAGACCGATTTTTTGTATGGATGCACCTTTCGGAAAGCAGTATCGGAACGATTGGATGTGGGAGCCCTGGGTGACCCAGCCATGGACATCGCCAGATGTTGTCACGCAGACAGCGATTTCTCCCTGCGGCGAAACAGCTGCATCAATCGCAGATTCCGCGCCATTGATCTTCGAACCATGGGCAACTTCCTCTCCATTCCTCCAGAGAAACGCAGATCCGTCGACGGTACAGATGATCGATGTCTCGCCGTCGCTGCTGTGTGCAACCGTCTGGATATCGAAACCTGCAAGCGGAATCGACTGTCTGAAACCTCCATCTGCAAGTTCTAATTGAACGAGGTGTTCTCGCGGCCGGTAAACCCACAATCGATCACCTTGCTGATTCAAGGCGAGACGATAGACCGTTCGACGTGAAACAGCTTTTGAGATCCCCCCCGAAGCACTGGCCGCCTCCTGGGATCCGTTCGAAAACATCTGCGTTCCCAGCAGAAACAGTCCTGCCATAACAGAAACGATCACAACGATTTCTGTAACGGCCACAAGCCCCTTGCGGCGAGAAGAATTGACGCGAATTTCGAGAGTCCTGCGTCGCGATTTCATTTTCAAAACATCCTTTTTGCTGGACAGCCTGTACGTGTGCAATGGGTCAACAAACCAACTGCCCTGCCGCCAGGAATATCCGATGAGCCCTGATTGCCGACTCTGACAAAGAGTCTTTCATCAATGTCTGTGCAGAACGTCACATTGCCTGTTCTGCAGCCTTTGTGAGCTCACTTCCAAACTCCAGATGGCAGATAAGCAGATGGCGTGCCATCTGATAAATCCCGTTGAAGAAACAGGCGGTCATTCGCTGCCAAATCCTGCGATATCACCCGGGATAAGTTAGAAATCAGGTGTGAAGAACTCGCTTATAAAGCGTGAGATTCGACTGAATTCGAGAACTCGATTCTTGCTGTTGTGGCTTGCCGAAACTCCCAATTCGGCTGTGTCAAATAAACAAGCCGACGTTCGTTTGAACGTCGGCTTGCGCAGTGAATCGGCAATCTTCGGGTTTCCTGACCCGCCTGGATCGAGCGGCTACTTCTTTTCCTGCGACTTCTTCGCAGCGGCTGCCCAATCTCCAGCAACAACGGTCAGAATCTTTTCGGGATCGATCCATTTCCGCAGTGCATCACGAACCTTTTCGGGAGTCAATTCCTGAATCGCTTCTTCCTGTTTTGCGTAGAATGCCATCGTCCTTTTGGTAGCCAGCGTGGCTTCCAGGATCTGTGACAGGTTCCCGTCTTCTGTACGAGCAACTTCCTGCCGCTGCAGGTAGCCCTTGCGAGCTTCGTCGAGTTCCTTCTGGGTAATTCCCGTTTCCAGAATCTTCAGCAGTTCTTCGCGAATTCCGACGGACAACTTGTCGAGGTTTGCGGGGTTGTAAATGGCATACAGCGTCAATGTTGCCCGCTTGTCGAGTGGACTGGCCCCCAGTGACGAACCGACGCCGTAAGACAATCCTTCCTTCTGGCGAATTCGATCGCCCAGCCGCGACGACAATGCGCCGGCACCAAGCACGTAGTTACCAATGATCAGCGCTGGATAGTCGGGATCATCATCGCGCAGTGGCATGATACCGCCCGCGAAGTAGAACGCGTTGGCCTTGTCGGGCGTTTCAATCTTGACCGTCGTTCCCTTGATCTCGACATCACCACGACGTCCAATCCGTTCGTATGGCTGGCGCGAAGTCCAGCCCTTCATGATACGGGTGAGTGCAGCGACGGTGGATTCTTCGTCGAAGTCGCCAACGACTGCGATCTGACCAGCCTGAGAACCCAGAAAATCGGTGTAAAGCTGCTTGATTGCCCCGATGTTCAGCGACTCGGTTAACTTGATATCTTCTTCGATGGTCGGGATGTGTCGCACGTCCCCGGCTGGATAGGGACTGAGAGCACTTCTCACGGCCCGCAGTGCCAACTGTTGTGGATCCGTCAGCGATTGCTCAAGATCCGCTCGCTGGCCCTGTTTCAGGATGTCGAGTTCCGACGACGGGAACGAGGGCTCTCGCAGGATTTGACGCAGCAGTTCGAGGACCGCTGGAAGTTTGTCTCGCTTGGTCTGAATCACGAACGAGGCTTCACCCGCGGAACCGGACGAACCCAGCGATGCTTTGTTCAGATCAAGCTGGTCCTGGATCTGCTGACGTGTCAGTTGCTTCGTACCGCGAGTCATCATCGACGGGAGAAAGTCCGCAACGGTTCCCAGTCCGTTCAGTGATTTTTCGGTTCCGTAGCGAAGCGTCATCCGCAGAACGACGGTATTTCCGCGAGTCTTCTTTGTCAGAAGAGCCACGTCCAGACCCTCAATTTTCGTGCGTTTTGTCCGAGCCTCGATCTTGTCGGGAGCCACGTCAAAGGCCTCACCGACGCTCGTGTCTTCACGGCCTTTGTAGTCGCCGATCATTTCCTTCAGATCTGGCTTTGCGGGGATCGGCGTTCGTTGTGCTTCCTTGGTGGGAACGTAAATCCCCACGGTTCGGTTACTGGGCTGAAGGTAAGCGGCCGCAACGCGGTTCACGTCTTTTGCGGTGACCTGCTCCAGTCGATCCCGGTAGATGAAGTAGAGACGCCAGTCTCCTTGTGCGGCCCATTCGCTCAGTTGAATCGCAATGCGTGCACTGTTCGAGGCTTCCTGCTCACGCTCCTTGAGAAGTCTCTGCCGAGCTCGCTCCACCTCTTCGTCTTTCACGCCCTGTTCAACGACGACTTCAATGGTATCGAGCAGCGACTCCAGCACGGATTCGGGAGCATTTCCTGCGACGACTTCCGCCATGAAACGCAGGATTCCCGGATCATGCAGTGCGAAAGCGGCTCCAGAGATACTGGCGGCCCGCTTCTTCTCGACGAGTGCCTTATAGAGGCGTCCCGAAGGGGCCATCGTCAGGATTGATTCGAGGACATCGATCGCAGCGAAATCCGGATGACCTCCCGAAGGAATATGGTACAGCGCTCCGACGTAGGCAACTTCGCCCACGCGGCGCAACGTTACTGAGCGTTCGCCATCCTGAGCTGGCTCTTCCGTATAAGTCTGTTCAAGCTTTCGAGTCGGTTTGGGAATCGCCCCGAAGTGTTTGCCGATGAATTCGAGAGCCTTTTCTTTTTCGAACTTGCCCGCCACGACGACCATGGCATTATCGGGTTGATAGTACTTGGCATAGAACTCACGCAGTTTTTCGACGGGAACTCGTTCGATGTCCGCACGATTACCGATGGTCGACTTACCGTAGTTGTGCCAGTTGAAAGCGGCACTTGTCATTCGCTGCCCGAGAATCGCGTGTGGCATGTTTTCACCACGCTCGAATTCGTTGCGGACGACCGTCATTTCAGAAGCGAGATCTTCGCCCTTGATGAAGCTGTTCATCATGCGATCTGCTTCCAGGCGAATCGCGAATTCCAGATTGTCATCGTTGGCAGGAAGCGTTTCGTAGTAATTCGTACGATCCAACCATGTCGTTCCGTTAAACGTCGCACCGCGCGCTTGCAGCATTTTCGGCACGGATGGGTGATCAGGGGTCCCCTTAAAAAGCATATGCTCCAGCAAGTGAGCCATCCCCGCTTCGCCATAACCTTCATGGCGAGAACCGACAAAAATCGTCAGATTCACGGTGACTGTTGGCTTTGAGGGATCTGGAAACAGCAAAACCTTCAGTCCGTTTTCCAGTCGGTATTCGCTGATACCTTCAATCGTAGTAATGCTCATGGGTTTAGACGCTTCAGCTCCGTGAAGAGTGGACCAGGCAAGCGGGAGAGAAAACAAAGCTGCCGCCATTAACAGGCGTGTGCAATTGGGCATCGAGTACGACTCCTTCCGTGAATCGAGCAAACCTGCCAAAGACTGTCTCGGAATGGTAGCAGCCGAATGCCCCGAAGGGAACCCGCAACGCATTCGTTGTTGCTCATTCAAAATGAGGTGGAAAGACAGTAGTCACATCGCGAATGTACTATCGTGTCGCACTCACAGATACTCTTCGCGATTACCAACGAGGACGTAATCCGGCAAGATCGTCGGGGGAGTGATTTCGAGCGGTCAGGCTGCTTTGGTTTCAAATGCGACGGCATTCTGCAGTGGTTGCTTCAGAAATCTTTCACCGCGTGCGTTATAGAAATAGACGTGATTCTGTTCAGCAGTCCAGACGGCTCCCAGGCGTACACTGCGCGGGCCTCGCAACAGGAACTGCAAACCGCACCGGACTCCCAGTCGAGTCAGCGCGATCGTCTGCAATTCAAACTGTTCAGCAACCAGGTTTTCCTGGCGGCAAAGAGTTTCATGGACATAGGTTCGAAGGTTGTCCACGGTCCAGACGGAGCTTGAGTCATCCATCAGCAAATGGCCTCGAGTGATTACAGCGTTGTCGATCTCTGATGTCAGCATTGGTGGCAGGATGTTCTGATCGGCAGTCCTGGAGCAGACCTTGGAGTACTCCGGACGATTCCCCCCGATTGTCAGAGTTCGCGTCTCAGGATCATTCCACGTAACCGTTAAATCCCGGAGTTCGCTCAAGTCGGCGAGCGAGTCCGCTGTGGCACTCAAAACGTCGATCCCAATACCAAATCGCTTTGGTGCATGGCACGGCCGCGACGAAGCAGGAGGGTGAGGCGGTGACGCTCCAGTCGAACCGTCTTCGGATCGGGAAACGTAATATCCAATCGCAGTTCGGCGGGAACCTCACCGCCAGTTCCATTGACTGTCGATGCCGTTGCGAGATTGACATCGAAACGAGCAGTCCCCGACGGTATGCTGCCGTCTGCTCATTGAACGGAGGGTATTCAGATGCTCGATATGCGCCCAAATCTCGCAATCGCAATCATCGTCGCAATTGGTGGTGCCGCGTTTTTGCGATCGATGAAGCCGCCAATCGCTACTGATTCGCTTCGCAGGTGGATACCGGCAATCGCCTTCATCGCTGGCCCGTTGACGACAGTCGGATGGTACGTCATTGATATCTGCTTTGTTTCTTCGTTTACGCACCCTGACGATATCGTGCCCAGCATTGTAGAGTTGGCATCTGTCGGTGTTGTTGCCGGAGCGATCGGTGCAGCGGCACTTTGGCTTGTCCAGCGGTGCCAGCCAGATTCACAAATGCGGGACAACTCCAGCCATTCCGAGCATCCATCAGTGGAGTAATTGGGAAATTGAACAGGGTATCCCGGCAAAGTTGTTAGGTTAGCTGTGTCAAGGATTCCCCCGCAGCGTTCAAATTTAGTAGCACCTTCATTTCCGCGCAGGCGGGAACCCAGTGTCTTTGCATTCGGTCAAAGTCCTGAGTCGCGCCCACTGGATTCCCGCCTGCGCGGGAATGACGTGCTGACCATAATGGAAGCTGAGGAGCAATCATGTGCGCAAGATGCTTCGGCGCCATTCCGTTTAAGTGCGGCGTCCCGCTGGCATCACACTGCATCGTCTGACCCAAGTTTCGACGCGACACGGCAGTGCGACCCGCACTAGCGAAAAACGTTCGCTCACTTGTCCTCGACGAATCGAGCCAGTACCGCACCTGAAATCGTCCAGCCGAGAACATGGTAAAGCCCCTGCCACAGTTTCCACGGAAGCGGCATCTGCCACCAGACGACGTCGCCGATCAGAATCATCACGCTGGCGATCACGCCTGACACTGCTGCAAACAGGACTCGACTGCGATAGGTTGGCAGGGCAGTCCGAACCTGACGCATCTGAACTGTGATCAACGACAGTCCGACGAGACTCAGCAGATACCCCTGGATCATGATGCGAGGATCTTCGACGGGACGACCTTGTGGTGTCAGCAGGAAAACAAAAGCGAGTGGTCCCTTGCGGAATTTTTCATCCGTGACTTTCGGATCGGCGTCAAACGATGGACAGAAATAGGTCCCTCGTTCAGGAAAATGCTTGCGAAGTGCTTACATCGCACCTGGCTCGTCGGTCGGCTTGCTCCAGGACTGGTACGGAAGCGGATTCAGCCCCCAGAACAGGAATCCAAAAAAGAACAGAGCCAGACTCGCCAGAAACACGCCGAGTACAGACCGCATGAGACGCCCCTTGATATAATGAAAACAAGCCGCTCACAACGTTTCGGTGATTGGCAATTGAATATGTTACAGATCGAGGAGCGATCTCACGGCTCCGCGGGACTTTGTTGTTGACATTATGAATTGTCCTTCCCAAATTGATAGCGAATCTTCCCGATAGACGGATGCTCTAAAAGTGCTGTATTGCAATTGGCTCACAACACTGTCCCTTCTCTCCTTGGACCAATAAACCAGATGAGCGGGATCGCGGCGATTCTGACGATGGCGATGACACTGCAGTTGCCAACTGTCGAACCGACAGTAGTGGAACGAACTGCAATCAGGTCGCGCAATGCCATTAAATCCGGAGTGATCACGCTGCGATGCTCACACGTGGGACCGCTCGGTAAGCCGGTGACGACAGCATATGAGTTCCAATTTGATGGTTCGAATCGATTCATGGAGATCGCTGACGAAGATCGTCCCGAATTGTATCCACAGACCGCAGCACCTCGAACAACTCGGTATGTGCGGACTCCAACCCAATTCATGATGCATTCGCAATCCATCAATCCTGCAGGAGTGCGATTCCCTGCGTACGTTGATGATCTTCAATTATTCAAAATACAGCGGAATGCTATGCCTGAACTTGAAAAACAATCGCTAGAAGCGTTGGAACACGCCACACCGTTCGACGCTCGCCTGATTGGATTTGTACCATCGTCAATCGGAGCATGGCATCGAGACCAATTGGACGTGTTCATCGGCGGCCCACGCATCGCTGAAGCGACGCCAGAATCTGAGGCTCTCGACGGCATCAACACGACTAAAGTTACATTTCGCTCGGAGATTGACTGCGAAATTACGGCGTGGATTTGCGAAGGGCGAGATTCCTGTCCGGTCCGCATCGATATCAAAGCTCCGCCAGATCCTGACGGCACCCGATTAACCGATTCGATGACTGCCCAACTGGAACAATTTGACGATGCGAGCGACGAAGTCGATGGCAAACGCTGGTTTCCTCGCAAGATCATTCAAACAAGGGCAATTCTGAACGGAACACAGCGAAAAGTCATCGAAACCGAGGAGATCACGGTGCTGACGGCCTCGTTCAATAAACCGATTGATGGATCGCAATTCACGTTGAAAGCTCTCAATTTGCCTGAGAGCACACGAATCGTCTATCGTCCGTAGCACGGATGCCGTCGTGAAGACTCGACCTGCCTCATACGGATCATCTTCACCAGGACATTCGCCGATTAGCATTAGTACACGCGTTCAAAAATCGGGCTGTCGTGACACAAGCCCGCGTTCGTGTTAGATAACTTAGGCACGCCGTCCTCAGCGATCCCAATCAGTTCATCGATCACATCTCGTGACGTTGTCTCGAAAAATGGATGCACCCAGATCTGCCGCAAACTTCGCAATTCTGTCCATCATTTTTCTAGCGTATGCGACTCGCACTTTGCGAAGTCGTTCAATTGCCAATCGCCCGAGCGAAAATGGAATCAACCAACGTAACAACCCGTGATGCATTGGGAATGTTCGCAGAGCATACGCTCCTGTGATGCAGGTAGCCCACAGATGGCCAAACGGAGCCATTAATTCGACCACAGCGACGTTGAAGAGGCTAAGTTACTACTTGGCCGCGGACTCCATAACAGTGGCAGCTAACGCGGGTATCGATTTTGGCAGTTTGATTTACGGTCGTCAGAATTACACTGCGCGAGGATGGCTGTCATACGACGCTGAAGGCGTCGCAGATCGTAGTTTCCCAGCACCTCGGGATGCATACCTAAGCGAGAAACTCCGGTCGATTTTGATGAGATCTGTGGCCGATCGGCTGATCGACAAGCAAAACGGGAGGGCGAGGTTCCTGCCGAGCCGCGATTGGGTATTACGCTTCCCGATCCGAAGACGATTCGGCTGGAGCCTCAACCTCCCGCTTCGCCACGGCCGTGCTTGCATCAAGACGATTTGGTATTGGGATCGACGTGATGTTCCTCAGGAGCCGGGGGTCGGAGCGAAGCTTCGACCCCGGATCGAAGTACGCGTCAATACAAAGCATCCTGATGGGATGCCAGATCGCCTCATTCCGCACGGATAAGGACTGATGAGGTCGTTGTCAGATCCACAAGATCGATTACGAGAAACGACTTTGCTCGAAATGAACAGCAGAAAATGCCCATTGATGATCATGGTCAGTGATGAGAGTCATCCGTTACTCATTCTTGAATGTTGCCAGCCCTTGGTCGTCGACTGTCCCTTTGAAGATGGAGTTGCCTGCTCGAATGGTCATCGTGCCGCCAAACCATTCTTGTTCGATCACTGGCTTCTGACCGAAGGCAATTCGGTAAAGATACGTCGCATGTTCTGACCAGTCGTGGGGTTTCCCGTCACGCCAGACAGTCGTATCGAGTTGCCTGGCCGCGAATCGAATGCTCACGTGTTTACCGCCTGCGCCGATGAATTCGGCCTCGCCGTCGTTGATTTTCTCTGGTTGCAGCTTCGAGTCCGCAATGACGGCTTGCTTGAAGGCAGCGAAAGTTGCGAATTCGGGCGCCTCACCGACCTCGATTGCCAGACCGCAAAACTTGCCCCCCGTTCCCTTGGTCGAAAGGACACGGTGGCCTCGCCATTGAGCATCGTTTTTGCCTTCATCGAGGGATTTCGTCAGTTCCTGATCCAGCTTGATTTCTTCAGTGTTGATTGGATGCATGGCCAACCACGTCTTCTCACATTTCAGGTACATGACCCCGCGGTCGGTCTCCACGTCGACGCCATCAGGAATAGCCCACACCCATGGCGATTCCCCACCTTGAACCAACCAGACAGCGACATTGCCATGCTGGCCGACTCGATTTTCGCCCGTCACTTTTCCCTCGGTGTACTTGGCCGAACCGACAAACCGGGGATCGGGACCGGGTACTCCCTGGATCGCGATTGCACCTCGCCTGGTGTCGTTTGCCACGATCTTGAAGCCGTTCACGGCCGTTTTGCCAGCGGTGGTGCCGCCGACCAGCGAACCCATCTGAAAGGTACGACCAAAGTATTGCGTCTCAAAGTATTCTGGAGGTGACCTCAAATCGTTGCCGGTTGTTGCCGAGTACGCAGGCTTGCTGGCGAACAACTCGGTGGGTCGATCGAAGTTCTTTCGAGCAAGCTCGACAACGGCCATCGGGGGACGGTAGCCGCTGCTGAGAACATGCACTTCGTCTGATTCGTACGCGGTGTTGTCCAGCTGAGTATCACCGAAATAGAGCCACAACAAACATGGGGCACTCCCGCCAAACGGTTGGGGATGGTTGTAGTCGCGGTTGGTCGGGCCGTTGAACGCCCCTCGGTAATACTTCACAGCTCCAATGGCGCAGACGTAGTCCAGGCATGCCTTCGCCGCCGCCTTGACGTCCTTGTCCCTGGCAAAGTCGAACAGATTGAGCAGCGGAGCGATCGAATGTCCGTGGTAGTTCTCGGAGTCCCATTCGCCCATACCGACGCGGTACAGAGCCGCCGCATACTTCAGGATCGTTTCCTTGTACTTCTTGCGAGTCTCCTCATTACCCGTTTCCTCAGCCATCAGGTAGACGCTGGTCACCCGCATGAGGAACAGATTTTCTGTGGACCGAACGTCAACCCACGAGTTCTTTACGTTCGGTCCCCAGCCTTCACCGGCTTTCACGAATGCCGGATGAGGTCGACGCAGTGGATCTTTCTCGGTCCACGCTCGAGCCCCTTCGAACATCCGCTGCTTGTAAGCCGGGGCGAGTTTGTCTCCAAACAGAAAGTATTTCCGCATCTGGTGCTTCAGGGTGAAACAGGCGTAATAGTCGATGCCAGATGTCAGCGAATGCCATTCCCTGGCCTGTGCATCTTCGTACTGCAACTCCTTGATCGCAGCATCCCTGTCACCAGCCAGGGCGTGGGCCATCAGGTATCCATAAACCCGCTTCTCGTTTTCGAAATACGTGTTCCCGCCACCTGCAGCTTTATGTTTGGTACAGATCGATTTCAGAACCCGCTCTGCTCGAGCCTGAAAATCTTTCTCCCACTCGACTGGCCACGAGTTTTTCAGTTCATCCGGCACCGGTGCAAATCGGATCGGATCGGCATCGGCGACGGACGAAACGGCGAGTATGACAACAAAAGCGAGGCACCGCCCCATCGTGGCAAACCTTCCGTGTAAAAGTGGACAGCGTTGACAAGACTTCAAAAGTTGCCTTCCTCGCTCCGCGTGAAGCCAGCCGACTGCGAGACGACTCCAGCCGCAGAATCTTACCCACGTGAACATCCATGAAGCGAGTGCCACAGCCGCGCGGTTACTGATCGATTCGTCCGCCTGCGTGATGTTTGACGAGAATCGCTTCGTTTCCCGTCTCATTGAAGCGAACTTCGTCCATGTACATCCGCATCAACAGCAGACCCCGGCCGCTGCACCGTTCCAGGTTTTCTTCGTCTGTACAGTCGCTCTGCAGATGCGGATTGAATCCGGGGCCGTCATCGCGAATGAGGAACCGGGCAGAGCGATCATCGATGACGACTTCAAATCGGATCTGTCGATCACAATACGGTGATTGACGTAATCTTCGCTGAGTTTCCTCACGCCAGGCTCGTCCGTCACCCTGACGCAGGTCAGAACTGAGTTCCAGATTCCCATGATAAAGAGCGTTGTCCAGAACCTCGCTCAGTGCGACCGTCATACGGACCGGATCCATGGGATCAGAAAAGGGCCAGGCCTCCAGATGCGTCCGGACATGGCTGACAATGATCGGCAACACTTCAGGAACATTGTCGAAGGTGTAGCTGATGGCCCATGTCCCAGTGATCGGGGAGCACTGCAGTACAGTCGCGAGAGTTCGCTGTAGATCAGTTGCCACATTACGTCGTGGCAAACAAGCCTGAATTCCGAGTGAAATCGCATCACGGGTGGTACAACAGCGGAATGCAGATTTAACCGTCGGCGCCTCGGTGATAGCGACGACAGGCACAGATGCTTTGCGGAGGTTTCCCAAGACGACATTCGGTTCCAGATTGGCATCCAGCGATCCAAGCAGAACTCCAGCGTGAGCTGGCCACGATTGACAGTTTGTCAAATCGTGGCCTTCCGAAAGAGGCAACCCCTCGAAACCCGCTGCCGCAACGGTCTGAAGAAGTTCACTGAGATAATTGGGACAGTGCTCAAGAATGAGCACTGTCGGTTTGGGGGCCGAGACCACGAGCGATCACTTTGGAAGTTCAGGGGCTGTATGAGCGGGATAGCTGGAACTCGCCAACCCTTCCTTCATGAATGTCACGAGGTCTGCCATTTGTTCAGGGGTCAACTTCAACGGGAAGATTTCTTCGTCCAGTTGGTCATGAGGCGTTCCCCCCTTCGTATAGTGAGCGACAACCTCTTCCAGCGTTTTCAGGCTGCCGTCATGCATATACGGGGCTGTCTTGGCGATGTCACGAAGTGTTGGTGTCTTAAATGCTCCTTTGTCGCCAACCGATTTGCTGATTGCTTCACGTCCCACGTCATTGCCAGGAACACCGATGTTATGGAATCCATTATCCGTAAAGTTGGGACCGGAGTGACAGGCACTGCAGTTCGCCTTACCGAAGAACAGCTTCATCCCTCGCTGAGCACTTTCGGACAATGCCGCTTTATCTCCGGCTTTGAATTTGTCGTAGGGAGCATCACCTGACAAGACTGTTCGCTCATAGGCTGCAATTGCCTTGGCGATGCCGTCGGCTGTAACATCTGTTCCAAACACGGCTTTGAACTGTGTCTTGTATCCTTCGATCGCATTGAGTTTTGCGACGGCAGCATCGAGAGTCAGGTTCATTTCAATCGGATTCTGAATCGGTCCGAGTGCCTGTTCTTCGAGGGTCTTGGCACGACCGTCCCAGAACTGAAACTTCTGGTAGGCGGTGTTGATGACAGTCGGGGAATTTCGGCCCCCCTTTTTTCCTTCAACGCCCGTTGCAAACTGGTCGCCATTGCTGAACCCCTTGGCAGGATCGTGGCAGGACGCACACGAGACCTTGTTATCTGCCGACAAACGGCCATCAAAATAAAGCTGTTTGCCAAGCGAAATCTTTTCTGGTGTCGGAAGGTTGTCCTTCGGGTGCTGGACGGGAGGCAACCCTGCTGGTTCGGCTGCCAACAGATTCGCTGAAGCAACGACCAACGAAACGCTGGCGAGCAGGGAGGAAAAGCACTGAGTGCGCATCATCTGAGATCCTCAAATCATTTCGGTAAGACTTTTTCAGCCATCGAGCATTCTGCGCAACGACCGCATCTCTATTCTTTGAAGCTTGTGCCCGGCTTGCAAGTGACTGACGCCGATTTCGCGTCAAACGGGATTTCGGCTTTTGTCGGAACAGTTTCGATGGAACGAGAAGGGCGTACGGAATCCGATTTTTCATCAATACATTTTATCAAATGTGGCAAGCATCACAGGCAAGCCAAACAAATTGCCGCGTTACCCAAACCGTTGGCAAGTTTCGATTCAAGCGAAAACTGCCTCCCTTGACGTACGAGTCCTGCCATCAAGTCACTTGCAGGTTGTACTTTGATCGAATCCAATTCTACGGACAACATTTCGCGCGGCCTCACGTCTGGAAACCCCGATGTCTCTTCGGATGAACATTTACGGCTGGAGTCTGACGGACTTTCGGAATGTCCTCGGAAACAACGATGCTGTATTGCTGGAGAAAGCAACGGCACTGGTCCATGAGACACTTCTGAACGAGCCTGCCTGTTCACAGGCCGTCGCCTGGCTTCAAACGCTTTTGAAAAAGGGGTTTCCGCTTCGATCCGAACATGGTCCCGCTGCCGCTCCTGTGATGGGAGACCTTGTTACCGTGAAGATGGAGAACGAGGCCCATGTTTTCGCGATTTATTGCCTGGCACGTGCGATCGCTCGAGAAGGTCAACTGGACCTCGCAGGTGAATCTTCTGAGTGGTCCCAACCTGCCGTGAATTCACTTTATCGCGAATTGGGAGCATGCGGGTTCACCAAGTCGAAAGATTGCTGTGTTCAGTACTTTACCTGGATATCGGTCCTCAGCAGGGGCACACCGTTGTTTGGCGACGACTTTCAGTCGGAATGGTCATACTACACCGTCTTCAGCAACCGTGATCTCGCAAACATGATTCCCGTTTTCCAGGCCGCCGCGGATTTCAAACGGACTCTGCCCGATAATATTCCAGAGGAACATGCCAGGACGATTGCCACCGAACTATCTGATCAAGGCAAGGATTTTGTGAGGGATCTTGTCAAGTGGTTCGGGCAGATTCAACAGGCAGGACAGGATGCGCTGATATTGTGGCACTAGTGCGGGTCGCACTTCCGTGTCGCATCGAACCATGGGTTAGCCGTTGCCGTTTGGTGCCCGCGGGACACCACACTTAAACGGAATGCGCTCAGCAGGTTGGCCAAACGAAGCAGCACAAACATCAACGGAACTGACACCAAATGGCAAAACACCGAATCTACACAACGAGCGTCGCAAGTGTTTATCCACACTATCTGGCGAAGGCCGAGAAAAAAGGGCGTACCAAGGCCGAGGTCGACGAAATCATTCGCTGGCTCACAGGCTATTCACAGACTGACTTTGAACGGGAACTGAGCAACAAGACTGACTTCGAAACCTTCTTTGCTCAGGCTCCACGACTCAATCCCTTGCGGGGATTGATCAAAGGTGTGATCTGCGGTGTGCGAATCGAAGAAATTGAAGAGCCGACTATGCGAGAAATCCGGTATCTCGACAAAATGATCGACGAATTGGCGAAGGGTAAGGCGATGGACAAGATTCTGCGAAAGCCCGCAGAAGCGTGACATCGAACCACTATTGCGATCCTGCATCAGCCGCTCGCTTCTGCAGCATCAAAAGACCAGCCGCCGCAGCGTTGCCACCAGAATTGGCTCGCTGATCCTGGTTACTGCCTCCTGAGTTGAACCCGGACGTTGCAGCCGACGGAGTTGTGGTGGGCGGCGTTGCAGTCGGAAGTCGACCTGGCTGAGGTAGACTTGGCGGATTTGCCGGGGTGAACGTCGCAGGAGCCACTTTATTCGACGCATCCCTGGCTTTGGCCTTGGCAACTACGCTCGCCTTGGCTGCCGCCAATTCTTCATCTTCAGTAAACGAATTGGCCGCAGTGATCGAAATGCCAGGGGCCGGAACGTGAGTGTCAGGCGGAGGACCGCCAAACCAGCGAACTCGCTGTCCTGCAAAACTGGTTCCATTGTAAATGGAACCTCGCTGAAACGGTCCCGTTCCGAGGAACCATGTGTCTCGGGAATCGGCTGTGATCGGATGTGTTCCCGATTGCCAGACCGCCTGGCCCGTCTGCTGGTTGTACGCGAAGGCCGCCAGTTTCACGATGCCGCGTTGCTGAGTCTTCTTTGCCAGAGGGATTTCTGGAATGGCTGAGGGGACACCTGTCATCATCGATCCGGTGGGGAGCGTCACCTGCGGGACACCGATTAGCACATCCTGGCGATTCGTCCCAACAGTTCCAGCGCGTGCTTCAACGACGTAGACCGCTTCATCGCGTGTCCCCTTCAACAGGACGCCATCTGCAAGCAATCGCTGTCGAATCGAACTGATGATATAGCCCTCGTCAGAGACTCCTTTCAGGTACTGCGGATCAAAGTAAACTTCTTTCCCCTGCAGGATCGAAAAGTCCATGTCGTTGACGGCACGCTCAATAGCGTTCGACAGCAACAGTTGTTCTGTACCCGTTCTGAGGGTGTCAGAAATCCTTGTCGTGCCACATCCGATCACTGCCATCGTCAAAATCGAGCCCAAAACCCGACATCGCGAAATGACAGCGGTTCGCTTCGTTGATGAGATCGTATTCGTGCTATCCATCAGACCTCTACACCCAGCAATCGTTTCATCTCTGAAAACGTCCACATCCGATCCGCCAATGTGTCAACGCGGCCTTCCGTCAACATGGCTTTTGCGAGACGCTCGACGGCAAATGCTGTAACCGCCAGACTCTCAATCGGTGAAACGACAATCTTGAAACCGAGCGTCTGCAACTCGTCCGCCGAAAGAATCGGAGTAGCGCCGCCAACCAGCATATTTGCAAGTTGAGGTTTCGGGATTTCCTGTGTAACTCTTGCCAGTTCATCCCTGGATTGAGGTGCTTCGACGAAAATCATATCGGCACCGATTTCCGCATATCGGTTGGCACGAGCAATCGCGGCATCCAGCCCTTCGACGGCGCGTGCATCGGTTCTCGCGATCACGACAAATCTGGAGTCACGCCGCGCATCGAGAGCCGCTTTCAGTTTGGCTGACATCTCATCGACGGAGATCAGTTGTTTTCCCTGGAAGTGGCCGCACCGCTTCGGAAAGAGCTGATCTTCCAGAAGCATTCCCGCAGCACCGGCTCGTTCAAACTCCCGAACCGTTCGGATGACATTCGGAATGGCTCCATAGCCAGTATCGCCATCGACAATGACAGGAACATTCACGGCAACGGTCATTCGCCGAGCTGCATCAGCCATTTCCGCCAACCCGAGTAAACCGAGGTCCGGAAGGCCAAATGCGCTGGCAGAAGCTCCGAATCCACCGAGAAAGAACAGGGGTATTCCCGCCTGTTCCATCACCTTGGCAGAAAAGGGATCGTGCGGTGCCAGGCTGCGAATAATTCCCGGTTTCGCGAGCAGTTCTCGCAGTTTTTTCGTTGAATCCGTCATGACGTTGCTTTCGAAATCGGTTCAGCGATGTTCAATTCGCTGTGCCAATTTCATCGGCCAGGTAGTACTCGTAGAAGAATCGTCCGATTTCATTGCTCAGGCGTGCCAAGTACCGAGCCTTGAAGTTGTTGTAGGTCTCTTCAGACGTACTGACGGGCTGTTGCTGAGGAAACTTGGAGACTTTCTCCATGCTGAAGATCTTTTCGCCTGAGCCATCCTTAGCCATTTTCCAGGCACTGACGACGGCTTCTGAACGACCGCGATAAAGAGTTGCAGTTCCCTCTTCGAACAATGAAAACTCATTCAGGTCGATGTAGATCACGTATGTGGCGTTGAATGCTGCGCCAATTTCTTCGGGCTTGTCCCAATCCTTGTTTTCTTCCAGCCAGGCACGAACGTGGTCTGGCGAAATAATCGAGATTTTGTTTTCTCGCAGTCGGAAGCTGACAAACTTCGCCAGTTCGTGGTCAATGTTCTCGAAAGCGTACTTCACTTCCGTTGGGGCAAAACAGACAACCGCGACCGTCACTTCTTTGTCGGTCATTGATTCTTTGGTCTGCTTGTCAAATTCTGGTTCGACCGTTGGTGGACCGGCAATCAACAGCCCCAGCAGCATCCCCGCGCGACAACCGCTCAACACCAGCGTAATCGCGATGAGGGGCAGAGTCAGCAAGACACGTTTTGGCAGCGAGAGAATTCGACGTGACATGATTTTTGAATCCCTCAGGCGGGTAGTAGCGCGTACGATGTGAAGCAGTCAACCGTCAGTTTCAGGCAGCGACTAGATGTCGCCACCGGGGCGATGATCGTAAAACTTCTCAGCCAATTGGGTGCAGAACCGATCCATGTACTCCTTCTGGAATATCAAAGAAGACCGGCCTTGTTCTGACACGGGTTGGTGAATCGGGTAAGTTGATGAGAATTCGGTCCCGAAGACAGAACTTGCGAGCTTGTGACCGTTGATTTCCGAGACTTCCACAACGCGAACGATTCCGCTGGATTGACCTCGCAGAAGCTTCGGGCTGTTGGGTTCGCGAAAACTGAAATGCTGGATCTCGATGACGATGATATAGTCCGGGTCGAATTCTTCTGCCAGTTGGGTTGGATCGATGTCTCCTCCGCCGTTCATATCGAGATAGTTCGCGACAAGATCGGGGTTAACGACATTGATACCGTGCAGCTTCATCCGCCGGGTGACACCGTCAATCACATCGTAGGCGAGAGTCGAGTTTTCAGAATCGATGGTCTCGGGAGCAGTACACACAACGAGGACCGTGTGCTTTCCTTTTGTCAGATCATCTTTGGTCATCTTCCGGAACTCAGCCGGGACCAGAGGTTCGCCAGCAATCATCTTGCCGAACATGACCCCCAGAGAGCAACCCGGCAATGTCGCGACGGCTGCTCCACAAAACCCAGCCGTCAGCAACTGTATTGCCAGTCGTCGTCCGGGATCATGGTTGATAGATGACTTGTTCATAAGGCGATCCTTCGCCGCTGTTGAAACTGTTCGTCAGTAATTGACGAGGCTTCAATCGGGTCTATTTGCGTTACTGAATTCGATCCTTCGAACCCGCTCAGCACTTTCTGGGCTTCATGCATGACGCATGAAGGCCACCAGCCATGCCAGCGAAGCCACAACACCGATGGCTGCGATCACGACAGCCAGCGACGTCAAAGGCTCCTCAACCATCCAGAATCTTCCATTCACGGCACTCGTGATACTCCATGGAATCATCAAGACGCATAACATCGCCAGCAGAACTCCCGCCGGATTGGCTCGAGCCGCTGAAGTGAAATCTCCACGAACGAAATACGAAAAACAGGTTGTCATCCCGCAACCAGGACATGGCCGCGCGAAAAGCGTTCGAATTGTACATTCCGGCAAACCCAGTTGCTGATGTGTCCCGAACCCACGCGGGTCAGGTTCCAGCCACCGGGCCATGACGAATCCACAAACCAGCAACACCGACCAGACGCAAAGCAGCGCCCGTCCGATGCGACCGACTGGTGCACCCGTCTGTTGAAAAACTGTCATGAAAAGAATCTGAGAGATGAGGGATGGTGATACTTTCAGCCCCGCATTAACAGCAAGACCATGCTTTGAGAATCTACCAATCCGATTCCTGTTTCGCAGCAAAAACCACGTTGCTGAAGGGAGGCACGGCGAGAACTGCCGATCAGATTCGCCTGACGGTCATATTTCTCGCTCGCAATAGGGCTGTTCAGCACTGACTCCACAATTGGACTGGGTGGAACGGACAATCTCGCTGACGAATTGCTAAAAACCCATTGAATTGCCATTCCGACGTAGCGCATTACTGGGTAACGTGTTGCGACGCATGTTGCAGCAATCACCGTAAGACAGCAAATCGGTGCAACCGTATTCACAGAAGTCACTTGCGTCATTCTGTGCGGACTCACCGAATTCAAGGGTCCGCCATCCGCCGTAAACCCAAATTGACACTCTAAAACGGGCTGCCATATACTCGCAGCCCACTTCCATAGGGGTTCTGTCGCGAACCAGTTGATGAAGAAATCCGCGGAGGCGTGTTTCTTCAACACCGAAAGCTGGTTCTCGGCTGGAGGCTAGATTCACCAAGGACGGTCGATTTCGGACTCAATCCACTCGGGAGCGCCCGTGCGGGGCAGTCATTTCCAGTTGCGGACCAGATGGCTGGTTGCTTTCACTATCGCCATTGCGGCGTTAGCGATCGTGATCACGCGCCCGCACGTTCATGGATTGGCTGATGAATCTCCCGAAGAGTTCAACGATGCCCCGATTCAGATCTCGGCAGACTGGTCTCAGGAATGGCGCGAAGCTGGCACAACGATCGCTCTCTTCCGTGGCTCATGCCGTGTCGTGCAAGGGGACAGGACCTTTACCGCGAACAGCATGGTCGTCTGGGCTCATGACAAAGCGAACCGTAGCGATCAGAGAAATCACGTTCGCATCTATCTGGAAGAGAACGTTCAGATCCAGTCGATGACGGGATCGCGCAGTGAGCAATCGCATTGGATCGACCTGACGTCGTCTCGCGGGATCTCGCTATCGGTCAAGGGGCGAGTTCCCAATCGTCCTGGTCAGGACGATCCGTTGTATCGGCGCGCTGTTGAACGACCTGGCACTGCACGATCGGTGCTGAAGCAAACCCAACTGACTGTGGCTGCTCCGGAAACGGCCACTGTCGATTCCACCTGGCGCAATGTGCAGCTTCAACAACAGGCGGGGCTCCGGCGAGTTCGCGTTTCGCCTCGCAGCATCAACATGCCGTTCAATGTGCACGGCTACACATCCAACGATACGACGCCTCCCGAACAGATCACGTTGATTACCGGCGGGGTGAATATCGTTGTCGATGGTATGACTATCGGTGGTGAAGAGGGCTCGGGAGCTGTTGACCTCAGTGCGGATCGGGTCATCATCTGGACTGAAGCAACGGAGGCTGGACAGTTTTCTCCCGAAATGCTGCAGCGCCCCGAAAGTTCTTTCCAGCTTTACCTCGAAGGTAACATCGTCATTCGGCGGCAATCAATTCTGCCGGTGATGGGAAATCCAGAAGTCAGCAATGTGATCCGGGCAACCCGTGCGTTTTACGATGCCCGTGAAAATCGTGCATTGATTCTCGACGCCGAATTGCAGTCTTACATTCCGTCGATGGATGCGTCGTTCCGTATCCGGGCAGATCGCATTCGACAGAACTCGCTCAAATCCTACCATGCACAAAACGCGTGGTTCACGACCAGCCAGATTGGTGAGCCCGGATATCGGCTGGAAGCTCAGGACCTCTTCCTGGAACCTCGTCCGTCGAGCACTGCTATGGAGGTGGATCCCCAGACAGGAATCGCTGTTCCACGCGACGTTTACTGGGTCACCGGCCAGAATACCCGGTTCGTTGCTGAAGGGGTTCCGCTGCTCGCTGTACCCAATTTTTCGACGCCAGTTGAAGATCCTGGAGTACCGCTTGTCGGTCTGGGTGTTGGTCAGGATCGAATCTTCGGAACACAAATTCGCAGCCGGTGGGATGCCTTTGCCACACTCGGCATTCAGCGTCCCGAAGGAGTCGACGCCCGCTGGAACCTGTTGCTGGATTATCTCAGTTACCGTGGACCGGGACTGGGGACCGATGGCAAATATTCCGGGACAGATGCCTACGGGAACACCTTTGCTGGAAGCGGACTGGCATACTACGCCTACGACGGCGGTGTCGACAATCTTGGTCGAGACCGCATGGCGCTTGATCCTGCCTCGCCGAATCGTGGCCTGCTGCAGTGGCAACACAGCCACGTCTTCTCCGAATACAACATCAAATTGCTGACCGAAGCGGGTGCCGCCTCGGACCGAAACTTCCGCGAAAGCTACTTTGAAAAAGACTTCGATACCGGCAAAGATCTGGATACGCTCGGCTATCTGCGGTATCAGCCCGATGAGAACTGGACGATGTCATTGCTCGTCCAGCCGACGATCAATCGTTTTGAAAACAATACTGCGTGGTTACCACGAGGTGATTTGAACTCGCTGGGAATTCCATTGCTCGGTGGTTGGTTGAACTGGAGTCAACATACGTCTCTGGGTTATGCCGCATTGAATCAGGCCCAGGCCCCGACTAACCCGCAAGACACGTTTACGCCTCTGCCCTACTTTACTGACGCCAACGGCCTGGTAACAATGACGCGTCATGAGCTGACTGCGCCGTTCAATCTGGGGCCAGTCAAGTTTTCGCCATACCTGATGGGTGAAGCGGCTTATTGGAGCGACAGTTTTACGAATTCTTCCATCGACCGGTTCTATGGTCGCGGCGGCTTGCGAGCGAATATCCAGTTCTGGAAAGCGTATCCTCAGATCCAGAGCGATATCTTCAACTTGAACGGTTTGGCCCACAAGGTCTCGCTCGATGCCGACTATGGATACGCTCAAGCAAGTCGCAGCCTGTCGGAGATTCCTCAATGGAACCAGTTTGAAGACAACGCTCAGGAGCGATTCCGCGAACGATTCGTCACCAACACATTCGGTGGAGTGCTGCCGCCGCAGTTCGATCCACGGTTCTACGCTGTACGATCTCAGGCTGCGACCAGCGTCAGTGCACAGTACAACGAACTCGTAGATTCGCAGCAGGCACTTCGGCTCGGCTTGAGCCAGAGGTTGCAAACCAAGGTCGGGCCACCAGATCGTCAACGCATTAAGGACTGGATGTCGCTGGACCTGGGAGTCTCATATTATCCGAATCCCAATCGAGACAACTTTGGTGAAAACTTCGGTTTGTTCAGTGCACACTATGCCTGGAATGTCGGCGACCGGACAACTTTGATAGCTGATTCGATGTACGATTTCTTCAACAACGGTCAACAGTGGTGGAACATCGGCATCATGAGCCAGCGCAGCTTCCGGGGCAGCGTCTATGTTGGCGTTCAGCAGATCAAGGGAGCCTCGCTCGACAGCCAGATCCTGACTGGCAGTTACAGCTATGCCATGAGTCCGAAGTGGGTGTCGACGATGAGTGCCTCGTACGATATCGCCCAAAACCAGAGTCGCGGTCAGTCAGTAACAATCACCCGGATCGGCGAATGGATGCTGTTTCACTTTGGTGCGAACTACGACTGGAGCAAAAACAACGCCAGCTTCCTGTTCTCGGTTGAACCGAAAATCGGTCGTGCCAACTCGGCAACACAACTCGGAACTCTTGGGGCGAATCCGGTATCACAATGATAGTGTGGGTCGCTCCACTGAAGTTGGATGCGATCTAACGGTTGGAACGATGATTGAAAGTGCTCAGCCGACATTATCCGTGGTATCCGTGAAATCCGTGGTTGCAAAATCTGACCACGGATGTCACGGATAATCACAAGAACGAGCGATGCCAGAGTCATCGAGAAAAATGTCCGGTTTCGCTATCGGAACCCGTTAATTAATTAAGTAAGATTCGGCTGATGGCGCGTTCCGGCTAATGTCCTGAGTGTGGCATCCTGCAGGCAACATACTGCAGCGGCCAACCCATCTTCCGTCGCGACACGGAAGTGCGGCCAGTACTAGCAGAAACCAGCGCAGGATCGCGTGTACGCTTTTACGAGGAATGGACCATCAGCCGGTACGCGCCAGCTAGTGTCCGGTTGCGAGAGTTGATGCGGCTTCCATGCGAGAGAGACGGCGAACAGGACGCTGTTAGCGCGTACCGGCTGATAGGTGTAAACCTCGGATGATCCATCCATTCTGTTTGACAACAAAAAAAGCCCTGAACGTCATGTCCGGGGCTTGATTTGATTTTGTGATTGTCGACGCGTTACTTGTCTTCGGTCTTCGCTTCGGTCGGTGCAGCCGCGTCTTCCTTCTTGGCGTCGTCTTTCTTTTCTTCGTCCTTCTTCTCTTCCTTCTTTTCTTCTGGCTTCGTTGCGGCGGCGAGCTTTTCTTTCAGGCCGGCAATTTCAGTGGTCGCCTTCTTCAGCTCTTCGGCGGCTTTCTTGGCTTCATCACCGAGCTTTGCGCTTTCGGCTTTTGCGGTCTTCGCCTGTTCACCAGCAACCTTGGCTTCTTCGACCGCCTTCTTGACCTGCTCCATCGCCGTCTTCACTTCAGCCTGGGCTGCCGTCACTTGTTTCGCAGCGGCTTCCGTTGCCTTAGCAGCTTCATCCTTGGCCTTCGCCGCATTGACTTCGGCGTCCTTCTGAGCCTTCTGAGCGGCAACCATCGCTTCGGCCGATTTCTTGGCAGCGGCGGTCTGTTCAGCGGCGACCTTTGAGGACTGGGCTTCAGCAGCCTTGGCTTTGTCCCGTTCCCCGAGAGCGACTTTCTTCTCGTCATTCGCTTTGTCGCGCTCCGCCAATGCCGACTTCAATTCAGCCTGGGCTTTCGCCAGTTCTGCCTGCAGGGCATCGCGATCTGCTGTCATTTTCGCCAGTGCGGCTTCCGCTCGTGTGGCGTCATCAGCGCGGCGAATCGCCTCGTGGTAAGGAAGCAATGTTCCCTGGCAGCAACGTTGTTGAATATTGGTCGCGACCGGATCACAACATGCCTTTCGGCCTGCGGCAGAGACGCTGTCCGCGAGGGCAGTCAGGACTATCATTCCAAGGGCGATCGAACGTGTTTTCATGGCAACCTCAGTCTTTGCGTCAAGGATTTATCGAAATGGGCCCGTACCAACTGCGTCAAAGCAGAAGTAAATCATTGTGTCAGTACCTACAGCTTACCGAATCGGCATTCTTTGCCTCGCCACCAAATGTGAACAGTTTGCGTGGCGACTTTTCCGACTATCGCGAGTAATCACGATAGATCAGGATTAGCGATTGCTTTTGAGATTCGGGCTGATTTCGAAGGCCATTGGCCTCCGATTGCCAACTTGGGCGTACTGACAGGATAATCCATCAAAGTCAGTTTATCACGCAAAGTCATCATTTTTTAGTATCAGCGGCCTCGCGACTTGCTCTTCTCGGCAGTTACAGATGACAATTATCGGGCAAGATTTGTCGTCTTGGCAGCCCGTGGCAAAAGGGGTCAGACCCTTTCCGGGCATGTGATTTCCAAGTCAAATAGAATGCCCTCCAAAGGGTCTGACCCCTTTTGCCACGGGCTGCTTGTGGAGTTTCACATGGACAGACCCGACTCGACGGCAGCATCAACTGGCAAAGCTGCACTTCATTTGGCGCTGCAAATTGCCTGCTTGCTGGGGCTTACGGCCTCAGCAATCGCAGACGTTTTCACTGTTCGCGAGGATGACAATAACGTTGTCACCATCGAAGCTCGCCTTGCGGGTGAAGGCCAGGGATCAATGGCGCTGGAGCGACGCGATGGGCGGATCGAGGTCGTTCCGATCGGTCAGATTCTGAAACGAGAAATGGCTCCAGGACCCGAACCGCTTTCGACTGCGGAAGTCCTTGATCGCCTGACGGAACGATTCGGCAAAGATAGGTTCCGAGGTCACGCCGACTCCACCTATGTCATCGGTCTGGTGCTTTCTGAACCCCTGCCAAAACAGTTTGATGCCAAGGCTGCATCCCTTTTGAAGAAGGGAGCTGGGTTCATGAAACTGGTCGAGAAAGTTTTTCTCGAGTTTGTTGACGATCTGAAAATCGACATCGTCAAACCGCGATACCCCCTGGTGCTGATCATCTTCGAGACGGACGACGATTTCATTCGATTCACAAATGAAGAAACCGGTGGACGAGGGCTTTCCGCGGGAAACATCCTGGGTTACTACAGCGGCCTGACAAATCATCTTGTCATCCGGATGAGTGAGTGTCATACGTTTGAGACACCACTGCACGAGGCGATTCATCAGCAAGTCTACAACCGTGGCGTGCTGCAGCGGTTGTCGCCTGCCCCGGCGTGGTTCAACGAAGGCATTGCCACTGGTTTCGAAGGGAATGGCGATCGTATTAACGCCGGTCCTCTTAAGGTTAACACACGGTATTCGCGAGCAGCCATGCGGGCTCGTACCGTCAACTGGGACGAAGTCGTTGCCGATGATCGAGCATTTCGTGGTGATGTGCTGGCAGGCGAAGCGTACGCTCATGCCTGGAGTATCCACTGGTTCCTGGCCACAAAATATCGCAAGCAATACATCGAATATCTGCAACTTCTTTCGCAGAAGCCAACGCTTGAGCGAGACGACCGGCAAACGCGAACCGCTGACTTTGAACGAATTTTCGGCAAGCCTGTAGGCAAACTGCAAAGCGAATTCCCGCAGGCCCTGGAACTGGCGGCGAAAAAACAAAAAGTGACTTTGGAATCACCCAAGCCGCCAGGTTACCTGCTGACTCAGGCGAACCTCGCAGAAATCGAACTGACGGCTGGTCGCGTTGGAAATGGTGCCATGCAGACGGAAGGTAGAATGCGAAACATCTCGCACCTGCGACCAATGTCATTTCATGTCACCGTCGAAACCGATTCTGGCACGTATGCCGAATGGCTGTTGCCGAACATTGCTCCGTTGAAGCAAGTCCAACTCCCCAAGCAATTCGCCGACAAACGGATGCAGAATGCTCCTGGTGGACCGTCACAAACTTTTGTGGTTCGAGTGCGAGCCGCTGTTCCCGACAGTGAGACTGCGCAGCAGTGGCAACGTGGCCAATTACCGGTGCCGGTCTATCGCGAATAATTCTTGAGCGGCAACAAACGCCACTATGAAAGAGTGGGCTTCGCCTGCTCCATCAAATCCGCGATTTGAGCTTCGTCGGGACGGTTTGTCTCGCGCAACCTCTGAACAATCTTTGCCCGCCGTTCGTCGGGATGATTCTGGTTCAGCTTCCATTTTCCTTCGAGTCGATCGACAACAATCTCGAAGCCGACAATCGCCCCGAGAAGCTTGTCGATGAATGATGGATCGGGCGACTCAATGCTCCAGGGTTGCTCACGTCGTGATTCGTAGCGTTCAACCGTCTGCGAGACAATCTTCAGGACTTCATCGCGTTCTTCGATCAGTCGCAATGTCCCATAGGCGTGCACAGCGACATAGTTCCAGGTCGGCACAACATTTTGCGAATCCATCCAGCCGGGTGAAATGTAGGCGTGGGGACCATGAAAAATCGCCAGACTCATTTGATCAGCAGCGGATTTCCATTGAGAATTCGCTCGGGCCATGTGACCGATCAATCTGCCAGAGTGTCCCGAATTTCGATCCAGCAGCAGCGGAAGATGGCTCGCAAACGGCTCGCCATCTTGATTCGTGATCAGCGTGGCAAAGCTGTGATGCTCGATAAAGTCATGCAGTTTTCCGACGTCGGTTTCCAGAAAGCTTGGCGGAATATACATCGGAACTCCACGATCTCAACTCAATACACGGATCACTGAGGGCTGCCGTATTGACGGCAGAACTGTTCCAGAGGTTCACGCAGATCTGACAGGACTCGCTTCAGGTCAATAACGATTGCTTCGACGTGGTCGAGCTGATTCTGCCGAGCGGCCATTTCCAGTTCCCTCGCTTGTTCGGCAGCGCGAGTCGCCCCGATCGCCATCAGTTCACCCTTCAGCGAATGGGCGCGTCGCTGAAGCTGATTGGCATCCCGAACTTGCGATGTCGATTCGATGGACGTGATCGATTCGGCCATCGTTTCCAGGAATGCTGCAATGACGTCGGCCAGCAGTTGGCGATCACCGTCGGTCCCTTCCAGAGCCTGATCCCAATCGATGACAGGTGCGATCGAAGTTTCTGCCTGCGGTTGCTTTTCGGATTGGGATTCGATGGTTCCGGGAAACATCGCTGAAAGCTTTTCAGCAATCTGCCGGGCACGGATCGGTTTAGACAGGTATTCATCCATCCCCGCTTCGAGGCAGCGTTCGCGATCGCCTGTCATCGCATGAGCCGTCATGGCAATAATCGGAATGTGCGTCCCCAGCTCAGTTTCCAGTTGCCTGATTGTATGTGTTGTTTCCAAACCATCCATTTCCGGCATCTGGACATCCATCAGGATGACATCGAATTTCTGTTGCTGCCACTTTTCAAGGGCGATCCGTCCATTCCCTGCCACAGTCACCTGATGTCCTTGCCGGGTCAGGACTCCCACAGCCAGTTTCTGATTGGCGAGATTGTCTTCAGCAAGCAAGATCTGCAGCGTTCGCACGGTCAAAACAGTCTGCGCGGGCTCACGGTCTAGAACTGTATCGCGCATCGCTTCAACGCCGAGCGTCGTCACGATGGCATCGAGCACTTCGGACTGTTTGAGCGGTTTCATCAGACGCATCGAAATCCGCAGTTTTTCGCGACGATCCGTATCACCTTCGCGTCCTCCCGACGTCAGCATTATGATCATCGTTGAGTCAAATTGAGGTTCAGCGCGAATCCACTCAGCCAACATGAATCCGTTGACTTCCGGCATGTTGACGTCGGAAAGCAACAGGCGGATCGGAGCCCGGCGCAAGTACGAATCGCGAAGAAGCTGAAACGCTTCACTGGCAGAAGCTGCGACAACGGGAATCATTCCCCAGTTCATCAGCATGTCACGCAGAATACGTCGGTTGGTAGCGTTGTCATCAACGATCAGGACCGACAAGTCGGCAATCATCTCGGTCTGCTGTCGCGCCCGTTGTAACGCGTCTGCAGCGACACCAAACTGCGCGGTAAAGTGAAAGGTGCTTCCCTCGCCCAGTTCGCTCTCGACCCAGATCCGCCCCTGCATTAATTGAACCAGTCGCGAACTGATGGCGAGCCCCAGACCCGTTCCGCCGTAAGTCCGCGTCGTGGAACTATCGACTTGCTGAAACTCTTCAAAGATGCAGTCGAACTTGTCTGCAGGGATTCCTATGCCGGTATCTGTAACAGAAAAGTGGAGTCGTACACCCGATTCATCGCGTGCTTCGCAACTGACTGTCAGGACCACTTCGCCCTGCGGCGTGAACTTGATGGCGTTTCCGATGAGGTTGACCACGACCTGTCTCAAGCGAGCGTAATCGCCGATCAACATCTGCGGAACATCGCGACTGACTTCGAAAGCCAGCTCCAGACTCGCTCGCGATGCACGGACTGCGAGCGACTTCATCGTATCGCCGAGTGTCTCCCGGATGTCGAACGGAGCACGATCGAGCTCCAGTCGTCCAGCTTCGATCTTCGAGAAGTCCAGCACGTCATTGATCAGAGTTAAGAGCGATTCACCTGACTCATGTACGATAGACAGGTATTCACGCTGATTTGGTGACAGGTCGGTATCGAGCAGCAGTTCCGTCATGCCAATGACGGCATTCATGGGTGTCCGGATCTCGTGACTCATGTTGGCCAGGAAATCGCTTTTTGCCTTGCTGGCAGCATCAGCCGCTTCCTTCGCATGACGCAGTGCCTCCTCGGCCCGCTTGCGGTCTGAAACATCCCAGAACATTCCCTGGATACCGATGATCTGACCTTCGGCGTCTCTGACCGGGCATTTCAACGTCTGAATGTAATATCGTTGACCGTCAGGCTGAATGATCTCTTCAACGTCTTCGATGGTGACTCCTGAGGTCAGAATCTCGATGTCATCACGGCGAAACTTGGTCGCGAACTTTTCGGGAAACAATTCAAAATCGGTCTTACCCGAGAATTTTTCGACGGGGATTCCAATCGTTTCGCAAAATCGCTTATTGCCAAACACCAGGCGGAAACTGGCGTCTTTACGGAAGACACTCAGCGGTAAGCTTTCAACCAGTGACTGATAATGAGCTTCCGACGCGCGCAGTGCCTCCTTCGCCGCAACACCGTCCGTCACATCCCAGAACAAAACCTGAACCCCGACGATTTCTCCGAGTTCATTGCGAATCGGCGACTTCACTCGATCGATGATTCGAACTTCGCGATTTCCAAGTACCGTTTCTTCAATGTCATGCAGGACCTTTCCCGTTTCAATCACGTAACGATCATCTTCAGCGTACTTGCAGGCGATATCGCTTGGGAACAGGTCAAAATCGGTCTTTCCGAGGACGGCCTCTGGTGTCACACCATGCAGTTCACAGTAGCGGCGGTTTGCGAAGGTGCGGCGACCGGCGAGATCCTTATGGATCACATTCAGAGGGAGATCGTCGGCAAGTGCCTGGTATGCAGTTCGAGCCTCATCCATCGTCGAGAGAGCTCGATGATGCGAAGTGATGTCGCTTGCCAGCAGGCATATGCCGTCCGAATTCCCCATCCTCATTCGGGTCAAACGAGCATTCAACCAGCGGATCTGCGAGTCTGGCCCGCTAAGTCGAAATTCTACGGTTGCTGTCTTCTGGTCCGTGGTGGCATCAACTGCCTTCTGAACGGAGGAACGATCCTCCGGGTGGATGTAACTTTGAACAGTACGTCCCGAAGTGAGGATTTGAGGCAGGTTCGCTCCGATGACTGCTTCGGCCGTGGGATTCAAATACAGGAAGCGGGTTGCGTCAGGGCTGAGTCCAAAAACCAGATCATTTGTTCCAGCGAGGATGAATGACAACGCGTCATGCCATTCCGCGATGACTGGCTGCGATCCAGGAGCGCCGGGTTCAGGCATTTCGTTTCTCTGGGGAATGAGGGAACGAACATCAACAGGTCTCTAGGCGTGATGCAGCCCCGAGGGACGGGAACACCCATCAGGCTTCGATACGCATCGTCAGCAATGATAGAGCGACTTTCGCCAGAACCAAAACGAAAGCGAGTTTCGGTATTCCGCAGGTGCGGTTGAGTAAGAATTCCGTTTATGACTCTTGTATCAACGCGGATGCCTGTGCCCAGCGATTAAAGCACTTTAATGATAACAGCGGTGACGTCGTCTTTCTGCGGAGAACCCGCCGCGAATTCCCGCACATCCTGACAAAGTTTCGCAAGAATCTCTTGAGCTGACAGGTGCTGATTTCGCCGTATCGATTCCATGGTTCCCGTCCAGCCAAAAAGCTCTGTGGTACCTTCCGGCTGCTTGAATCCCGAGTTCTGTTCCATGATCCCGTCGGTGGCAAGGACAATCAGATCACCGGGCTGCAACGGGATCTCACCAGAATTCTCGTAACTTGCAGCTTCGAAAACCCCGAGAACCGTTCCTGTACTGTTGAGTTGCGTCACTTCGTCGGAATGGAACAGGATATTCGCCTGATGGCCTGCAGACGCGTATTGGATGACTCGTCGATTCGGATCAATTCGGACGGCAAACAGTGTGACGAACATTCCATCAGGCAGATCGTTTGCCAGGACTTTATTCAGCCTCTGCAAAACCTTGCTCATTTCGGTTTCGTAGCTGAGAATCGTTCGTAACGAAGCTCGAGTCTCTACCATCTCCAGCGCTGGACCAAGACCATGCCCACTGACGTCACCAACCACGACCGTCAGCGATCCATCGGGACCGGGAATATAATCGTAATAGTCACCGCTGGTTAAGCTGCTGGGGTGAGTGACCCCTGAAATATCGAACCCGGCCAGCGTCGGATCGCACTTGGGGTATAAGGCCATTTGCACGGCGCGGGCAGCTCGCATTTCGTGCTCGGCTTTAACAAGTTCGTTTCGAGCACGAACATCTCGAAACGCAACGACCACTCCCATCGTCTGGCCATTTTCACGTAATGGAGTCGCGACATACTCGACAGGAATGATCGAGCCATCGCGACAGCGAAACTCAGCATCGGAAACCTGCCGTGCTTCACCCCCGCTCATGACTGCTGTCACGGGGCATTCCATCGGTTCGCGAGTCCGATTGAGAACGAATGACTTGCGGCATTCCCCGAGCAGTTCCGCCGGGGAGTACCCCAGCAGTCGTTCAACTGCAGGGTTCACAAATGTGACTCGTCCCTGGTTATCCAAACCGCAGATACCATCTCCGACCGATGTGAGGATCGATTCATAGCGACGTCGTAAGGATTCGATCTCACGACGAGCGTTGATACGGTCAGAGATGTCGGTCGAGATTCCTGCAACGGCCACGATGCCGCCGTCACCATTTCGCAGCGGAAACTTTACTGAGATGTAAGTGTGAGGACCATCTGCATGAGGTGCGATTTCTTCACACTCGATAATGGCTCCGGTTTCGACAACGCGCTCGTCGTTGTCTCGAAACACGTTCGCCATGGACGTTGAAAAAAGATCAAAGTCTGTCTTACCGATGATTTCGCGCCGAGAGACACCAAACAATTGCTCAAATCGACTGTTCACGAGGATGTAGTGAAAGTGACTGTCCTTGACGTAAATTACGGTGGAAGTGTTGTCGACGATCTGCTGGAGCATGCTCGACAGTTCAGATCCCATGACCAACGGAGCAACGTGGAGCATATCCTCCCCCAGAATTGGTGGAGACGCATCCAATGCGTCGGTTCAACAGGGGGTGAGAACCTCACCCGCACGGCGGCAAGTATATCGCAGGCGATTTCGGATTCAATCAGACTTCAATTGCTCTAAAAATAATGGTGATAACGGTTTCGTCTTTTTGCTGCGACCTTTGCCGCAGTGATGCGGAATTGCACGTTTTCTCAGTTTCAGCCCCCCCGTGATCGATCGTAATTCGACAAAAGTCGAACTCGATCGTTTCGCTGATTTGGTCAGAGCGATAGATTGGATGGGTACATGTCTGCATACGGGCAGCACCGTTCTATTGTCGCCATGAAATTCAGGAGGTTTCCATGCGTCTCTTTGCCGGGGTCATGTCAATCGCGATCCTCACTTCGACCGCATTCGCTGACAATTGGGCTCATTGGCGTGGACCAACTGGTAACGGAGTGGCATTAAAGGCGAATCCTCCTACGGAATGGAGTGCCACGAAGAACGTGAAATGGAAGGTCGCCGTCCCCGGTAAAGGAGCCGGTTCTCCTATTATCTGGGAAAATCGCGTCTTTATTACGACGGCAGTACCGGATGGAGGTGCAGGCAGAGGTGGATTGCCAACGTTGCAATTCAAGGTGCTTTGTTACGACCGCAACGACGGCAAGCTGATCTGGGAACAAACGGCGACCGTCGCCAAGCCGCATCAGGAAACACATGCCACGAACGGCTTCGCCTCGGCATCTCCTTGCACCGATGGTGAGCGAGTCTATGCCCACTTCGGGTCGCGAGGTCTGTTCTGTTATACGCTCGACGGAAAACTCGTCTGGAAGCGTGACGACTTCGGAAAGATGGACACGCTGAATCGCTTCGGCGAAGGAAGTTCGCCGACACTGGCCGGAAACAAGATTCTGGTACCGTGGGATCACCAAGGGCCATCGGCTCTTTACGCTCTCGACAAGTTGACGGGAAAGACGATCTGGAAAGAGCTTCGTGAAGAACCCACCTGCTGGGCGACGCCGCTGGTCGTCGAACATGAAGGGAAAAAGCAGGTTGTCATGAACGGGCAGAACTACGCTCGCAGCTACGATCTTGAAACCGGTAAAGAGCTCTGGCGATGTTCGGGGCAGACCAAACGTCCTGTGGCGTCGGCGGTATCCGCGAATGGAATCGTCTATGTTGCCAGCGGTTTTCAAGGAGCATTCATCGGTGCCTTTCGTCCAACTGGCAAGGGTGACATCAAGGGGACAAACAACGTCCTCTGGACAATCGATCACGATGCTCCCGATATCGCCTCGCCGCTGTTGACGACAACGGGTCGCCTCTATTTCCACAAGGGAAAGTCGGGGCAATTGTCGTGTGTGGATGCTGCAACCGGCAAGCCGCATTACGTGGCCAAACGCGTTGAAGGAGTCGACAGTACCTATGGCTCACCGATCGAAGCGGGAGGGCACATCTATCTGACGGGGCGGTCGGGAAACATTGTTGTTATCAAAGATTCAGACGAATTGAGCGTCGTTTCCAACAATCCGATGGACGAGATTCTTGACGCGACTCCAGCCCCCGTCGACAACGAACTGTTTATTCGCGGCGATCAACACCTATTCTGCATCGCGAACAAGAAGTAGGGCGAATCCAACTTAAACGCAGCGTCCCGCGAGCATCAAGCTGCAGCGTCGAACCCATGTTTCGACGTGACGCGGCGGTGCGACCGTTTCGAATTTCGAAACACGATGAACGTGAGACGAAAGACACCGGACTGTGAACGGCCAGAACCAGACAAAAACAGTAGCGCCGAACAGAAGAAAACCGTTAGCGTGTGCCGACTGATGGGTGTATTACAGCCAGGGTGCCGTGCCTTCTCACGCTTCAAACTGGCAATTCGATGTCGTTTCGCGATAATTCTCGTAAGAATTCTTTCGTGACCTGTACGTCGAATTGATCAAGAGATGCGACTCCACATGTATGCTGGTCTCCCGACGAACGCGCAGCCCCGAGGATAGATGGGTGCTTCCTGTTGCGTTCAGGTTCAGAACACGGGAAAATACTCACACGTGATTATTGATGAGTTGATCCGGTGGCCGAAGAGTCTTGCGGCGATGCAATTGCACGACTGCCGCGATCCGAGTCTGGAGAAGTTTTCATGCGGTGTTCTGGCTGGTTCACGCTTGTTTGTCTGAACGCAGTTTGCCTGACCTCGGTGTTTCCGGGGATTGGCATAGGGCAAGTTCCTGCCAAAGAGCTGCCGATTCCCGAGACGATTGAGTTCAATCGTGATATCCGCCCGTTACTGTCAGACAACTGTTTTCAGTGTCACGGCCCCGACAAGAACAAACGCGAAGCCGATTTGCGTCTGGATACCGAAGCGGGCCTGAAAGGTCATGATGGAAAACCCGGGGCACTCGTTCCTGGAAAGCCTGACGAAAGTGAACTGATCAAGCGGATTTTGTCGACCGATCCTGACAAAAAGATGCCACCTGCGGCGACCGGAAAAGTACTGACCGCCCGCGATATCGCGTTGCTGAAGAAGTGGGTCGCTCAGGGAGGGCGATTTGAAGGACACTGGGCATTCCTGCCACTCCATAAGGATGCTTCTGCACCTTTACCAAATGATCAGGCAGCCGTTGCAAAGGTCGACGAACTGGTTGCTCGCGGTTTGACGGAACAAAACCTCAAACCGTCGCCGGTTGCCGACAAGATCACGCTCTTGCGTCGTATCCATTTTGATCTGATCGGGCTTCCTCCATCGGAAAAGGATATTGCGACGTTTCTGCAGGACCAGTCCCCCAACGCCTACGAAAAGGAAGTCGATCGACTGCTGCAGTCACCTCATTTTGGTGAGCGACTGGCAATGTGGTGGCTCGACCTGGTGCGTTATGCGGACACTGTTGGCTATCATGGTGACCAGGAAATGAGTGTTGCACCGTTCCGGCAGTATGTGATCCAGTCCTTTAATGCCAATAAGCCGTTTCATCAGTTTACTGCAGAGCAACTCGCAGGCGATCTGATGCCGAACCCAACGCGCGAGCAGTTGATTGCATCGGGCTACAACCGCCTGGGAATGATGAGCGCCGAAGGTGGAGTGCAGGACAAGGAATACCTGGCGAAATACATTGCTGAACGAGTTCGAAACGCATCCGGGACATGGCTGGGGGTGACCATCGGATGTGCCGAATGCCACGATCACAAGTTTGACCCGTTTACCACGAAGGATTTCTATCGATTCGAAGCGTTTTTTGCGGACATCAAAGAACGAGGCCTTTATTCGGGTGCGAATTCTGATGGCAACTGGGGCCCGAACATCAAGGTTCCAACTCAGGAACAGGAAACTCAACTTGCCGCATTCGATGCTCAGATTGCTGCGTTAAAGCAGAAACTGGAGACCGCGACGCCAGAACTCGCCACAGCCCAGGCCGAATGGGAAAAAACTCAAATTCCTTGGACGGTTCTGAAGCCAGAATCCGTCGCATCAGCCGAAGGGGTCACGTTGGCCTCGCGCCCCGATGGTTCGATCCTCGCCAGCGGTAAGAGTCCTGCGACCGATACGTACACGCTCGTCATTAAGCAGCTACCGCCTGCCGTGACAGCGATTCGACTGGAAGTTCTGCCAGATCCGTCGCTACCGCAGAAGGGACCAGGACGCGCTGGAAACGGCAATTTTGTCTTGTCTGAATTCGTCGCCACAGTGAAACCGGCGCTGGGAGACGACCGCCCTGTCGCCATTTCCGCGGCAACCGCCTCGTACGAACAAACAGGTGCTGCTGGTGATAATCCCTACAAGAAGTGGGCCATCGCTGCGGCAATTGACGGGGACGCCAAAGGGAAGAAATGGGGTTGGGCCGTCATGGAAAAGGTGGGACAGCCCCATGTCGCAATTTTTGAAACGGCATCAGATCTGACGCTCGACAACGGTGATACGCTGACGATCGCGTTGCAGCAGAACCTTGATAATCCCCAGCATACGATTGGGCTCTTTCGACTCTCGGCAACAACAGCCCCTCGGCCTGTCAAAGTCGCAGATGCAGCACCTCCTAATATCAGTGCCATTCTGGCGATCGCCCCACCGCAGCGCAGTGAACCGCAGTTGAAAGAAGTCGCGGCCTATTTCCGAACGATTGCTCCATCACTGCAGCAGACTCGTAGCGAACTGGCCGCAGTCGAAAAATCTCGCAAGGACCTCGACGCGAAGATCCCGACAACGCTCGTCACGGCATCCGTCGCACCACGCATGGTGCGAATCCTGCGACGCGGGAACTGGATGGACGAAAGCGGCGAAGTGGTAACTCCAGCCTTTCCCGCAGCACTTTCGAATGCCCCAGAATCAGAAACTCGCCTGAACCGCCTGGATCTGGCCAAATGGATCGTTGAACGTGATAACCCGCTGACGGCCCGAGTGTTTGCGAATCGAGTCTGGAAACTCTATTTCGGCACGGGGCTTTCGCGAAAGCTTGACGACCTGGGAGCACAAGGGGACTGGCCGAGCCATCCAATGCTGCTCGACTTCCTCGCAGCGAGGTTCATGGAAACGGGCTGGGATGTGAAACGTCTCGTCAAGACGATCGTCATGACAAACACTTACCGGCAATCCTCATTGATGAGTCCCGCACTGCGTGAGGTCGACCCTTACAATCGCTGGCTGGCTCGACAAGGACGATTCCGGCTGGATGCCGAACTGGTTCGCGATAACGCTTTGTCAATCAGCGGACTACTGGTCACTCAGGTGGGAGGGACGAGCGTTCGCCCGTACCAGCCGCCCGGTTACTGGGCTTACCTGAACTTCCCACAGCGCGAATGGCAAAACGGCGTTGGTGAGGAACTGTATCGTCGCGGACTGTACACGCACTGGCAGCGACAGTATCTGCATCCAAGCCTGCTGGCGTTCGATGCGCCGTGCCGCGAAGAGTGTACTGCGGATCGGCCACGATCAAATACACCACTGCAATCACTGGTACTGCTCAATGATCCCAGCTACGTCGAAGCGGCTCGTGCGTTCGCAGAACTCATTCTGCATCACGAGGGTTCCACACAGCAAAAACTCAACTTTGCGTATTTGCGGGCCGTGTCGCGACCGATCGAACCGGCAGAGTCGCAATTGCTTGAGAAGCTTCTGGAAACACACCTGAAGGACTACGAAGCAGAACCGGCTGCGGCCAATGAACTGCTGAAAATTGGCGCCCGTCCAACGCCGACCGATATCCCACCAGCGACTCTCGCGGCATGGACCAGCGTCGCCCGGACGATTCTCAATCTGCACGAAGTTATTACGCGAAACTGAGTCGATCACGAAGTCACGGATCTTTGCTAATTTTGAAGCTGACGAGTGACGTACGAAGGAATCATGATGACACTACCCATTGAAGTGGCTCGCCGCTCATTCTTGCAAACATCAGGGATCAGTCTCGGAGCCATGGCATTGCAATCGCTGCTGGCCCGGGAAGGCCGCGCCGCAGAGGCGGCATCGGCGAGTACCAGCCGGTGGAAGGGAGTCCTGCAGCCACTTCACCATGCTCCGAAAGCCAAGCGAGTCATCTGGCTGTACATGGCGGGGGGGATGACTCACCTCGAGACCTTCGACCACAAGCCGAAACTGGCGGAACTGCATGGACAGCCGATGCCGGAATCGATCACCAAGGGACAGCAGATTGCTCAATTGCAGGGGCAAAAACTGAATTGCTTTGGTCCCCAGCACCCCTTCAAACAATGGGGGCAGTCCGGTCAGTCAATCTCCGAGATCTGGCCGCTGCTCGGTTCAAAGTGCGCCGACGACATGTGCATCGTCCGTTCTCTGCACACGGATGCGATTAACCATGACCCGGCTCATACCTTTATGAACACGGGCAGCATGATCGCGGGCCGACCTGCCATGGGTTCCTGGCTGCAATACGGACTCGGCTCCGAATCCGACAGCCTGCCCGGTTTTGTCGTGATGGTTTCGACAGGTAAGTTCGGCCAGAAGCAACCGATCGCCGCTCGTCAATGGCACTCTGGATTCCTGCCGGGCGAGTTCCAGGGTGTCGAATTCCGTGGCACAGGTGATCCCGTGCTGTATGTCGGAAACCCCAAAGGAGTGACCAATAAACGCCAGCGTGATGTTGTCGATGCGATTCAGTCATTGAACGGATTGGCTCAGCAGCGACTGGAAGACCCAGAGATCGCCACGCGAGTCAGTCAGTACGAACTCGCATTCCGAATGCAGTCGAGTGTTCCAGAACTGATGGATGTCAGCAAAGAGCCCGAACACATTTTCGACCTGTACGGAACCAAGGGGGGCGATGGATCGTTCGCATCAAACTGCCTGCTGGCTCGACGACTGGCAGAACGAGGTGTTCGCTTCATTCAGCTTTACCATCGTGATTGGGACCATCACGGTGCCGTCAAGGACCATTCGGCCGGAACGGCCAAGGAAGTCGATCAAGGAGTCGCCGCTCTGATCACTGACCTGAAACAGCGCGACATGCTGAAGGACACCATCATCGTCTTCGGCTCGGAGTTTGGACGGACGCCGATGGCGCAGGGGAATGGGCGCGATCACCATCTGGCGGGTTTCACCATGTGGTTTGCCGGTGGGGGATTCAAGCCCGGGATGAGCTACGGTGCGACCGATGAGTTTGGATATCATGCCGTCGAAAATCGGGTTTCCGTGCATGACGTCCATGCGACGTTGTTGCACCTCCTGGGGATCGACCACAACCGGTTCAGTTACAAATTCCAGGGACTTGATTCTCGATTGACCGGGGTCGAAGGTGCTAATGTGGTCAAGGAATTGCTGGCCTGACCAGCATCAATGACTCGCTCAGTAGAGAACTTCGCAGAAGACAGTGATCAACGATCTTCGGACGGTAGAACAGGCGACCAAAACGCCAGGAATCCTTGAAATGTCCCCGGAACAGTTGCAGGAGTTGTTTGCTCAGTGGCAGGGTGGAACTGTCGACTGGCAACAGGTCGAACAGAGACTTCGTTCAGCGTATTCGCTCACGATTGCAGGATCAGGCGTACTGGTCGATATGGATCGAGTTCGGCGCTGCGGGTTTCCAGAAGTCGTCTTCGGAGAAGGCAAATCGGCGGATGCGATCATCTCGGTCTTCAGAGCTCAGGTCGCGGCCGGACAGAACTCGTTCGCAACACGGATGTCGAAGGAGTTGTCCGAGCAGGTCTGTCAGGCGTTTCCCGCAGCAAGGGCCAATCCGATTGCACGCACTGTCACACTCAAAACATCGACAGCCCAGAAGCGAGGCCGGGTCGTTGTTGTCACAGCCGGAACCAGCGATCGTCCCGTTGCGGAAGAAGCATTGGAAACAGTCTTGTGGATGGGTTGTGATGCAGAACTCCTGATGGATATTGGCGTCGCCGGCCCACAGCGGCTTCTGGCAAACCGGGATCGCCTGCAGAACTCAGACGTCGTCGTTGTTGTTGCCGGGATGGAAGGAGCTCTCCCGTCCGTTGTGGCTGGCTGGGTCTCTGTCCCCGTTATCGCTGTCCCGACGAGTGTGGGGTATGGAGCGAATCTTGGTGGATTTTCAGCTCTTTTGAGTATGCTGAATAGCTGTGCCGCAAACGTGGCGGTTGTGAATATCGACGCGGGATTCAAGGGCGGCTATCTTGCTGCGATGATCGCACGACAATCTCAAACTGAAAAAAAGAATCATGACTGAAACCGTCACAACACTGGAAGTCGTTACCAAATTGCCGCCGCTGCCGAGTCGTTCTGACGACGCTCACAAGGGTGATTGTGGCCGGGCTCTAGTGATCGCAGGCAGTCGAGGGATGAGTGGTGCCGCATGCCTTGCCGCTGCCGCGTCGCTGCGCGCGGGGGCAGGACTTGTGACGGCCGCGATCCCTCAGGGGATCCAGGAAATCGTTGCGGGGTACGAACCATCGTATCTGACAACAGGACTTCCTGACGATGATTTGGGACGACTGAAGCCTGCCGCCCTGAAGCAGCTTCTTGAACTGGTAGAAACCCAGAACGCGGCGGCAATCGGCCCGGGTCTGGGGCAGTCATCCGGACTCCAGGAACTGGTGAGTGATCTCTACGATTCCCTGACGATTCCACTCGTCGTGGATGCAGACGCTTTGAATCTTCTTTCGCGGCGTCCTTATCTTTTCAAACGACAAGGTGGCGCTGCCCCACGAATTCTGACTCCGCATCCC